>CAYWMV010000124.1:0-7099 GCA_964459055.1 uncultured Ignavibacteriaceae bacterium | reverse complement strand
CCTTTTGAAAAAACATATTCAAATCCGCTGTTAGAAATTACCTTTCCGGGGTCATAAAAAACGTTCTGAAGTATTGTCTCCCATTTTTTTTCAGGTTTCAGATTTTCATCAATTAAGATTTTTGATATTATTACCTTTGCCGTGTCTGTAGCGTTACTTTTATGCATTATGAATACACCTCTGTCTTCCGTTATCAGTACGCTGTTGTGTGTATCCTTTCTTTTTATTTCGTCTTCTTTACGTTTTATATCCCTTTGGGCACTTTCAATAGAATACCCTACTGACCTTATTCTGTAATCACTTTCATTTACTCCTGAGTTTTTGTATTCTTCGAGAAGTTTATTCAGCGAATCAATATCCCTCCTGTATTTTTCAATTTCTTTATTTATCGGTTCGAAGAATTCCGGATTTGTTTCCGACAAAGAATATTTTGTAGTAGAAAACATAAAATCTCCGTCAAGAAACGAGAATTCGGGATAATCTTTTGATTTTATACGAAGTATTTTTCTAGGTTCCCCGCTTAAATTCAGATATGTATCTGAATTGAATTCCATAGAGGTGGTTTTTGCCGACTCGTCATACTTAAATGTTTCAATTGATTTATCCGTTTTTTCCGTTTTTAATGTTTTAGGGTCGAGATAATAAACAAATCCTGAATTATCCGATATCATCGGCATTTTCAAGGAATTATCATAACCATAGTATCTTCTGTACTCGTAATGTTGAGGATGGGGCAGATTGTCAGTCAGTTCAGGATTCTTGTTTAATATTTCGCTCTGAGGGACAATTATTTCGAGAGTTTTCGGGTCGCGTGCATGCAATCCAATTTCCTTATCGCTGCTGATATACCATAATTTCCCGTCTGCAGGACCCAGCAAAAAATGATTATTGTCATCCCTTTCGCCTAAATCAACTCTTTTTATGAGTTCTCCTGTATTCAGATTATACGAAGATAATCTGTATTCGGTATATCCGGTAGTTCTTGTTATACCCCTTCCACTCTCCTTAGAAGTCGCCTGGTATATTTCTTCCCTTGTTACAAGAACTTTTTCCCCACCGGCATCCATTATCAGTACTTCTTCCACATCGTCTGCTGTATCTACCATAACATCCTTTTTAAAGCATCCGTAAGATATTACAAATGTAAATATTACTGTAATAAAAAGTACAAATTTCAATATTCTTGTTTTCATAATTTCGAATTTATTTATTTTCCGGTTAATCCCCTGCCTCTGTACGCAGGAGAAATTTTCTGTAAAATATAGAAAATAATATTAAAAAAAAACAACGGGAGTGTTTTTCTCCCGCTGCTTATTTTAATTTGAAAATAAATATGAATAAACTTCAATTGTTCTTATTTAAGAACAATCATTTTTTTTACGACAATTCTTTTTCCGTCTGCATAAAGTGCATAAAAATATTCACCGCTAGGTAAATTACCTGCGTTAAAATTAATTTCATACTCTCCGGCATTCAGTTTTTCGTTTAACAAAGTTGTCACTTCTTTCCCGAGCAAATCATACACAATTATCTTCGCAACTCCTGCATTTAACATATGCAATTTTACATTTGTCATTGAATTGAACGGATTCGGATAATTCTGATAAAGGCTGCATTTATCAGGTATGTTCGTCCCGGAATTATTCATTCCCGTAAGTCCGCCGCTGTTTAAAGTAGCAAGCACCATACCGCCGTTGCCTGAAATGTACCCCGTAAGCACCGCTGTAAATTGAACTGACCACAGATGGTTCGTCGTACCGCTGTATTGCAACCCCCAGTTCTCGCCTCCGTTTGTTGACTTTAATATAGTTCCGTAACTTCCGACCGCAAAGCCCGTGTTTGCATCTCCGAAATATACGGAGAAAAGATTATTTGAAGTCACATTTTGCTTACTTGTCCAGTTTAAGCCCCCGTTAGTTGTTTTGAACAGTATTCCGTTATATCCGGATACGAAACCCGTTCCTGACGAATTAAAATAAATCGACCAGATTGCACTCGTTATTCCGGTTTGAATTACATTCCACGTAGCTCCGCCGTCAACAGTCTTGCAAATCACTCCGTTGTCTCCCGCCGCAAAACCCGTACCCTGAGATATGAAATAAATTGAACGAATGTGATTTCCCGTTCCGCTGTTCAGAGAATACCAGTTATTTCCGCCGTTTGTTGTTTTCAGAATTTTTCCGTAATAACCTCCTGCATACCCTTCAGTTTCTGAAATCAGATGTACGCAGAAAAGATGGTTCGTAACTCCGCTTGACTGAAGAAACCAGTTATTCCCGCCGTTAGTTGTTTTTAAAATTTTCCCGTACCAACCCACAACCCAGCCGGAATTTGAATTTGAAAAATCAATGGAAATCAGATTTGTTGTAACACAGCATCATTGAGTATTCCAGTTATAACCGTAATCCGTTGTTTTTTTAATTGTACCGCATCCTCCTGTTATCCATCCCGTCTGAGGATTCGGGAAACACACCGAAGAGAGAAAATTTAGTGTTCCGCAGTTTTGCGGGAACCACTGTGCGGAACAATCAGAGGAAATCATCCAGCAGTTTAACAGTATAATAACCGGTAAGAAATTTAATTTTTTCATTAATTTACATAATTAGTTTTTGAAAAAATAAAATAAAAATATCCGGTCTAATCCTTACTTGAGGAATAAACCTGATTCTTGCACTTTCTGTTTCACTCCACGGTCCGGTTTCATTTCTGCTGTTAATCCATCGCAGTTTGTAACTGACAATTTTACCGGAATGCTCTTTTCTGAAGTGAACAATGTGCGGTGAATTCGTGTCGGTTGATAAATACTTAAATCCTGTTTCACCTGCTGACTCACCACCTTCAATTTTGTACCAGATTTCACAACCTTTGATATCCGCAGTTTGTTCCGAAACGGAATTAACATTACTGAATTCAACCGAATGTTTTAGACGACCCCTGTTAGTAATTTTGGCTTTCGGCTTTATTGAAATTTCGGAATTCAAAAACATTTTCTTTTCTTCGCTTTTATCAGGGAAAGCAATAGGCTGCTTATCGCCTGAGTGCTTCCGAAAAGATACCAGGGAATTTTCCGAATCTCTGAAATCAGTATAATCCTTATCTCTGCCCTGAACCGATGATTGCAGGAAGCCGAACTGATTATTCCTGATTTTGTAATTCTCTTCGCATTCAAAATTCCGATTTTGAACAGAAATGAATTCTGCGGAACCTGAACGCAGTTCGTTCTTAATCTCTAAATAATCTTCGAATATCTCTACCCAGTCATCGATGTCAATGTCGTTTGTTGAAATTACCATTTAGAACCCCTATTTAATTTAGAACAAAAAATTTAAAAAATGTTGCTAATAAAATAAATTCTGCTCAATTATTGTTACAAGATATTACCCTATTACAAAATTATTGTTATTGTTTTTTAATGTCAAGTATTATTTTTAGTTGAAAAATTCGTATTATTTTATAAATATATTTGAATTAATATTTAAAACCGGGGCGGGGTATAAACCAAACATTATTCCATTACTTCTAAAAATTTACTTAAAATGACAAAGAATTTTTGTTACATACTATCATTACATATTCGGAATTCGGGTGTATACGGATTAGGCTGATGAACACGGATTATTCTATAAATATAAATATATTTAGCCGTGCATTGACAGGATTATGAAATTATTTGAGAAATATTATTTTTGAATATATAATATTTAAATTTTAAATTATTTTGAAGAAAATTAAAATATATTTTATGGGTATAAGAATTATATTACTTGCAATATTTATAATATCCGGTTCTGCAACTGCCCAGAACTGGTACACGATATCCGGGAACAATCAGAAAAACGGTGTCACTAAAATGACAGGACCTTTATCTGTAAGTTCACCCTACTGGTCTGTTAACAGCACAAATTCATCAGTGTGGGGAAATTCAGTTTATACCTGGAATAATTTATTTGTAACTGCAAGAATAACATTTTCCCCTTCTTATCTCGGAAAAATAGAACTCCGCTCATTAAATGACGGAAGTTTAATATGGGAAAAAACTATTGCCGATACTTCTATTATGTATGCTGTGGGATTTAATGAAGATGCCGTATATGCCTGCGATTATAAAACAAAAAAATTATATGCCCTTAAAATATCCGATGGCTCGGTTTTATGGTCAGTGAATTCCGATATGTTCCCCGGGAATACGGGAATTTGCTTTGTTCCGAACGGAGACCCGATTATATTCGGAAAACGCTTGAACAGAAAAACGGGAATTCCTGTTTGGACAAATAATTATATAATTCCAGTTGGACCTGACGGAGGATATGTAGTTTACGGCAATACTTACTACCACTGGACGGGCTCTATTGTAACTCCCAAGAAATTAATTGCAATAGATATAAACACAGGTCAGACAAAATATCAGTCTGCAGAACTACCGGGAGACGGGGACCAGGAAAATGACCTTATTATCGGACCCGACGGAACTATTTACATAGCAAGAGACGGAGGTTCACTTCACGCTTTCACCGATAATGGAAGCGGATTTACTCAAAAATGGAGTCTGTCTCCTGCTGTACTTGTAAAATCATTCGGTCCCAATAATACTTTATATTGTGCAAATGTTAATTACGGTACCAACAGCGGAAAATTAATGCGGGTAAATGGAAATACGGGACAGGTAATTGATTCAGTATCTTCGAATATTCCCGCCGGTTACATTACGGTAGATAATGACTCAACTGTATTCGTTACAACAGTCGAAGCAGGAAACGGAAGATACTTTGCCTTCACTCCCGACCTACTGACAATTAAATGGCAGTTGAATGTCCCCTACAACTATTACTCCGGTTGCCCGATAGGCAAAGATGGGGTTTTTATCACCGCAGGAAGCGGAACACAGATTAATGCATACAAACAAACAGTCACCAGAAAACCCGTTGTAGATTTTTACACGCCTGTAAGAGATACGATTCAGGGAAGTTTAATTAATTTTTTTGATTTATCATCTTACAACCCAACGAACTGGTTTTGGGATTTCGGTGCGGGAACACCTTCTACTTCAACACAGCAGAATCCAATCAATATTCAATTCCCTGTCGGAACACACGCAGTTAAACTGATAGCATCAAATTCTTACGGCTCAGACACACTGATTAAAACACAGTATATAAATATCGTTGCGGGCTCCGGAATAAAGAAACTGTCTGACGTGGTACCGGAAAAATTTGTGCTTAAACAAAATTATCCGAATCCTTTTAATCCCTCAACGAGTATTGAATTTAAACTCAATGTTACCTCATTTGTTACTCTTGAAATATTTGACATAAAAGGAAGGAAAGTTGAAACGCTTTTGAATAACGAAACTATGTCTTCGGGAATTTATAAAGTAAATTTCACGGGGGATAATCTATCTTCGGGCGTTTACTTTTACAATATAAGAAATGATAAAGGAGTTAATGATACAAGAACAATGCTGCTGGTAAAATAATCAGGCGGTTCTTTTTACCCGTGAAAATAAACTTATATCACGTTTAAAAATAAACATAAATAAAACCTTGATATAGGATTTGTGCGAATAAAGATTATCGTAGTATTCGGCTGCCATCGCTTTCAATTTGGGTAATCTGAATCCGGGTATGCTGGGAAAATCGTGATGTTCGTTGTGATAACCGACATTCAGCAGAATTTTGTTGGCAGGTCCGTAATAAGAATAGGTCTCCTGCCCTTCACTGAAAACGTAATGCTCCGCAATGAAATGTCCCGCAAGAGGGTGTATGCTCCCCGCAAAAAAATCCGAGAGCAGTAAATATATAAGTGCATACCACCCGGCAAAATATATAAAAACAGAAATTGCTATTATCTGAAAAATAATGTTGTAAATCTGCCATTTCGTAATTTTTATTTTTCGTACAAACATCGGTCTGAAAGCATAAAATATTATCTGTATAAATGCCCAAACCATCTTACCGATAACACCTCTGAAAATTCTCGCTTCGTTTTTTACCGGGATATCAACATCGTAGGTATCTTCTCCCTGCTGACGGTGATGCATCGTGTGATATAATTTAAAAGAAATTGCATAGGGAAAAACAATCGGGATATTTGCAAAAAACGCCAGCCAGTTATTGGCAGTTTGCTTTTTAAAAGCCATGTTGTGTGTAATTTCGTGAATTGCCAGAAATAATATGTGTGTTATGGTCGCCCCTGCAAAATATGCAGCAACTAAAAGCCAGATAAAATTCAATTCGCCGATAAAATATGCGATTGCAAGTTGAAGTAATACAAGAAATATGGTAACAAATGCAAGTCTTATGTCAGGACCGAACAACTCTTTAACCTGAGGATATTTCTGCAGAATTTCCCTTCTTCTTTGAGAATGCGGCGCTGTTTTATCAGTCCAGTAAAAATCTTTTTTCAATTTATTTTTTTAACTTTCTTAATCAAGTAATTTACAAAAGATTTAAATTAAAATAAAAGCAGATTATATTAATTAATCGGATCATTAAATATCTTTACTTTTGCGAAATGTACATAAAAAGAATTTTAAAATTATTATTTCATAAAAAGTTAAACTTCAGATATACAATATCAGTTTTTTTTTCCATTTATCGAACTCCCCGGGCAAAAACGACATTATTTTAGATACCTCCATACTGTAAATATCGTAATTCAGTTCAATTTGACCAAGAACTTTTACCAGTCTGTATATATTCCCAGGTGTCCCTTTGTGCGCGCAACCTTGCTTGGGTTTCTTATATATTTTATCATAATATAATTCATACAAAATTTCTATAAGTGTTAAATTAGATATCCATCTGTGTTTGCCTACAAAATTATTAATAAATTCACTCTCTTTATGAAGAGGGGTGTATAGAAATAATTGTGATAACTTATCTCCGCACAGTGTTATAATATCATAAGAAGAGAAAACAATATGTCTGTTATTTTTACCCGGCGTTAAAATGTATCTCGCTGTCTCCCTTATTTCCCTGAGGTCATTTGTTAACTGCTCAATCCAGATGTAGGATATCCAGTTCCATAAATTTTCGTTTTTCAAAATATCAGTGCGCCCTAATTTTTTATCCGAGAATATATCTCTTAGATTTTTTGCTAG
>CAYWMV010000123.1:0-7166 GCA_964459055.1 uncultured Ignavibacteriaceae bacterium | reverse complement strand
GACTGATTATTTAAAAAATCTTAATCGTATTACGCATACATTAAAACCGGGAGATATATATTTATTCGTGAAATAAGAAAAAATATTTATGCATGACAGAAATTCAGTAAATTAAGAATATCCTGTAAGGAAATCATTTATTAATAAACTGCTGAATTGGTATCACATGCCAAAAGAACTGATACCAAAACTGAGTGTAAATTCAATTGTCTCGGTCGGAAATGATTTTATCGGCAATATCAAAAGTGAAAAAATTAATGTAAAAGTCGAAAACGGGGAGGCAATTACAATTACCTCTTCGAATTACACGGATTTAACCGACCTTGACGTTATAAATATATGTAAGAACTTTGAAATAGATAAAATTTCAAGAAATGATTTTTTCCTGAGAATTTATACAAAAATTAACCACATTTTCACACCTTTTGAGGATGAAAAACTCGGCATCGGATATAATATTTTTAATTCCGAAACAGGGTTCAGAGCTCTTTCAATATACCCGTATCTTTATCGCTTTGAATCTGACAGTACGGGAATAGCGGAAACAAAAAATAATTCGCAAAAACAGATTTTTCATTTCGGAGTAAAAATTGCGCAAATGAAAAAATATATAGGAAGTAAAATGTCCGTTAACGGAAAAGATTTTAAAAAAATAGAGGATTCTGTTGTGAAACTTGACGCGCGAATACCGAAAGAATTTTCGCGCAAATTAATTCCATCTCTCGACCGTATGATGTTCAGAACTGAAAGAGAAAGCCTTTTCAGAAAATTGTCCGGAAATTCCACGGCGTACGACCTTTATAATATAATAACTTCCTATGCAAAAAAATTTGATATCGGCAAGCAGTTGTATCTGGAACAAATCGCCGGCAGAATGCTTGAAAAATAACCTGAAGTAAAAGTTGTATTTCTATTCGATGAATGTTAAAAATCGCAGTATAGAAACTTTGTGAAAACAGATTGTTAAGAAGTAAAAAACCGCAAAAACCTTCCCAAGCCGGAGCTTGGGAAGGAGTTTTTTCGAGCCGGAGCCTGGGAAGGAGTATTTTCGAGCCGGAGCTTGGGAAGGAGTATTTTCGAGCCGGAACTTGGGAAGGAGTATTTTCGAGCCGGAGCTTGGGAAGGAGTATTTTCGAGCCGGAGCCTGGGAAGGAGTATTTAGACAGTCTCTACAGAGTTATTTATTTAAGTATTTAATTTTTAAATAAAATCAACTAAATTTATTGTTCTTTATTAGAGAGATGGCTGAGTGGTTGAAAGCGGCGGTCTTGAAAACCGTTGTACCCTCCGGGTACCGGGGGTTCGAATCCCTCTCTCTCTGCATCAAGGAGACTATAATTTTATAGTCTTTTTTTTTATATGCTTTTTCGGGGTCATTGCAGTTTTATGTTAACTACTTATTAGTATATGTCAAAAAAACAAAATCAGATATTTGATTCGCGCGTCTGTAAAATTTAAAATTTTTCTTATTTTTATCGAATTTTATTATCATTATATTTGTATATAAATTTATGATATACATTAAAATAGGTAATACCATCTTACCGGCAGAAAACCAAAAATTTATTAATTATATTAAAATTATATGAAACAAAAATTAATTTCGCTATTTGCAATTGTATTTATTATTGCAATTATTTTTACAGGATTTTATTTTAACGGGAATGACAAGGAGATTCCTGCAGACAAAAGAGTTAAGGTATTCATAAATTCACAGCAAGACATTCAGAGACTCTCCGATTACGGAATCACCGTTGATGAATACTTCGGCAACAAAAAAACCGAAATTATTCTCGAAATGAATTATGACGAATTTCTAAAACTCAAATCAACAGGATTCAGATATGAAATTCTGATAGACAATATAAAAGAATATTATGACAATCTGCCGCCGATGACCGCAGCGGAAATACAAAACAATAAAGATATTATGAAATCTGACGGAATTACCGGATATACGCTCGGAACGATGGGAGGATTTCATAAATATACTGAAATTATCAGCGTTCTTGATTCACTGAGACTGCTGTTCCCGACATTAATTTCCGCAAAACAGAATCTGGGAAATACATACGAAAATCGTACCATATATGCTGTTAAGATATCGGACAATCCCGACGTGAATGAATCCGCAACCGAGCCTGCGGTTTATTTCGACGGAATTCACCATGCGCGCGAGCCAATGTCAATGGAAGTTCAGTTATATTATATGTGGTATTTGCTGGAGAATTATGCATCTAACACGGAAGTACAGCAACTTGTTAACACAAGGGAAATATTTTTTGTACCGATAGTAAATCCCGACGGTTATGTTTACAATCAGACAACCAATCCTAACGGCGGAGGCAGCTGGAGAAAAAGCAGAGGTGTAAACCCGGGTTCTTCCTGTCTCGGAACGGATTTAAACAGAAATTACAATGTTGGTTGGGGAGTAGGTTCAGGTTCAAGCAGTAACCCCTGTTCAGATACATACAGAGGTTCTGCCCCCGCTTCCGAGCCCGAAACTCAGCGTATAAAAGCATTCCTTCAGACGATACATCCGAAAATCGGTATGACACTGCATTCTGCAGCCGGTTATAATCTTAATCCGTATAGTTACATCAATCAGGTGGTTGCTTATGAGATGTATCAGGATTTCAGTTCCGAATTCGGGGTAACGAATCAATTCCTTTACGGAAATGTATGGGAAATGCTCTCATATTATTCTGCCGGTACCACAAGAGACTGGATGCATGATTCAATAGGTGCTTATGCCTGGACTTCCGAAATGGAAGGGTCAAGTTTCTGGCCCTCATCTTCAAACATTATTCCGATGTGCAGTAGGTTTCTTCCTACAATGAAACTTGTAACATACTTCGGAGGCGCATACGCTAAATTGCAGAGTTTTACTATTGCAGGAAAAGGCTGGGCATCAAAGAATGATACTCTGCAACTTCAGATTGCCGTCAGAAACAAAGGACTCGGATTAACTTCAAAGAATGTTGTTGTTGATGTAACTTCAACTTATTCCGGACTGACAACACTGGTCGGAAGCGTTAATTATGACAGCATTCAGGCAAGGCAAACCAAAACAAATACAAGTACTCCTTTTAAATTCAGAATTCCGAATTCCGCTAATATAGCCGATAACATGATCTTTGTGGCAAAAGTAAAACAGCAAAACGTTGTTGTGTCAACGGACACTTTTTACGTAACTGTCGGAAAAGTTGAAACGCTCTTTTCCGATAATGCGGAAAACGGTAAAAGTAACTGGACAAGCACGAGCAATAAACTGCACTGGGACACTACATTTGCAAGTTGCTGGAAAGGCACTCGTTCATTTGCGGATTCAAGATACGGAAATACACAGAATTCAACCACGAGCCAGTTTACCATGAATAATCAGATTAATCTTACAGGCAAAATAAATCCGAGACTTGAATATGCAATTAAATTTGCAACTGAAACAGGATATGATTATGTTCGAATTCAAATCAGCACCGACAACGGAACATCCTGGACAAGTGTAGCAGGAAGATACACTACAACATTTTCAAGTCAGCCGACATACATAGGTCTTAAGTACTGGGTATATGAACAGGTCAACCTGACTCCTTATATCGGGAAAAATATTAAAGTGAGATTTTATCTCTACACTGACAGCGGACAACCCGGTGACGGTGTATATATTGACGAAATAAGAATCGTGGAATATAAAGATGCGGCAACGGGTATAACACAATCCGGGAATGAAATTCCGAAAACGTTTGCTCTCGGACAAAATTATCCGAATCCGTTTAATCCGTCAACAGCAATTAAATTCCAAATCCCTTCGAATCAGTTTGTAAGTCTGAAAATATTCGATTTAACAGGACGCGAAGTTGCTGATTTAGTGAATGAAACAATGCAGCCGGGAAATTATGAAGTTGTATGGAATGCGGATAATTTCTCGAGCGGAGTGTATTTTTATAAGATAACAGCAGGTACATTTGAGGATACGAAACGTATGCTGCTTGTGAAGTAGGGACAAGGAACAGTTACAAGTGACAAGTGTAAAGTGACAAGTTGTTCCCTCATCCGATGAACTTGTTCATCGGATGAGGGAAATTATTTTATCTCAAAATAAGAGCGGGATGTTCAAAATTAATTATTACTTCGTCAAATTCCCCGAGATAATCCCTGCCGATTTTTCCTGCGTAATTATTATCTTCTTTTTTAAGCGGCTCTGTATATACAACCAGATTTTTTAAAACACCTGATTTGTTATATATTCGAATTTCTTTTTCCCCGATAATATATGCTTTAAGTTCTTTCTCACTACCTGCTCCCTGAATTTTTATAATCTTAGACTCATAATTTTCTTCTATATATTTTTTGTGCATCTGATAATACGGTTCATACAGCGAAGAATTTCTTGCACCCGAATCAAACAATAAATTCAGAGTATCATTATCGATAAAGCCCTGAACAACAGGAGTGAATTCGTCAAAAAACAAATTTGGATTTGATATTGTAATTTTTTCTTCAGGAATTAACAGTTCTAACATACTATTAATTCTGATTTCTTTCATTTCCTGCATCACGGGAAAACCTACAATTCCCGATATTTTATATATTCCGCCTCCGAATTCCAGTGCTGCATCAGGTATGATAATAAATACCACATTTTCGAAAATTAATTCACCGAGTTGAAATTTTTTTGCAATTCCGATTTTTGCTTTTACCTTATCCCCTGTCGAAGTTCCGACATCAAATTCATTGCCGAGTATCTCAACTCCGGACTTTTCAGCATTCGATTGTGAAATTGTCGAGATATTCGCACCCGTATCGAATACGAACTCAAAAACCGAAGAGTTAACACGCACGGGAACATTATAAAGTCCGGCTAAATCAAGTTTCATCTGAATCTTCGTGCTTTTCCTGTTCAGCAGAGTCATTTTAGGTACACCCGAAATTGCTTCCCATATTATCATAGAATTTTTCACGTCTTCAAGCGTTTTCTCATCCAGACCGGCACTGTATTTATCGAGTACTATTTTGCTTGATTCATATGCATTCCTGTAGTTCCCGAGTTTGATATCATTATTTGACTTTGTGATATAGACTCTTGCCATAATTGAATCAGGTACTATGTCAATGTACTGTCCGGATAGTTCCCTGATTAGGTTATTGGAAATTTCATATTTTCCGAAAGCGGATGCAACGAAGCACGTTATCACGTAAGACTGCCAGTGTTCAAGACTTTCTTTCTGCTGATTCACAAGCGTCTTCAGACGGAAATAATCTTTTTTCAGATATAAATCATAAAAAAACTCAAAGTCATTTTGCGGTTCGTAACCAAACCCGGTAAACAAGACCAGCAGAATTAACAGAGCAAGTAAAATATTTTTTGTTTTCATTTTTAAGGTTGTTTTCTTACCACTAAGAACACTTAGGGCACAGAGATTTTTTTTATTTCTTTCTGTACTTAGTAAACTCAGTGGTGAAATATAAAAAATATATATAACGAATTAATAAATCTTCAGTTCGCCGATTTCTTTTTCGACTGCATTCAGCATTTTCAGTTCCTTAACCGCTTTCATCATATTGTTATGGTCGGGATAAAGCGGTCTGTCAACTTCAAGATGTTCAACCACTTCACGGACTGACTTATGTGCTGCTTTCGTTCCTTTTCCTACATTGTATTCCCTGAAATCAATCGCCTGTGCCGCCGCAATAAATTCAATCCCGAGTACACCATAAGCATTGTCAAGTATTTGTCTGGTTTTCAGTGCGGTATTCATCCCCATACTTACAAAGTCTTCCTGGTCTGCTGCTGCAGGAATTGACTGGATTGATGCGGGCATTGATAAAATTCTTTGTTCTACTATTAGCATATCCGCTGTGTACTGGCTAAGCATATGCCCTGAAAACATTCCTGCACCCTTTGTTAAAAACGCAGGAAGCCCTACACTTAATGCAGGATTCAGTAATCTGTTTAATCTTCTTTCCGAAATAACGCATACCATAGTAATTGCCGCTCCAAGCATATCAAGCGGGACACTGATGGGCGAGCCCTGGAAATTTGCACCTGTCAGAACTACTTCATCATCTGCAAGGAAAATAGGATTATCACCGACACCGTTCAATTCTATTTCTATCTGTTCCCTTGTCCATCTCATCTGGTCTCTTGCCGCACCGATTACCTGCGGAGTCGAGCGCATAGAATATGCATCCTGAACTTTTGTCTTTACTTTTCCAAGCAAATCAGAACCGTCAATCACTCTTTTAATATTTTCGGCAGAAGTAACTGCACCCTGAAATCCGCGTAATTTATGCAGTCTCGTGTCATAAGGTTTCATATTAGCCATTAAAGCCTCGAGCGTCATCGCACAGGCAACCTCCGCCTGTTTCAGAAATCTCTCCGCTTCATATAATTCAATACAGGCAATACCTGTTATCAGATTGCTGCCGTTGATTGCCGCTAAGCCGTCTCTTGCTTTCAGACCGGGTATCGGAATTCCTGCTTTTTCCAGTGCATCTTTTCCCGGCATCCTTTTACCCTGATAGAACGCTTCACCTTCACCCATCAACAGCAATGCAATCTGACTCATAGGTGCAAGGTCTCCGCAAGCACCGACACTTCCTTTTACGCACACTACGGGAGTAACTCCTTTGTTAAGCATATCAACAAAAGTCTGAGTAATTTCCGGTCTGCAGGCTGAATATCCGTTTGCGTGAACATTAACACGGGAAAGCATTGCAGCGCGAACGTGCTCAATAGGAGCAGGTTCACCTATTCCGGCAGAATGATTGTAAATTAAATACTTCTGGAATTGCTTTACCTGGTCATCGTTTAATACAACTTCAGAAAATTCCCCAATCCCCGTATTCACTCCGTACATTATTTCTTTGGCAACTATTCGTTTTTCCACGAATCCCCTGCATTTCTTTATTCTTTCAATTGCCTCCGGATGCAATTCAACTTTTTCCCCTTCCACGGCAACTTTATAAACATCCTCGATTTTTAAACCTTTTCCTGTGATTTTAATAGACATAAATTTTTATTTGATTTTATAAGATATGAGTTAATTTCGGTTTAGCATACTTCAAAAATATGAAATTTAAATGATAAATTGAGGGGAAATAATTTAGTAGTCAGTAGTAAGTAGTAAGTAGTAAGTAGTAAGTAGTAAGTAGTAAGTAGT
>CAYWMV010000122.1:0-7178 GCA_964459055.1 uncultured Ignavibacteriaceae bacterium | reverse complement strand
TAGGAAATCTTTCTCATAAACAAAAACTAAAGTAAAAAGAAAACAGGACCCGTCGCAAGACGGGTTCTGCTTTTTATATAACAGTCCGGGTTTCTGTTCGAAAGTTAATTATTACATTGAGATAAAGAGAGATAAAAATATCTTGCAGATAAGAAGAGACACAGAGATTATATTTTAGTGAATAAAATGAATTGTAAAGGAATTTTGAACAGAATAATCAGTCCGTTGCTTTCAAATTCTACGAAAAACGGCAAGTAAATTAAGATTAATGAAATTAAATACATCACTCATTTTAACACTTAAATCACAAAACTTAAACTAAATCCGCAGAAAATTTAAAATGATATTTTTCTTCGCGTCTTTGCCTCTTTGCTTCTTTGCGAGAAATACGTAATGCTTAGTTCCGGTTTGACGGGTAATGGATTAGGATAATAATTTTATATTTTAATAATTAATCAATTGCATTAAATTAATAAAGAATTATCCTTATATGTTTAACTATTGGAAAAAATGAATAATCGGGATAAATAAATGAAAATACCTTAGTATTTTATATTATTTATATTCTTATTAAATTAATGCGTAATATTAATTGTTCTCTAAACAAACATAATATTAATGATACATAAACATGATTTAATTATTGTAGGGGCGGGGCTGGCAGGTTTAAGAGCGGCGGTAGAAACCTCCCGTAACTATGATGTAGGCGTAATATCAAAGTTATTTCCCACAAGGTCACATTCCGGTGCAGCACAGGGCGGTATAGCCGCAGCCCTCGGTAATGAAGAGCACGATACGGTTGAGTGGCACATCTTTGATTCTGTTAAAGGCAGTGATTACCTCGGCGACCAGGATGCAATTAAAATGATGTGTGAAGAAGCACCTGATGCCATTTATGAACTCGAGCATATGGGCGTGCCTTTCAGCAGAACGAAGGAAGGGAAGATTGCACAAAGGCAGTTCGGAGGTCACACAAAGGAGGTTAAGGACGAAAACGGCAATATAAAAAGAATGCCGGTATTGAGAGCGTGTTATGCCGCCGACCGGACAGGTCACGTTTTACTTCATGCACTGTACGAACAATGTGTGAGAAATAATGTACGCTTTTATTCCGAGTTTTTTATGTTATCATTGATTATAGATGACGGTGTTTGTAAAGGTCTGACTGCATTCAACCTAAGGGACGGCGAAATTCACACGTTTCACGCAAAAGCCGTTATGTTTGGAACTGGCGGATACGGAAGGGCTTACAGAGTAACATCAAACGCCTATGCCAATTCAGGCGACGGAGTTGCAATAGCATTCCGTGCAGGAATTCCGCTTGAGGATATGGAATTCGTTCAGTTTCATCCAACCGGACTTTATCCGCTCGGAATACTTGTGACGGAAGGTGCAAGGGGAGAAGGAGGTTTCCTGAAAAACAGAAACGGCGAGCGGTTTATGAAAAATTACGCTCCTACCGTAATGGAACTTGCTCCGCGTGATATGGTAACGCGCAGTATTCAGACTGAAATAAACGAAGGGCGTGGAATTGACGGAAGAGATTTCGTAAATCTGGATTTAACACATTTAGGCGCGGCAAAATTAAAAGAACGGTTGCCGGAAATTACCGGATTTGCAAAAACTTATGCAGGAATTGACCCTGTAACTCAGCCGATTCCGATTTTACCGACTGCACATTATTCGATGGGCGGCATTCCAACAAACAATTACGGAAATGTTCTGGCTGATGAGAAAGGCAATATCGTTCAGGGGTTCTATGCGGCAGGTGAATGCGCCTGCATTTCGGTTCACGGTGCAAACAGACTCGGAACAAACTCTCTGCTGGATGCTGTAGTTCACGGAAGAAGAACAGGAAAGAACATTACAAAATATCTGCGTGATGCAGAATTACTGCCTCTGCCTGAAAATGCCGAAGAAAAAGACAAAGAAAGATTTAAAAAAATATATGCAACAACTTCGGGAGAAAATGCTGATAAAATCAGAGCAAAACTTAAAGAAGAAATGACTCTGAAATGCGGTGTTTTCAGAAATGAAAATGATTTGAAAATCATGCTTGATATTGTTCACGAACTCGAGGAAAGATATAAAAACGTTCATATGATGCATAAAGGAAAGGTGTTTAACACCGAATTAATGGAAATATTAGAACTCGGAAACCTGCTCGAATTTTCGGATGCGATAGTAACCGGAGCACTTGCGAGAACGGAGTGCAGAGGAGCACACTGGCGAATTGACCATCCTAAACGGGACGATGAAAACTGGCTGAAACACACATTTGCGTATAAAACAGAAAAAGGAATTGAACTTAAATATAAACCTGTAACAATTTTAAATTATCAACCACAGGAGAGAAAATACTAATGGAAGTTACATTATCAATTCTTCGTTTTGATCCTGAAAAGGACGAAAAGCCCTACAGAAAAGACTATACAATAGATGTAGAGCCGACATTCAGAATACTGGATTGTCTCGATAAGGTTAAATGGGATATTGACGGTAGTCTTACATACAGGCGCTCCTGTTCGCACGGCATTTGCGGTTCGGATGCAATGAAAATTAACGGCAAGAATATGCTCGCCTGCCAGGTGCTGGTTCAGGACTTCAAGAAAAAATATATTACGATTGACCCATTGCCTGCAATGCCGATTATAAAAGACCTAGTGGTTGATATGGACGATTTCTTCGCGAAATATGAAGTAATCAAACCGTATCTGATTACAAAGTCTCAGCCGCCCGTGAAGGAAAGATATCAGAGTCAGGAAGACAGGGCACTAATTGACGAGGCGGTAAATTGCATATTATGCGGAGCCTGTTCCGCTTCCTGCCCGTCATTATGGACAAACGATGCATATCTCGCGCCTGCGGCATTACTGAAAGCATACAGGTTTATATTTGACAGCCGTGATGAAGATGACGGAGAAAGAATGAATGTAATAGACAGTCCGGACGGATTGTGGCGCTGTCATACGATTTTTAACTGTGTCGAGGTTTGCCCTAAAGAAATTAATATTACCTGGCACCTTTCACAGTTGAAGAAAAAATGTGCAATGAGAGAGTTCTGAATGTTATATTTTAACTGAAATTTTTAAAATCCGATTCTCAATTACATCCGGAGTTTACAGCATTCCGGGAAAAAATGTTTGCTTTAATGAAATATGATAATTATTCACGAAAAAATTATACATATAATTTTACTTCCAGATATTTTTCAATAATAAATTACAGGAGAAAAAAAATGAGAACCAAATTAAGTATTATCTTAATGTGTTTGCTTGTCGTCTTCTTATTCTCTTCCTGTTCAAAGGATACGGAAGAAATAAAAAGCGATGTCCCAACCGGGGAAGTCTCTGAATTCACTGAATCGAACGATGACTTTCTGACGGTTGATTATGATTATTTTTACAAAGAACTGTCGCCGCACGGCGAATGGATTGAAGTCAGTGCCAAAGATATGGGAATTGACATAAAACCCGGAACTACATCATCGGGAAATGACGAGGCATCAAGGCTGCTTTCGGAAATATTAGGTGTGAAAACCGTTTACGCCCAGACAGGAGAACAACTTTTTAATCTGTTTGTGTGGCGTCCTGCTAATGAACTTGCGGGAACAATGATTGAAGAAAGCGGTGTTGAGGAATACACCCCATATCTTAACGGACAATGGGTATATACGGACGAAGGCTGGCATTTCAAAGCGAATACTCCGCAGGAAGACCTGACAAGTCATTACGGCAGGTGGTCGAAGGATGAAGAACTCGGATGGGTATGGCTTCCCGGAAAAACTTATTCCCCCGCCTGGGTTGACTGGCGGCAGAATGATGAATACATTGCCTGGGCACCTGTTCCGCCCGGAACTTACATCGAAAACAATGCGGTTAATGTTAAAGAGCAGATAAACGAAAACCATTATACTATAGTGGAAAAAAAGAGTATGATGGAACCGTCTGTTTATAAGTACAGGTATCAGTATGTTGAGAACAAAAATAAAATTATGATAAAGGAAATGACGAAGTCTGACGGTGTTATGATTAAGGAAAGGACAGTCATTAACAAGGGACCGGATGTAACTGACATAGAAAAAAAGACAGGTAAGAAAATTGAACCTGTAAAAATTAAAAAAGTGAAATCGAAAGAAGAAATCGGTATAACGAAAGACGGAATTAATGTATATACTCCCGAACTGAAGAAATCGAAAGAGAAGAAAAACGAACCTGTCTCCAAACCGGAAAAACTTGTATCATACAAAGACGCAAAAAAAATAACGAAAGATGAAAAAGAAGAACTGAAGGAAGAGGACAAAGAGCAGAAGAAAGAAGAAAAGGAACTGAAGAAAGAAGAAAAGGAACTGAAGAAAGAGGGAAAGCAGGAACAAAAGGAACTGAAGAAAGAGCAGAAACAGGAACAGAAGGAATTAAAAAAAGAAGACAAACAGCAGAAGAAAGAAGACAAACAGGATAAAGAAAAGAAAGATAAAAGCGGAGACGATAAAGGAAAAGATGACGGCAGTAAAAAAGACAAAGGAAAGAAATAAGAAATCCTTTCTAACCGCAGATTTCGGCTAAATGTTTTTAAAAAGACTGCAAAGGTGTATTAACTTTACGGTCTTTTATTAATAAATTGATTTCAGGTTTAAATAAATCAGTGATTTCTAATACATAGAAAATGAAACTAAATTTGCATATTTTTAATAATAAATAAACTAAAATCAACTACTGATAAAAGAGAGATACGTGATGTCAAACAAAATTTATTCTGTAATAAAGGGTACGGGATGTTTTATTCCTGATAAGATAGTAACGAATGAAGATTTTTTGAAGAATGTTTTTTATGATGGTGACGGAAAAGTGATTGAGATACCGAATGAAGAAATTATCAGAAAGTTTCATAAAATTACAAATATTTCCGAACGCAGATATATCGAGGATAATTACGTCACTTCCGATATTGCATATTTAGCGGCTAAAAATTGCGTAGATTCATCGGGCATAGACCCGGAAACACTTGATTACGTCATAGTTGCCCATAATTTCGGTGATGTTAAAGCGGATAATAAAAGAACGGATATCGTTCCCTCGCTTGCGGCAAGAGTAAAATACAAACTCGGCATTAAGAATCCCGAATCCGTTTGCTATGATGTTATATTCGGATGTCCCGGCTGGCTTCAGGGAGTTATTCAGGCAAATTATTATATTAAATCCGGTGATGCCAAAAGAATTCTTGTAATCGGTTCGGAAGCACTTTCACGGATTTCAGACCCGCACGACAGGGACAGTATGATTTATTCGGATGGGGCAGGTGCAGTGATTATAGAAGGTGTGGAAAGTGATGAGCCTGTCGGTGTTCTTAGTCATGCGGCAAGGTCTGATACGTTCGAAGAGGCACTTTACCTATGGATGAACAAATCTTACAATCCGGAACAGAAAAGCGATACTCTGTATCTGAAAATGCACGGTCGAAAATTATATGAATATGCCCTCATTAATGTTCCGCTTGTAGTGAAGAAAAGTCTCGAAAGAGCGAATCTCTCACTGAATGATGTAAGTAAAATTCTGATTCATCAGGCAAATGAAAAAATGGATGACGCAATCGTTCAGAGGATATTTTCACTTTACAAAGAAAAAAATATTCCCGAAGGAATAATGCCTATGGTTATTAATAAACTTGGTAACAGTTCCGTGGCTACAATTCCTATTATGCTCGATATGATTCTGAAAGGAAATCTCATCAATCACGAGATATTGAAAAATAATGTTCTCGTTTTTGCTTCAGTAGGTGCGGGAATGAATATCAATGCTGTTGTTTACAGAATGATTTAGATATATTTAATCAGCACAGTTTTAAATATAAAAAAGACCCGTCTTGCGGGTCTTTTTTTCATTACGGATTATTATGTTTGCTATTTTAGTCCGATTTCTTTTAAAATGAAATCCGCATTTGCGAATTTTTCAGTAATGAAAAGAACATATCGTATATCAACAGAAATTACTCTTTGCAGGTCAGAATCATACTGCCAGTCACATATCATCCCTTCATAATTTCCGTCGAAAGCAACTCCGATAATTTCTCCCTTTGAATTCATTACGGGGCTTCCGCTATTGCCTCCCGTAATATCGCCGAGATGAGTGAAAGCAACCGGAACATCATTCAGATTTTTATCAATCCAGTTTCCGTAATCTTTGCTGTTATATAAATTGACTAATTTTTCCGGCGCATCGAAAGGAATTTCACCTGTGTTCTTTTCGATTACTCCCTTTAATGATGTAAACGGATAATACCATACGGCATCCCTTGGTTTATATCCTTTAATATTTCCATAAGTAAATCTCATAGTTCCGTTCGCATCGGGATACATATCGGAACCTTTCCATTCATATAGTGCATCCAGATATAATTTTCTGTAGTGAGTAACATTCGCACTGAATAACTGATTCGTATTCTGAAATTCTTCAAATTCCGGGTAAAGACTGACGGCTATATCCATAATCGGATCGTTCATTTCCTTCAGTTCTTTCACGGATTTATTTAAAACTGTCTGAAGCCCTTCCGGAGTAACAAATTTAGATTTTGAAAATGCATTATTTACAAATTCTTCGACACTTCTTGATTTATCTTTCAGAATGTATTCAACCCCTTTTATTCTCTGTTCAGTATCCAGATTATCTGCCATTTTTAATGTTCTCACGAGCAATGCTTTATCCACGGGTTCATAAGCATTGTAGTATACATTTTTTATGTTATTTAACTGTCTCTCATATACCTCAGTTGTCAAAGTGGGGTCCCTGTCACTTTCGGATTTTTCATTTTCAGATTTTAAATATAATAAACGGTACGCTGCTGTTAAAGGAGTGCCTGAAAGTCCCTGCATCATTCCGAGTATATTATCCCTATCTTTTGTTTTTCTCAGCAGATTATCATACTGCTCTTTTTCTTTTTTTAAAACGTCTCCGTATTTTGTTTTTCTATCGGGACTGCCGTTAACCCAATTCATAAATTCTTGCTCAAAGTGAATTTTCTTCTGCAGGAAATTTGTCTTTTGCATTCCTTCGAGTTTGCCTTCATAATTTTTTCTGACGTTTGCAAGTCCCTCAAAAAGATTTGAAATTTTTATTCTGCCTTCTCTGTCATTTTTTGTAATTTCCTCTATCATTGCTTCTATTTCATTGAAATTGTTTATC
>CAYWMV010000121.1:0-7240 GCA_964459055.1 uncultured Ignavibacteriaceae bacterium | reverse complement strand
CTCATAACACCACCGCCTAACCAGAAATACGGATTCACACTTTTTGAATTAAACGGTGATATCCTTAATCTTAAATCAAGCGGAATTATTTCCGTTTTGACTATCCTGTTTAAATTACCCGGATATGGATATTGAGTTAATTCGTCCGTCAATTTCCACTCTCCGTAACCGAAACCTAATTCGAGTCCGAAGTGTTTTGCAAGTTCAACATTCAGAAAACCTCTTCCCATCCAGGAAAATTGATCTGAAGTTAACTCAGTTAACGGATAAAGAAAATGACCCTGGACCCCACCTTTAACTTTATACCCATGAAACTGAGAATAAGCCATAAGAGGAATGAGAAGAGTCAGAATCAAAATAGCAAACATTTTTTTCATTTTTTTCTCCTATTAAGTTTTAAAAAAAAATATTTTTTGGAAATCAATAATCTTTTTGAAATTATGAAGAATTTTCAAAAATATCAATGTTTTTTTTATTCCCTCATAATAATTTTTTTGAATTAACCTATGAAATTACAATACATATTTCCCTGAATCTCGAGTCAACAAAAAATTATATAATTAAGAAACAATTTATAAAAAGTAAGGTATTATATAAATTTATGAATTTAATTATTTAAATTTGTTTCTATATTGAATATTTTGAAAAATCAAAATTATAATTATGAAGAAAATAATATACTTCGACAATAACTCGACGACAAAAATTGACCCTGAAGTTCTGGAATATATGCTGCCATATTTCGACGGCGAGTATGGTAATGCTTCAAGTAATACACATACTTACGGCAGAGAAGCGAAAGAAACAGTGGAACTTGCAAGAGGGAAAATTGCAAAATTAATTAATTGTTCGGGCGAAGAAATTGTATTTACGAGCGGAACAACAGAGAGTATTAATTTAGCGATTAAGGGAACTGTTGAAAACAGCAGGAAAGAGAAAATGCATATAATTACATCAGTTATTGAGCATAGTGCGGGAATAAACATCGCTAAATATCTCGAAAAATTTGAAATAGAGGTCACATATTTAAATGTTGATAAAAAAGGTTTAATAAATCCCGAAGATTTGAAAAAAGCAATAAAGAGCGAGACAATTTTGGTCAGTATTATGACAGCAAACAATGAAATAGGCACTTTACAGCCCATAGCAGAGATAGGAAATGTCTGCAGGGAACGGGATATCCTGTTTCACACTGATGCCGCACAGGCATTTGGGAAAATTCCTATGGATATGAGAATGTTAAATATAGATATGATGAGTTTCAGTGCACATAAGGTTTACGGTCCGAAAGGAATTGGTTCCTTGTATATCAGAAAAGGGATAAAACCTCCTGCTATTCAAATTCACGGCGGAGGGCAGGAATACGGGTTAAGGAGTGGTACAATGAATGTCCCGGCTATAGCAGGATTCGGAAAAGCTGCGGAAATCGCCGGTATTAAGATGATAGAAGAATTTCAGAATCAGACAATCTGGCGCGATAGAATCATACAGAACATTTTAAGAAAGGTAGAAGGTTCATTTATAAACGGACATTTAACAAAAAGATTACCATCTAACATTAATGCGGGATTCGGAAATATTACAAATTCCATATTCATAAATAAATACAAAGAATTTGCAGTCTCCTTCGGGAGTGCCTGTTCTTCAGAAACTTTACAGCCCTCTTATGTGTTAAGAGCAATAGGAAGAAACAACGAAGAGATAAATTCTTCCATCAGAATCGGTCTTGGACGATTCACCACAGAAGATGAAGTGAATTATTTTATTGACCGTATAACGACAGAATAATAATTTAAATTTTATAAAAATGAGCGAAACAAAAAATACAGAATTTATTCCGGGTGTTTCGGAAGACGTATCATTAACACCCAAAGCGATAAAAGAAGTTAAAAGAATAATGACAGAAAACAGCATTCCCGAATCTTATGGATTGAGAATAGGAGTTAAAGGCGGGGGCTGTTCGGGATTAACATACAGTTTAGGATTTGACTCCGAATCCAAAGCAACGGATACGATAATCGAAGCGGGAGGATTAAATATTTACATCGATATGAAAAGTTTTCTTTACTTAAGCGGAACACAGATAGATTATACAGACGGCTTACAGGGTAAAGGATTTGTGTTCAACAATCCGAACGCATCACGCACCTGCGGATGCGGCAGTTCCTTTAGTGGCTGATAAAACTATGTTTTATGAATTTTATACGCATCAATACTGTTATAAACATCAAGGAGAATAATAACAATGAAAAGATATCAATTAACAAGAAGAGATTTCATAAAGAGAACATCAATAGGATTAGCGGGAATAGCATTTTTTCCCAATATCAATTTTAACAAAATATTAAACAAAAATATAAAAGGAGATAAAATGGCATACGAATGGAAATTCAATGCACGTCCATATTCGGACGAAGAAGCAAAAACACTTTTAAAAGACGTTATTTCACCTGAAACCAGCGACTGGCACTACAACACACATCACAAAGGATATGTAACATTTCTGAACAATATTGAAAAGGAACTTGAGACAGCAGACAGGTCAAAGGCAAACGGGAATTACAGTCAAATAGGAGAATTAAAAAGAAGATTAACCTGGAATCACGGCGGAACAGTTCTTCACGACATATACTGGGATGTTTTAGGCGGCGACGGCAACATCAACAAAGGACCTGAAATAAAGGCAGCTATAGAAAAAGAATTCGGCAGTTTTGAAAACTGGAAAGCAGATTTCAAAGCGGCTGCCTTATCAGCAAAATTATCAGGCTGGGGTGTCCTGGTTTATGATATGCTTTACAGCGGCAGACTTCTGAATGTATTAGTCGACGAGCATCACTACGGAGCAATCTGGGGCGGAATCCCACTGATTCCCTGCGATGTATTCGAACACGCTTATTACCACAAAGACGGTCCGGGAAGAGCAAAATATATTGATAACTTTATAAATAACTTGCATTGGGGCAGAATAAATGATAGATTTGTTAAGTACGTAAAATAATCTATCATTAAAATATGTTAAAACCAATATCTGTTCTATCCTTAGTTTTGATATTTTTCTTAATAAACGGATGTGATAAAAAAGGTAGTGACCAGAGTACAGAACAAAATACGGATAAAAGCACATTTGTATGGAAAGACAAACTCACGGTCAATGATATACCGGAATTTGATGTAAAAGGATATATAAACGGCAAAGAAGTTCAGATATTATATGTAAATTTCGAAAAATGGCGAGGAAACGGTGATAATGTAATAAATTTCGGTACAAAACTTCCGGAACAGAATTGCGGAGCCGTGAATAATGACTCGGCATTTCACATAATGAGACCTTCAAGGGATTTCGCTCAAGGTGAATTTCTAAAAGAGAGCTTCACAAAAGATGTTGACGGATATGTTGCAGATTTTCACGTATTTGATGGTCAGGAATCAAGAAAAATAAGCGTACCCTGGAACTGTGCATTAGTACTGGACGAAATAAGCGAAAGAACAGTTAAGGGCAGAATTGCGATGTGTTTTAAAGATGATAAGAACAGTTGGGTCGCAGGTAAATTTGAAGCAATCAGATGCAATAATTAAAAATTTAGCCGTAATTTAGAAATAAATTACGGTTTTTTTTATTAATTAAATAAAATATATGAAAAAAATATTTTTATTCTTTTTGCTTTTAGCGTTTTTAGGTGTTTCCGGATGCGGCAAAAAGGAAGAAAAATCCGCAAGTGAGAAAGAAGCAACAGAAAAGACAGAAACTACGGAAAAGTCAACAGAAGAAAAAGGTGATACGAAAATCGGGGACCTTGGAATATCCTCAGGATTGCCCGACGATTTCCCCTCCGACATACCGCAGCTAAAAAACGGAAAATGCCTTGGTTATCTTTCATCATCAGAAGGAACCGTTGTTACATTTGAAACTGAAGAACCTTTCACTGACGTTTTAAATCAATATAAAGAAGATTTGACGAAAAACGGATTTAAAGAAGAAGATTCAGGGGTATTAAGTTCAGAAGGTAAAATGTACATGGCGACCCACAAAAAAGATTCAAGAGAAGTAAGCGTTATTATAAGTTTTGTTGAAGAAGAAAAGAAGACCAACGCAGTTATTACATATAAAAAATAAAAAGTTTAATATTACATTTCTACCGGAAGGCAAATCCGTTCCGGCAGAACTGAACAAATCTATACTCGATTTAGCATTTGACAACGATATTGTTATGGAGCATATTTGCGGAGGAACAGGTGCCTGTACAAGTTGTTTAATTCTAATTCAAAACGGGATGAAATATTTCAACAAAATTTCGGAAATCGAGTTATACCAAATTAAAAAGTCCGTTTTTTCAGGGCCGAATGCGAGATTAGGGTGTATGTGAAAATTAATAAGAGAACCGAACGAGAATATAATTATTGAAATACCCGAACACACAGATTCAGACTAAAATGGAAATGAATTCCGAATATTCCGGCAAAATCATAATCAGCCGGACAGACAAAATTGGCGATATAATATTAACACTTCCGCTCATATCAGAATGCAGGCGTATATTTAAAAACTCAAAAATCTATTTCCTGACAAACAGTGTAATCAAGGATCTGATTGAAGGATACGAAGATATCGACAATATTATATATTACGACAGTTTCAAGACATTCAGAGAAAAATTAAGATATTTCAGGGAACATAAGTTTGACATTTCAATATCGGTTTTTCCCAGATTAGAGATTGCTTTCCTGTTTTTCATATCCGGAATTAAATCGAGGATAGGTACTGCTTACAGAGGGTATTCATTTTTATATAACATCAAAGTGAAAGAGCATAGAAAAAAAGCAGAAAAGCATGAGGCGCAATATAATCTGAATTTACTTAAGCCAATATCAGACGAAGTAAGAGATGAATTTAATTATAAGTTCAAATACAGCCAGGAAGAAAGACAAAAATTAAGAAACAAATTAACAGGATTAAATATCGATATTGACGAAAAATATATTATCATTCATCCGGGTTCCAAAGGTTCTGCTATTGACATTCCTGCAGATACACTTATGAAATTTGCAGATGAATTCACAGAACAATACAAAAATTACAAGATTATTTTAACAGGGACAGAACAAGAGAAAAATATTAGCAAAAAATTCTTAAATACGGCAACTTCTCCCGAAAGAATGATAATATTAAACGGGATGACAAATCTTCGGGAATTAATGATACTAATTGATTCGTCTTCACTTTTTATATCAAACTCTACCGGTCCTATACACATTGCCGGGGCACTAAAAAAGAAGATAATAGGTTTTTATCCGAATACAATCCCTATGACAGCTGCCAGGTGGAGACCATTATGCGATAAAACAATAATTTTATCACCCGAACAATCTTCGGATATGAGTGAAATAAAAACGAAAGACATAAAATCAGCAGCAAATAAGTTAATAAATTATTAACCTTTATTTGCAGAAACTTTTTTTATATATTATAAGTTAAAACTAAAAAAGGATGGAAAACATGAAAAAACTGATATTAGCAGTAATTCTGGTGTTATTACCACTGACACTTACATTAGCATTAGACACGAACAAAGTTCAGTACAGAAAAATCACAAATAACAGTTTCATACCCGGTGAAAATCTCGAATATGAAATCAATTACGGATTTATAACGGCCGGGACAGCTACAGTATCCGTTAACCCGCAATTTACAGAGGTAAACGGCAGGAAATGCTATCTGATTGAAGTTACGGCAAAATCAGCACCTGGTTTTGAATTTATATACAAATTCAAGCAAACATACAAATGTTACCTTGATGCGGATGGAATATTCACTTGGTTAGTTGACCAGGACAAACTTGAAGGTAACAGAGCCGAAAAAATTAAAATGGAATTTCAGCATTTTCCTGAAAATTCCAAAGTAACAAGAACTGAAGAAAGGGACGGCAACATCAAGACTAAAGACATTCCGATTGATATGTATTCACTGGACGACATCGGAACTTATTTTTATGCGAGAACTCTTGATTTCACAAACAAACAGATTGGTGAAACTTCGATATTTCCATACGTTACAAAAGACGAGAAAAAAGATTTAGGAATCAAATATCTTGGCAGAGAAGATGCAGATGTTCCTGCAGGTGAATTCAAATGTTTAGTCGTACAGCCGATGTTAAGAGAAGCCGCTTTGGCTTCAAAAGTCGATGATATATTCGTTTGGCTGACTGACGATGAGTACAAAATGCCGGTAAAGATTCAGATGAAAATCATCATTGGTTCAATAAAAGTGGAATTAAAATCCTATTCAGGTCTTGCAGGTCCGCTGAAAACGAAAATAGATTAAACCTGCATGTTAATTTCCGAATTATTTTATTCTATACAAGGTGAAGGAAAGCGAACCGGCTTTCCTTCTTTTTTTATCAGAACAAATCACTGCAATCTGAAATGCAAATTCAGGAGCGGCAATTTATGCGACTCTGCTTACACATCCTGGGAGCCGCATGATAAAAACAATATTGGGGAAATGACAGTTGTAGAAATTGTAGATATTTACAAAAGATACAAAAATTCGGAAATAGTTGATAAAAATGTAGATATACTTATTTCCGGGAGCCCCCTGCGGGAGACTCTCCGGGACGAAAAGGAAACCAAATGCAACAATATTGTTATTACCGGAGGAGAACCTACAATTCAGGAAGAAGAACTTACGTTACTTTGCATGAAATTAAAATCAATCAATCCTTACATCCACATTACGCTTGAGACTAACGGAACAAAACCGGGTGAATTTTTAAAATACATTGACCTTGTAAGTATAAGTCCAAAACTTAAATCCTCTATTCCTTACTCCACACAATATGAAGATTTCCACAATAAAAACAGAATAAATATTAATTCACTAAAATTATACCATTATTTCCATCAGGAGGGTTTGTATGACATACAATGGAAATTCGTATATAATGATGAAAGTGACATTGAAGAAATACTCTATTTACAGAAGAAAGCGGAATTCAAAAATAAAGATGTTTTTCTAATGCCGGAGGGTTTAACCAAAGTAGAAATTGAATCCAAAAGACTTAATATAATTCAAGTTTGCCTGAAATATAATTTCAATTATTCCGAACGATTACACATTTTAATCTGGGGTAACACAAGAGGAAAATAAAAATTCCTTTAGAAATTTTATATTTAATTTAACAATAAACAGTATTATATTAATATGATTAAATAAACAAAATAAAAATCATGATTAAAGAAAATT
>CAYWMV010000120.1:1805-7241 GCA_964459055.1 uncultured Ignavibacteriaceae bacterium | reverse complement strand
TGATTGGGTGATTGGATGATTGGATGATTGGATGATTGGATGATTGGGTGATTGGGTGATTGATTGATTGGGTGATTGGGTGATTGGGTGATTGGATGATTGACTGATTGGATGATTGGTGACAGAACTTCATCCGATGAACGAGTTCATCGGATGAAGATAAGTTAAGACTTTACTGAACAGGTTCAAAAAGAAACCCGGCAGCGGGACTGCCGGGTTCCGGAGTTATGAGAAAATACTGCAAAAGATTTCTGACTTTTACAGTTGGGGAGTAAAATCATTTAAGCAAGACCATACGTTTAGTCATTACATATTCAGATGTTGAAAGTCTGAAGAAGTACACACCGCTTTCGAGATGCGTCGCATCGAATATGTATTCATACTTGCCCGGTTTCAGACTCTGATTAACAAGAACAAATACTTCCCTTCCAAGCATATCATACACTGTCAGGTTTGCGTGTCCTGTTTCCGCAATATCAAAAATAATTCTTGTTTCAGGATTGAAAGGATTCGGATAATTATCGTACAATCTGAATTCAGCGGGAATTTCAGTACTGATAGTATTAATACCGGTAGTTGACAGCCATCTGCAGGTTTCAACAATCGGATTTTTCATTGACCAGGTTACGGCGCTGTCAGCACCGCTGCTGTCAGGAGAAGTATATGCACCAACTCCCGCACCGGTCCATCCGCGGAATGTATAGTATGTATTTCCGCTTTGATAGTTTCTGGAGAGAACTCCGAATGTAAACGATGCAGAAGAGTCATAATACGTATTTCCGCCGAATGTATTGGGAATAACGGAATTCAAAACCAGTCTGTACTGCGCCTTATAAGTTGCAAACAAGTTTACATTAGAATTTATAGTGAAAGTCTGCGTAGTATCGCCGTTATTAGACCAATTCAGAAAACGATATCGAGTTCCGCCTGTTCCCCAATAATAGGGAGCAGACACCGTTACAGATGTACCATTTGCGAAATACAACCTCTGTGCGGTATTATAATTCTGACCGTTAACAGAATACTGCACTACACCGTTCCTGTTAGTGGCAATATCGAGCATACTCGTATTTACGAGTAAGTTAACTTCCCTTCTGTGAGCGGGAATTCCGTTTGGACCCCTGCCTGTAATTAACAGTCTGTAAACCTTGGGAGTTACGCTGCCGACTGCTTTAATCCTGATTCTTACGGAGTCGGGATAAGAATATATCGAATCTTTATTATTTACAAACGAAATCTGCAAAGTACCGGATACGGGATTAGTATCGATTGCAGCAGTAAACTTCACATATTCAGAATATAGTTTTACGGAAGGGACCTTTACGGTAATAAATGCACTGTCATTATTATTAAGTTGAGTCATTGAAGCAGATGTAGTCATTGCATAATCCGGGAAATAGGCAGTATAACTTCCGAACTGACCTGTTCTGAAATCCGACCAAACCATCATAGAAGTATTTCCATAAGAGGATATAGCGTCATAGTCGCCCTGATAAGTAGCGGGATAACCGCCTCCGCCGCAGGAAGAGCAATAAATTTTAAATTTACTTGTTCCGATTTTCTGATTCGGCATAAAAGTGGCGCCGCCGTCGGATGAATAAGAAGCATAGACTTCGGCACTGTCACTCGTCGGGCAGTTTCTTGTATCAAACCATTTCACAAACAATTTCCCTGAAATCTTATCGCACCAGATAGACGGGAACCACTGATGATTTGCGGTAGTATTCACGTCATCATTAATTTTAACTTCCGAAGTCCACGTCATACCCTGGTCAATTGAATATCTGCAGAAAATATCGGGTTTAGCCTGGTCCTGATTCGGAGTATTTTTTGCATAGACCAGATATAATCTTCCTCTGTAAGGTCCGTAACTATTATCCGCTGCAATAAACGGATACGGTCTAGTACGCATATATTCAACAGTACTGCGGCTTCCCTGAATAGTTCCGAGGTAACCCGCAAAGCCCTGCTGTGACATCAACTGGAACGAAACACCGCCGTCAGTTGAGCGGTAAAATGTATATACGTGAGAAACAAAACTACCTGAATTAGTAACAACATAAACACAACCTCCGGGTGTATTTCCGTTTGGTCCGACGGCAACCATCATACCGGGTGCGGACTGTGTATTAGGTGAAAAAGTTGTCTGATAGGAAACACCTTGGTCTGTGCTTCTGGAGAAACTTCCATATCCGCTTCCGAGCGTCATTGTGCAATATACATAGTTCGCATAAGGTCCGCCGGTCTGGTCGCATGCAATCCAGTTTTTATCATTACCATTAATTGCGAATACCGGTGCAGACCAATTTTGTCCGTTATTTGTAGATTTGACAATATAGCAGCCGGAAATAGTTGAGGGACTGTACATATTCATATAATAAAGATTCCCTAAACTATCATAAGCGGTAACCGGGTCACCGGCAGGCGAAGGCAACGAAGGGTTATTTGAGAACCAATCCATACCGTTCATAGTGTAATGCGTTCCGTTGGTATTAAACGCATTGAAAAACTGTGTGGGTGCTTTCATATTTATTGACATATGCGGTTCAGCAAAGTCAATGCCCAGATAAAAATTCTCATACCCTTCGGAATTTACAATCAACGACATAGGTATCGAGGTTACCATAGGAGGCACCATACCTCTTAAATGTGCCGGTAACTGATCTTTATTCGGGTCATCGGTCTGGGATAATAAAATCCCGGGAAGAATGAGCAGAAGTGAGATAAAAAGTAAAATTTTCTTCATCTTGGTTAGTTTAGTTTTTTGAAATATATAATATTATGTTTTAAATTAAAAGTAATATTGTAAATATCATTTCATCCGGTAATTTCATTTTTCAATGTAATCGGTGTAAGCAATTTGCCCGAGTGAAATACCTCCGTCATTAACAGGTATTTTCTTTTGCCAGTAAGGAAGAAAGCCGTTGTTTCTCAATTTTTTTACGGCGTTTTCGAGCAGGTACGTATTCTGGAAGCAGCCGCCGCTAATTGCAATATTTTCGAAACCTGTTTTTTTCGCTACCGATAATATAATTTCCGTAAGTGTGTTATGAAATTTAGCGGAAATTTCAGGAGTGGTTTTCTTTTCCTCCAAATCGTCAAGGATACACTGTATTAAGGGCATCCAATCAATTATAAATTCATTCCCCTCTTCATTCAGACCGAACTTATAAAATCCGTTTGTCCGGAAATCACCGATAGAAAATTCAAGTTCCATCGCCGCCTGCCCCTCAAATGCACTAACGGTTTTAACATTCAGCAACGCAGATACTGCGTCAAATAATCTCCCCATACCTGAAGTCAACGGGGAGTTAATATTTTTTCCGAGCATTGATTTAATTAACTGTAATTCATTAGATAAATGAGGAGCGTTACCGGGATTAAACAATAACTCTGCCTTTTGGTACAGTCCCATATCAAACAGCATACCCGCAGCGATCCGATAGACTTTTTTAATTGCTTCTTCCCCGCCGGGCAGTTTAAAATATTTAAGATGTGCAATACGCTTTACGGCATTTTCATCAGCAGTAAAAAATTCACTGCCCCATATCGCCCCGTCAGCACCGTAACCCGTACCGTCCCAGGCAACACCGAGGAAAGGAAACTTAATATTGTTTTCAACTTTGCAGGAAAAAATATGGGCAATATGATGCTGAACTTTTATTAACTTCATACCGGATTTTTCGTTTTGAGCAGCATATTTTGAAGACTCATAATCAGGATGCATATCGCAACTGATTTTTGAAGGTTTCACCTGATATATACGTGTAAAATCGTCAATTGTTTTGGTAAAAGCGTTTACTGACCGGATATTTTCAAGGTCGCCGATATGCTGGCTGATAAAGATTTCTTCATTTCTTTTAACTGCAAAAGTATTTTTCAGATGTGCACCTGCAGCGATACCATCTTCAGGTGAATTAATTTCAGTAATTTCAGGAATCGGAGCATATCCGCGGGAACGTCTCAAAATCATTTCTTCATCGAGAACATATTTTACAATTGAATCGTCAACATATCGCAGAATAGGGCGGTTATGAACCAAAAATAAGTCCGCAATACTGCCAAGCCGTTCAAGTGCCTCATATTCATCCGTACAAATCGGTTCATCGGAAATATTTCCACTCGTAGCAATTACAGGAATATTCAGATAACTCATTAATATATGGTGAAGCGGGGTATAAGGAAGCAACACGCCGTAGTAAGGATTTTTCGTATTAACACCGTTTACATAACCGGAAATTCCGGTATCAGATTTTCTTCGCACTAATACTATCGGCGAACTTACCGAAGTTAACGATTTTATAATTCCGGAATTCAGCACGCAATATTTACCGACTTCGTGAATATCTTTTAACATCACTGCGAAAGGTTTTTCTTCTCTGTTTTTTCTTTTCCGCAGCAATTTTACAGCATCATCACTAATTGCATTTGCGAAAAGATGGAAGCCGCCGAGACCTTTGACAGCCAGTATTTTCCCTTTCAGTATTTCACGGGATGCAGTCTTAACCGCATCATTACCGTCAGAAATAACTTCTCCGGATTTATCCCACAGCGATACTTCCGGACCGCAGACAGGACAGGCGTTCGGCTGTGCGTGAAATCTTCTGTCAGCAGGATTTTCATATTCACTTCTGCATTTATCACACATAACAAAATTTTTCATCGTGGTATTCTGCCGGTCATAAGGAAGTTTTTCAATTATCGTGTATCTTGGTCCGCAATTCGTACAGTTAGTAAAGGGATACAAATACCTTCTGTCTGCAGGATTGAAAATTTCGGCGAGACAGTCTTTACACACCGCAACGTCTGGCAGAATATAAGTATCGGGACTACCTCCGGAATCGCTGTGAATTATTTCAAAAGAATCCGGAATCAACTCCGATTTATCCCCCGTAATTTTTATTTGCTTTATAAATGAAACTGCGGGTTTGTCCGATTTAAGTTTCGAGATAAAATTATTAATAACCGCTTCTTCACCGTACGCCTCGATAATGACACCTTTTGTGGAATTCAGAACCGTGCCTTTAATATTTAAGGAATTTGCAAGGTTATAAACGAAAGGTCTGAATCCGACTCCCTGAACGGCACCTGTGATGTGAATTTTATATTTTCCGAAACTCATTAAACAGTTTATAAAGTTGAAAGTTAATAAAGTTAATAAAGTTAATAAAGTTTATAAAGTTAATAAAGTTAATAAAGTTTGTAAAGTTTATAAAGTTTATAAAGTTTGTAAAGTTTGTAAAGTTATAAAGTTATAAAGTTTATAAAGTTTATAAAGTTTATAAAGTTTATAAAGTTTATAAAGTGAAAAACACCAGGGGTGCTATTTCACGCAAAGTAGCAAAGAACGCAAAGAACTGATTCAATTAAGAAAAAAATTGAAACCGCAACGACCCAAAGGACGCAAAGAACTGATTCAATTAAGAAAAAAATAAA
>CAYWMV010000120.1:0-1705 GCA_964459055.1 uncultured Ignavibacteriaceae bacterium | reverse complement strand
AGGACGCAAAGCAGCGAACAGCTCAAAGAATAATTTCTCGTCCGCTACGGCTAAACGCAACGGAAAGCAACATTCCCAAGCAGGAGCTTTGGAATGAGTAAGAAGTATTTATTTCACGTAAGAATACAGAAAAACTTATTTGAGCAGAGTGAGTTTTTTTGTCTCGGTGAAATTTTTTGTTTTCAACGTATAAAAATAAATTCCGCTTGCAATATCCGAGCCGTTGAAGTCATAATTATATATTCCTGCCGCAAGTTTTCCTTCATATAAAGTGTAAATAAGATTCCCAAGCATATCATAAATTTTCAAAGAAACTTCATCCGATTTTGGAATACCAAAAGAAATTTTCGTCACGGGATTAAAAGGATTCGGATAATTCTGGTTCAGATAATAATCACCGGGAACATTAGGCGTTTCTCCGGTTATACCGGTTGCTATGTAAGTACCTCTTGCCGAATTAATAACTTCCTTATTAACATCGTTCTGAACAAATGCTACAGTGTAAATGGAAGTGTCCATCCAGTTCGAGAGTCTTTTATATTTATATTCGTAAGTATATGTTCCGGTAGTAGTGGGAGCATTAACGCCCATTGTATTAGGATATGCCCATCTGAAGACCTGATAGAAATCCGTTTCTCCGTTTGTTCCGGGAGGAGTGGCATAATGTACATGTCCTTCAATAGCCATTACCCTTAATTTATAATTCCCGGCGGGCAGGTTCGAGGAAAGAGTCAAAACGACAGTGGACTTAATCGTATCACCCGGAATCCTCACATCTGTCACGGTAATTGACAGCGGGGTTGAGACTGCAATTCTTTGATTAAGTACAGAAGTAAAACAGGAAGCAGAAAAGGGCCAGCAGCAGTCAAATATAATACCATCAGCATTTATAGTCGGGTATGCATTAATTCCGCAGTATTGTACTCTTTCAGTGTTTTGTGTCGGATTTGCGAGATACATCGGATCTGCACCGAAATTCGGATGATATTTAATAGCATTTGCATTTGCCTGATTGAGAACAAACCAGTTATCAAATATAGGATTGGAAGAGCCGCACGGACCGCAGAAACAACTGGTTGCTTCTTCAAACAATACTTTCCTCTGTGCCTGAGGATAAAGGTTAACGGTTGCCAATAAAACAAGTACAACCGAGATAAATAAAATTTTATTAATAATTTTCATTTGTAATTCCATAAATGTTTAATTATTTGAAATAAAGTGATTTTATGTTTAAAAATATACTGTTTAAAACCTTATATCAATAGAATTAAGTTTGTAAAGTTTTTAAAAATTGTAAAGTTTTTAAAGTTCATAAAGTTTTTAAAGTTTGTAAAGTTCATAAAGTTCATAAAATTCGTAAAGTTCATAAAGTTTAAAAAGTTTGCAAAGTTCATAAAGTTTAAAAAGTTTGCAAAGTTCATAAAGTTTTTAAAGTTTGTAAAGTTCATAAAGTTCATAAAGTTCGTAAAGTTCGTAAAGTTCATAAAGTTTATAAAGTTTGTAAAGTTTGTAAAGTTTTTAAAGTTCGTAAAGATCCGAGAGTCCCCTCATTCGCCGGGGCGAATTCGGGAGACTCTATGGAACGGCAGGTTGGATGATTGAATGATTGGATGATTGGATGATTGAATGATTGGATGATTGGATGATTGAATGATTGGATGATTGAATGATTGGATGATTGGATGATTGAATGATTGAATGATTG
>CAYWMV010000119.1:3398-7260 GCA_964459055.1 uncultured Ignavibacteriaceae bacterium | reverse complement strand
AATTATAACCAGATAACGGCTAAATTATATACGGATTTCGGACTTTTCACCGCCGACGAGGATTTCTGTAACGATGCATCAATTCTCTTTAATTACCTCACGGGATTCTCGAAACAGACGGAATATAAAAAATTTCTCGTTGCGCCTTTCGCGATGAGAAAAGGTCTTCTTAATTTAATTATCGCGGAAATCGAAAATCAGAAGAAGTTCGGAAACGGATACATAATATTCAAAATTAATTCTCTTGTTGACGATAAATCAATATTGAAATTATACGAAGCATCCAATGCGGGCGTTAAGATTGATTTGCTTGTAAGAGGTGTATGCCGGCTGAAACCCGGAATCCCGGGACTGAGTGAAAACATACGTGTTTACAGCATTGTCGGAAGATTTCTTGAACACAGCAGGGCATATTATTTTAATAATAACGGCGACCCGGTAATTTATACCGGCAGCGCCGACGTGATGGAAAGGAATTTTGACAGAAGAGTTGAGATAATATATCCGTTCGACAACAGCAGTGTTAAAAAAGATATAAAGGAAATACTTGACGTATATCTGAAAGACAATGCCAAGAAACGCGAATTAAGACCGGACGGCAGTTATTCGCGCGATGAATATTCAGGGAAAGAGAGATTCGACTCACAGGAATACTTTATTGAAAAAGTGAAAAAGAAATATATTACGGAATCAAAGAAGAGTTTTAAAAAGAAACTGAAAAAATTATTTGAAATTAAAGAGAAATAAAACACGGATTAAATATTGAAAGAAAAATTAAACTACAAATTATCGCTTAAAGGAATTGATGCGGAAGAAATTCTTGACCTTGCAATATACAGACCGATATCATTTCAGTTTGTTAGACTAATCTATAATACGAACATAACTCCTAATCAAATATCATACGCCGCACTTTTCTTCGGTGTACTCGCGGGCGTATTTTATGCCTTCGGTTCGGAGTTTTCATTCCTAATGGCGGCTCTGTCATTTTTCCTCTGCAATGTGCTCGATTGCGCCGACGGACAACTTGCGAGACTGAAGAAAAACGGGACGAGAATCGGAAGGATAATTGACGGACTGATTGACTATATCACCGCTATTTCCACATTTGTCGGTATCGCAATAGCCCTGCAGACATCAACAAGTATGTATTACGAATGGGGATACAAATCCCTTATGATGGAAAGCGCCACTTATGCCTGGACTCTGACTGTTATTGCTGCGCTCTCGAGGGCTCTGCAGAATATGATGTTCGATAAATACAGAAATATGTATCTGAAATATGTTTACGGAAAAAGCGATGACGCAAATGAAAATCTCGAAGAATACAAGAAAGAACTTACGGCTTTGAAAAGATTAAAAGGAAGGTATGCGGCAAAAATTCTGATGAACCTGTATTATGATTACACTCTTTTGCAGAATAAAATGTCAAAACCCGTTAACTTTGACGTTACCTCTGAAGAATATAAAAGGTTAAACAGGTTATTATTAAGAATGTGGAGCTGGATAGGTTCAACTACACATCTGACGCTTGCGATATTTTTCACTTTGATTTTCAGGGTGGAAATATATCTGTATGTTACCATTATCGCGGGAAATTTAATACTCATAACATTACTGATTATTCAGAATATTATATTAAATAAGTTAAAGAAGAGTTAATATGAAGGCAGTGATATTGGCGGCAGGACTTGCAAAAAGATTAAGACCTCTCACGGACAATACTCCAAAGTGCCTTCTTGATTTGAACGGCAGTAACCTGCTTCACAGAACGGTTGAAAATCTTATAAAGTGTGATGTTAAAGACTTTATTTTTGTTACAGGATACAGAGAGAATATGATAAGGGAATATCTGGATTCGAATTTTAAAAATATAAATAAAATTTATATTACGAATTCGGACTTTGCAAATAATAATAATTCGTATTCGCTCTGGATGACGAAAAATTATGTTAAAGATAATATGCTGCTTCTGGACAGCGACATTTTGTTCGATTACAGGATTGTGAAAAAGTTGCTCGATTCGGAACATCAAACCTGTATTGCACTCAAAAATCACAAACTCGATGAAGAGCAGATAAAAGTAATAATTGACGAAAACGGAAAAGTTCTTGAAATAGGTAAAGAAGTTGAAATTCTGAAATCCGCAGGCGAGTCAATAGGAATCGAAAAACTGTCGGGTGACTTTCTGAATGAGATGTTCAAAATACTGGACAGGAAAATCGTGAAAGAAAATAACGTGAATGAATTTTACGAAACGACGTTTCAGGAAATAATAAATATGGAAGAAGATAAAATAAATATGTACGGTGTTGACATCTCCGGATACGAATGCATGGAGATAGATACAATAGAGGATTATGAAAAAGCGAAAAGAACGGTTAGTGATTAGGTAAGCAATTCATCCGATGAACTTGTTCATCGGATGAATAAAACGAAAAAAAATTAAAAACAAAATTTAAATTTTAAAATTAATAGAATTTGAGTTACGAAAGACAAAGACCGGGATTATTCGGAGGATTCAGTTTCTTTCCTCCGGTTATAAAGTTTATGCTAATCAGCAATGTGGTAGTATTTTTCCTGCAAAGATTTTTCCTGCCGATGCTGAAAATCGGGACGGTTCATCTTGATTATTATTTTCTGCAGTTATTTGCATTACAGCCCATTTTCGGTATAGCACCTGAACTTGTGCGTTACGTAGGTGATTTTTATCCCTGGCAGGTAATTACTTATATGTTTATGCACGGCGACTTCGGACATATATTTTTCAATATGTTTGCATTGTGGATGTTCGGAGTTGAAATCGAAAATCTCTGGGGCTCGAAAAAATTTCTCATATATTATTTCCTTTGCGGTATAAGTGCGGCGGTAGCAAATCTTTTCATTGCACCGCTGTTCTCGACTGTCGGTCCTACAATCGGTGCTTCGGGTGCCGTGTACGGAGTGCTGGTAGCATTTGCATTCCTTTTTCCAAACAGGCATATTTACCTTTATTTCCTTCTGCCGATAAAAGCAAAATATCTGATAATATTTTATATTGCACTTGAGGTAATATACGTTGCTTCCAATCAGGCAACCGGAATTGCTCATATCGCACATCTCGGAGGTGCAGTAGCGGGATTGATATATCTGTTTGCTACGAAAAAATCCGGATTGAAAAACATATTTGACAATTTCAAAGGAACGGATTACACGCGCTTCGGTGACAGGAATTACGGGAGCAGACCTTTTGAACCTCCTAAAAAAGAACAGCCAAAAAGCGAGAAAAAATATTATGATGCGGATTATTATGAAATTGAAAAAGAAGAAAAAAAGAAAGAGCAGGAAAATGAACAAATTATTCTTCAGAAAAGAATTGACGATATACTCGATAAAGTTGCAAAAAGCGGTTATGCAAGTCTTACTGATGAAGAGAAAAGAATATTATTCGAGGACAGCAAGAAACTCAGATGAAAAAGAAAGTTATCCGTTATAAAACACGTGTAGTAAAAATCGGTGATGTTCCGCTCGGGGGAGATTATCCGGTCAGGATTCAGTCAATGACAACGACTGACACGATGAATACACAGGCAACAGTCGAGCAGTCAATCCGGATTATAGAAGCAGGTGGGGAATACGTCAGAATTACCGCACCAAGCATAAAGGAAGCCGAAAATCTTAAGAATATCAAAGATGAAATCAGAAAAAGAGGATATAATACACCTCTGATAGCAGATATACATTTCACCCCCAATGCCGCCGAAATTGCGGCAAGGATAGTAGAGAAAGTAAGAGTCAATCCCGGAAATTATGCTGACAAAAAGAAATTTGAAATTAAGGAATATTCGGATTCACAGTATAACGAAGAACTCGAAAGAATCAG
>CAYWMV010000119.1:0-3298 GCA_964459055.1 uncultured Ignavibacteriaceae bacterium | reverse complement strand
TTGAAATTAAGGAATATTCGGATTCACAGTATAACGAAGAACTCGAAAGAATCAGAAATAAATTCACTCCGCTCGTGAAAATCTGCAAGGAATACGGAACTGCAATACGAATCGGAACAAATCACGGTTCATTGTCGGACAGAATAATGAGCAGATACGGAGATACTCCGCTCGGGATGGTTGAATCTGCACTGGAATTTGTCAGGATTTGCGAGGAAAATAATTATTTTGAAATTGTTCTTTCTATGAAAGCGAGCAATCCGCGTGTAATGCTTGATGCATACAGATTACTGATTGACAGGATGGAGGAAGCGGGAATGAACTATCCTCTTCATCTTGGTGTGACTGAGGCGGGTGACGGGGAGGACGGGAGAATTAAGTCAGCACTTGGTATCGGGGTATTGCTTGAAGAGGGGATTGGCGATACAATCAGAGTTTCCCTGACCGAAGAACCTGAATTTGAAATTCCTGTCTGCAGAATTCTGACGGAAAGGTATGAGTATATTAATCCAAAAGAGAAACCGGAAAATCACAGAATTAAAATTAAAACTTCCGGAATACCGGTTCTGTCAAAAACTGTTGACAAAGCAGGCGGCAAGAATCCCCCTGCAGTAATAATTTCATTTACCGGTAATTCTGCTGAAAATTTCGAATCATTAAGACAGGTCGGATATCTCTACAGTGAAACACTCGATAAATGGACAATAGGTGATGCCGCACCGGATTATATTTATTTAAAAGACAAAGATATTGACTATCATTTACCCGGAACATTAAAAAAGATTTTTGATTATGATTTCTGGTTGGATGTAAGGGATAAAGAAACATCACTTCCGTTAATCAAATATGAACAATTAAAAGAAATAAATGTTTTTTCCGATATATGTAATTTTATACTTGTTAAAGCAGAGAAGTTAAATGATGATTTGCCCGATTTAAAGAAAGTTACTTCGGCGGTTTTAGTACCGGAATTAAATTCATCTGAAATACTCAAATTAAATATTGAATTACTGCAGAAAATTCGGAAGTCGGAATTTATAAATCCTGTTATATTGAAAATTAATTATTCCGGAATTAATGCCGAAGAACTCACGGTATTCAGTTCCATTGACCTTGGCGGAATACTGATTGAAAATTTTGCCGACGGAATCTGGCTGGATGCTGACGGAATATCTCAAAAAAAATTAAACAGCATTTCATTCGGAATACTGCAGGCAGTAAGAAGAAGAATTTCCAAAACCGAATATATATCCTGTCCTTCCTGCGGCAGAACATTGTTTGATTTACAGGAAACGACTGCGATGATACGCAATGCAACAAATCATCTCAAAGGTGTGAAAATCGCAATTATGGGATGCATCGTAAACGGTCCGGGCGAAATGGCGGATGCGGATTACGGATATGTCGGGAGCGGTCAAGGAAAAATCACATTATACAAGGGGAAAGAAGTTATGAAAAGAAGCATTGATACAAAAGATGCTCTCACCGAACTAATCAACCTCATAAAAGAACACGGCGACTGGGTGGAAGGTAATGATAATTAATTTTGTCATCCTGAACTTGTTTCAGGATCTCAAAATAATTGTTTATAAAAGATGCTGAAAATAAATTTTATATGACAAACTATATTCTATCCCCCTTTGGAGGTCTCAGACTCGCCGTGGAGAGGGGTAGGGGGAGGTTGTTACTTCTTCAGACTCTCCTTAACCATCTCATATGGTTACATTAATTGAAGGTCAATGCGTCATACACAAACGCTGACAAATTGTTGAATATATTTTTTAAATCCCGAAGGGATGACATATTTATAGTAACGGATTTCCAATACAAATAACCCCGCAGGGGTGACATATTTATAGCGGTTATGTATCAATGCATGCAAGAAGAATAAATATATTGACAATTCAACAATCGTTATTTACGTTATATCAGCAAATTTATTTTTAATAAATAAAATTTTTTACAATGAAAACATTAATTATTTTATTTTTGTTTTTAGCGACTAATTTGTATGCTCAAATTGATGTTAAACCAATTGAAGAATTTATCGGTACCTGGGAAGGCATTTACGAAGCAGGCGGAGTTAAAAACAAGGAAATACTCGTTAATGAGTTTTTGCACAAAAAAATGTTTTTCAGAATGGAAGTTTCAGGCGAAATGCTGAACAACCCTGATTATAAATATACTTCATCGGCATTGTTTACAATAAACGATGATGATGAAATAATCGGCTGGGGTTTTAATGAAGACGGTTTTAAAGGTATTATCAACTACAAAGGTAAAATTGTTCACAACAAGATTAACCTTACCGGAAAAAGTTCCGAATACAAAGTTGAAATTTCTTATGAAATCAAAGATTCGAAATTAGTCAGGAAGAGCAAATGGATTTTCAACGATAAACCGGATAAACCGTCAGTAATTGAATGTGTATATAAGAAGAAATAAGTAGTGGCTTTCACATATCTTAATTATTTTAGGGAATAAATTGTATTGAACGAATGATAAGGCGAATAGAGTGGGGTTGAGAAAAAGATAATTACGGCGGATTATTGTAATATTTTTCACTGAACTTTCATACCGAGACCTTTTCGAATAATTTGTAAAAATTGCATTTCAATAAATTACTCTGCTTTTAGAAATTTATGCAGCCGGTTGCAAACACATATTTAAATAACTGAAATTTTAAAAAATTGCGTCGTTAGTGTAATAAATATATACTTGATATAGATATTGCGTATTATTACGTTAATAATAATTAAGAAACAATATTGAAAATGAAAAAATATTGTATATTAATATTGATGTTTTTTTATATATTTCTTTTATTGAATAACTGTGGTGCACAGTGGATTCAGCAGTATTCGGGGACGACGATGGATTTATTGAAGGTAAGATTCATTAATAGAAATACGGGTTATATCTGTGCGAGCGGAGGAATTTTAAAAACTACGAATGGCGGAAATAACTGGATTATTTTGAATATTCCTGTGTCCAAACCATTAAGGGCAGTATTTCCTGTAGATTCAAATGTAGTCTATAGTACAGGTTTATTTGAAACAATTATAAAATCAACAAACGGAGGTGTCAACTGGATTATAATCAGAGATGGACCTTACGGTACCGGCGGTTCATTCTTATCTTGCTTTTTTATTAATCCGGATACCGGATGGATATCAGGAGTAGATAATAAAATATATTTATTCAAAACAACGAATGGGTTTTTAACGTATGATTCAATTCCATATTGTAGGCAAAGAAGCTAATATTTTAATTGATGGAAATAGATTTATTCCTTGGA
>CAYWMV010000118.1:0-7283 GCA_964459055.1 uncultured Ignavibacteriaceae bacterium | reverse complement strand
AAATACGTAGTCGTGTTTTCATTATAATTTACGAAATATCCGTCTGTTGTTGGATTTCCATAGACCGGAACATAGTTGTTGTAGTATGTACTTGATGATAAAATTTTCTTTGGGTCTAATGAACCTCTGCCGAATAATGTTAAGTATTTAATTTTAGGTGCCTGCCAGAACTGATAAACCTGTTTGGAAAATCTTTTTAGGGCAACCGGGTCTTCAATTCCATAATTAAATATATCATATATATCTTCTATTTCTGCTTTAAAAGTACGGTAATTATCCTGAGATGCCCTGTATTGTCTTAATTGCTCCGCCTGTGATTCGAAAAGTTTGTTATAAACTACCAGATAGTCCACACCGGTTGAATTTGTAACTAAATTCGGTACCTGTCTTTGTTTTATCCGTTTCGGTTTCTTTGTTACAGGTTTGTTTGTTATTTCATATTTCCCGTTAGATTTCCCCGAAAAATTCAGTATATCATTGACGTTACTAAAATTTGTAATTCTGTAACCGTTAACATAATCATAAATTGTCAATTCATTTGCCGGTACAAATCCGGATATTGAGAATAATTTTGTTGCTGTATCGCCGTTTAAATTATAAATACTGATTTTATTACTGTCAAAAGCAAATCTCCTCGGATATGTAATTGAAAACATATCAAGATACATCCTTGCCGATGTAAATGTTGAAGGAGGAGTAAATTTTAATAAAACCGTGTTATTTCCCGTTACAAAATATGTGCCGGGAAATGAATAAGTAGTATCCATTCTGTTAAAATCATCCCGTTTTATTGTGTCAACAAGATTATTATTTATTCTCACCATCATCCTGTGTTCATTGAATACAGCAGAACTATTTGTAGTAGGATACGCAAATATTTTAAACTCAAACATATCAGCATTTGGAACACAATAAGGCAAATTAACAGTATTCGATTGAGTGTTGTTGTTTGCCATTGCCCTCCAGTACCACCCCTCTCCCTGAAATTTATCATTTAAGAAATATCTGTAATCCTGACCTGATGTAGATTCACCCAACCAATATAAAGCTTCAGTTTCAAAATGTACTTTCGCTTTGAAATAATTCAACGGATAAGGAGTGCTGACCTGATTATTAGAATTAATGTATCTTGTACCGTAACTTCCTCCCCAACCAACAAAATAAGTACTTGTATCGGAATATATATTATAATATTCGTCCGTAATGTAGGCTAAATTTCCGTTAACATCATAAGTATTAGTTAAACCGCCATAATTTCTCTGCCCGTAAAAATCAAAAAAATCATTTTCATCAAATACACCATCCTGCTCACCCTGAAAATAAATTCTTATCTGGTTGCCCTTATAATAAACTTTAACAGTTCTCGGGTCAATCCCTGTCGTATTTATACCGGCAATAGTAAAATCAGATTTATCGATTCTGTACATTCCGTCTTCGGCAATGAACATTTTAAGATAAGTCTGACCCGGAGTAATCCAGTTATAATTCTGGGTGTAACCTGCATTTAAACCTAAGACTATAAGACTTATTATAAGTATTATATTTTTCATATTACTAAAATAATTCAAAAGTATGGATTATTCTATCTAAAAACAAGTATTACTTTAAGACTGCGATTTTTTCGATTCTGGATTCAAACTTAGAATCGCCTTCAATTATTAATTTATAAAAATATATGCCGTTAGCGATGTAATCTCCGTCGCTGTCCCTTCCATCCCAGTCGAATTGATTAAATCCGATATTAGCAGGACATTCAATCGTTTTAATCAATTTTCCTGCGACAGAAAATATTCTGATTTTACATTTTGAAGGAGGATATTCCCCTGATATATTAAATATAAAACTCGTGTTATTTTTCATTGGATTGGGATAATTATATAAATCAACAATTCTGAATTCTGAGGTAACATTCAGAAAATACCTTATGCTGTCCGAACGATTTCCATTGGCATCAACTGATATAAATTCAAATTTATGTTCTCCTTCGCCCAAATTCGGAGTGTACGTCACAATCGCCTGTAAGTAATTGTCACCCATAAATTGAATATCAAGTTCAGGATTTTTTACTCCGGCTGTAAAATACGGAATATAAATGTTATTAAGTTTAATTTTAATATTTGAAGTATCATTGATAAAAACCGGACTGTTATCGTAAAACTTCAATATTATCTGGGGTTTCCGCTGTATAAAATCCCCGTTATTCACTTTTATTCCGTCAAAAGTTATATCCGATAACGGTTTTAATGAATCACCTTCAATTATTACTTTCGAAACAACTGTATTATTGTAGTAGTAAAATTCATTTCTACTGTTTGATGTTTCACAGAAGATAAAGACTGTATCTTTGCGATAATTTGGATTTTTCAAACCTTTAGTGCTAATCAGAGAAGAAACAACCTGAAAACTGTCAACTTTTATCGGCGAATTTAAAGTATCTGTTCTTAATATTATAATACCTCCCGCGGTATTTGCATACCATTTATAAATTGATTCGTTTGAAGTAACATATCCCGGATTGTAATTTAAAAAGGAAATACTAAGAGTATCACCTTCCTGAATAATACTGTCACTGACTACAACAGAATTATTATCGGGAATTAATTCTGCAGGCGGATTATACAACACCGACTGACTAAATAATTTCGGAGATTCATACAATATCAGGTTATTTGTGTCAATTTCAAAATTCAGGTAAATTTTAATTGACGGATACATCAAAGTATTTAGTGTGTCAATATTGATTATTTCCGTAATATTTTTATTCAGAGTCAAAGGAACCTGTATTCCCTCCCGGTTAATTCCGTATAAATCATATTTAATACCTGAATTTTGAAATGTCTGATAAGAGTGCTTTAATTCTTTCCAGTTATCAGACGGACCGAAAACAGACAATATTTTTCCCTGCGAGAATTTAAACTCCGGATTCATCGATGCGATTACAGGAATGTAATTTATTCTCTCAAATGCCTCGCTCACAAGCGGCTGCGGAAGACCTCTGTAACTGATAAAACTCCATTTTGATGTTGACTGAAGATTAACAGAATCTATATAAATACTGCCAAATTGTTTAAATTTATTTCTGACTGCAGTATTAAAATTCTGTGTTTGTAAAGTTGGAATAGATTTCACTGCCATAAGAACATAATTCGTATCAAATGCCTCAAGATAATTAAACAGTGAATCATTTGACAGTGAAGAAGAATAAGTAAAATGTTTTAGTTCAGATAGTTTTCCGTCAAGTTTCCTTACTTTTGCAATGTGGATTCCACCCCACTGTGCTGAATCAATAAAGAATATCTGTGATTCATTAATAGTAAAATATGTAGCATCATAGAAGTAACCGCCCCAGGATTGTGCAACGAGGTTTCCGGAGAATTTTTTCAATTCAAAACCGCTGTTAACATACTCAATTTTATCAAGTTCGGTAATGCTGTATTGTCCCGGCTGATTTTTCGTTACCTTAATAATTGTATCCTGTATTTTTAGTTTGTTTACTTTCTCATTACTTAATAATATCTTTCTGACTTCAGACCAACCTGAAGAATCGCTGTTATTAATAACGGAATTCATTCTCCAAAAATATAAAGAAGAACTGTTCATTTTAATATCGCTTTTAGAACTGTTCCGGAATAGATTAGCAACAATAAATTTGGTAAAAACACCGCCTGTAACATTCTTGAAATATGTTTTTAAAACAGGTGAGTTAAAGTTTTTACTCGTGTCAATTTGCAGAATTACTCTGACACTATTCTGATTAAAATCTACATTGGGATTTAAGCCTGTGAATTCAACCGAGTCGCTCTGAAGTTCAATATTATCAACTGGTTTCAAAGGAACAAAAGAGATGTTTCGCAATAAAACAGGAAATACGGCAGTATTATTAATTTTACTGTCGCTAGTGTACCAGTTATCAGGGTCTAAAACAATTTTAAATGCGTAAGAGCCCGCAGAATCCAGACTCGTTATATATGTAAGAGTATCTATGTACCGGACATTTTTTATTACCGTATCTTTCAAATAAATCTGCAAACCGTTTTTTAATATCAGAAATCTTATTTTATTCGAATCTGCGTAGGTACCGAGATTTTTCGGAAATATTTTGAAAACGAATTCTTCCTTTAAGGCAGGATACGGATTTGAAATCCAGAAATCATTTCCCTGAATATCGAATTCCGGATGAACCGGTAGCAGTAATTTTGATGCAGGGTCGCCTATCAGATTGTAACAATTTATCGTATTCCTTACCGGAAAACTCAGAGAATCTGGACTCATTTTATACGTAGCAAACTTTAATAAATCTCCAAGCATTCTTACCGAGTCTGAAGAAAATCCCTGATATAGAAATAAATTATACTGATTACCCGAACCGGAAAAGCTCCATCCGGTAGAACCAATAAAACCTATAGCTCCTTCCAAAGGTATATACAAAAATTTTTCTCCGAAACTTCTTTCATTTGTTTCTGAATTTCTCCCTGTAAAACAGGTCATGCTAAACACGACAGGCAATTTTCCGGTATTATTTAAATCCGAAGGTTCTTCAAGTCCGTTATCCCAGACATTCGTTGCCGCATGCCCGATATAATTAACAATCAGCCCGCCTGAATTGATTGAATTGATAATGGAATCCTGATAATTGTATGTTATGTATCCGGATGAATCATTTCTGTAAATTTTCGCATTAATTCCGGAGACAGGAGGAGGGTTAATAAATGAATTGATTAAGGAGTTGGACTGATTGGCAAACTGAATTTGTTCATTCAGGTTTTGTCCGCCTGTAATGTAAATAAAATTTTTAATCCATTTATCTGGTTGTGTATTGTCATATCCAATAATTTTATTTACAATATTCTGTGCTTCTGATACGTTATATACCGGTATTCTTCCAACCGCAATCTGATGATAATAAGTATGACTGCCTTCATTGAAATTAGCGAAATATCCGTCAGTAGGAGGATTTCCGTAAACAGAAAGTAAATTTTCGTAAAAAATAGAATTTGATAAATTCTTTTTAGGGTCTAATGAACCACGTCCGAACAAGCATAAATACTTAACCTTTGGAGCAGTCCAGTTATTATATACATTCCTCACGAAATTTCTTATTGCAGCAGGATTCTCTATTCCGTAATTGAAAATATCGTTTATATCTTCTACTTCTGCTTTAAATGTTCTAAAATTATTAAAATTTTCCCTGTGATTTCTTAGTTGTTCAGCCTGCGATTCGAATAACTTATTATATACAATCAAATAGTCGGCACCCGTCTGATTGCTAACTAAATTCGGTACAATTCTTTTTTTTATTCTGAATGGCTTTTTATCAATAAAATTATTTACAATCTCGAACTTACCGTTTTTCCTTCCTGAAAAAATCAAAGTATCTGCTGAAGAAGAATAATTAATTATTCTTTCGTAATTTCTGACATCATATATATTCACATGATTTGCGGCATTAAAGCCTGATACTTTAAATATATTAAAAGATGTATCATTCCCTTCTAAATTTGCAGATAATTTATTACCAATCAAATTAAATTTTTTCGGATAAGATAATTCGAACATATCGAAATAAATTCTTCCTCCGTAATTTAAAGGATTTGTATAAGTGAAAGAAATCTGATTAATGCCTGAATTAACAAGAAATGATGTCGGAAATGAAATTGTTGTATCGAATCTGTTATAATTATCCCTTTTTAAGGTATCAACATAATTTGAATTAACTCTTAAAATTAATCTGTGCTCATTAAAGATAGAATCAGTATAAGAGTTTGGATACGCAAAGAGTCTAACATAGGATTGAGAAGCTGACGTCGGAATATCAGTTATACCTGAAGTATCGGATATACTGTTACCTCTTGCCAGTTCGCGCCAGAACCAACCCTCACCCAGAACCCGTTCATTATTAAAATATCTGTAATCAAAAGGGTTTCTCTTTTCACCGAGGCTGTATATTAAATCCTTTTCAAAATGAATTTTTTCATAAAAATAATTTTGTGGATAGTTGATGACTGCCGGATTTGAAACAAGTTTATATCGCAGTCCGAAATTTCCTCCCCAGTCAATCCAGTAAATGTTAGTATCCGAGTATAAATTGAAATATTCATTTAATGTATAACTAACATTTAAATACCCGCCTGATTCTTCATATACGTTTGTTAAACCGCCGTAATTCCTCTCTCCGTAAAAATCAAAATAATCACTGTCATTAAATACACCATCCTGTTCACCGTAGAAATAAACAGGTACTTGATTTCCCTTAAATAAAACCTTAACAGTTCTCGGATCGATGATGTCAGGATTGATCCCTGCACTTAAAAAATCATTTCTGTTTATCCTGTAAACGGCATCTTCACCAACATATACTTTCAGGTAATTTTTATTTGGCGTAATCCAGTTATAATTTTGCGCAAAAAGATTACAGTTTAAAATGATTAAAAATACCGTTATAACCGAAATTTTTTTCATTCTTCAGTTTTATTCAAAACCAATTTAACTTTTTGCCTCAATACATAAAATATAAAAAGCGGAATCCCCAGTATGTACCTCTTCCACAGTCTCTTCGGTTCCTGAAACAGCCTGAATGACCATTCCAAGCCAATTTTTCTCATCCAGAGCGGTGCTCTTTTTTTGTATCCCGTAAAATAATCAATAGCACTTCCGACCGGAATTATAATATTAGCATTAATTTTATCTAAATTTTCTCTAATAAATATCTCTTGCTTTGGTGTACCCAATCCTATAAAAAGAATTTTGGGCTTTACATCATTTATTAATTTTAAAGCATCAGATTCAGAGTAATTATATCCATCTATAATTGTGAATATCTCAATTTTAAGGAATTTGCTCTTAAAATTCGTTTCTTGAAAATTAAGACTTGGATTATGCCCTCCCCAGAGAACTGTTGAATAATTTTTTTCCCTGGAATGGGACAGCAATTTATTCCATATATCCGTCGAAACATTTCTGATTATTTTATAATTTTTCCCTAAATTTGAAATAACTAAATATAAATATATCCCGATTCCATCTATGAGATTTACAGAGTCATAATAATAGTTTTTAAGATTCTTATTTTTTACAATTTGTAAAAACACATATTGATTAATATAGGACAAAGTGATTTTTCTATCTTGATTGACTGATTCATCAATTAATTCGAATAATTCGTTTATGCTTAAATTATATATTTTAATTCTCATTTTTAAGCAGGTTTTCATAAATTTCGATTATTTGCGGCATTATTTTCTCAGCAGTATATTTTTCTGTGACTTCTTTATGTAAATTTTCTG
>CAYWMV010000117.1:0-7306 GCA_964459055.1 uncultured Ignavibacteriaceae bacterium | reverse complement strand
ATCAAAAGTAGCATGAGCCTCTATAAAATTTCAACTAAAAATGAATTGATTTCCTTGCTGTGCCCGTAGTTGAAGCAAGTTTTTGCTTGAACCAGTTCACGCCGCCGTTAGTTGTTTTGAAAATCGTAGAATCATTTCCTGTTACATATCTTGTAAACAGCCATCCTGTTTGTGAATTTACAAAATCAACTTTGGAAATCACAAGATTTGCCGGCATATTCGGAATTATAATGGAATCCCAGTTCAGACCTGTATTTGTAGTTTTATAAACAGCCGACCTGCTTCCGCAAATGAATCCTGTGTTATTATCAAGCATTTCGATACAGTAGAAATCTGCATTTGATGACGGCGAGGGAGAAAGTTTTGTCCAGTTTAAGCCGCCGTTGGTTGAACGCAGAATCTGGTCGGGGGTTGACAGAGTTGAGGCAGAAAGTGCTCCGACTGCAATTGCGATTCCGTCTGAAGATGAAAGCCATATATCACGAATACTTCCTGTTTTTAAATACTGACTGTGAGTCAGTTTGTTAGTTCCGAGCGACTGATGAATTGAACCTTTTGCTCCGACAGTAACCATTGTATCTCCTGTAAACGAAAAATCAGATGCATAATATGAATTTGACCATTCTACCTGTGCGGGTGGAGCAATGAAAGAAATTGAATCCCACGTTACACCGAAATTCGAAGACTTCCAGATGTATTTTGAATTTCCTGTCAGAAATACTGTACCGTTTCTGTACTTCAAATTAAAGTAATGATAATCCTGCGAAAGCATTGTTCCTGCCATATTTTGCCAGGTGAATCCGCCGTCATTCGTATATTTACATCTGCCCCAGTCTCCGCAGACAAAACCTGTATTTGCGTCAATGAAAACCGGTTTGTAAATGTTAACAAGAGTTCCCGTATTATATGTATTCCATACCAATCCGCCGTTTGTAGTTATGAAAACATCGCCCTGCTGATTTGCTACAAGGATTTTATTTTCATTAAATGCGTGAACACCGTAAGGATTTGAATATCCCGGCGAGCCGGGAGCGGTGAACCAGTGCAGGCCTCCGTCTGTAGTTTTCATCAATCTGTAATTAGTCTGTCCCGTAATTGCATATCCCGTAAGATTATTAATAAAAGAAACACCCGTTACATTAGCATTTGTCGGAATTGGGTTGCCCGGAACGGTATCAAAAGTAATTCCTCCGTTAGTAGTTCTTGAAATCGAACCCAATGTTCCGACTGCAATTCCCGTATTCTGGTCGAAAAACCAGGCGTCTCTCACATCCGACCTCTGGAGAGGAATTCCTCCAAGTCTTCCCGCAAGATTAGTTACAGTCCACGTAAAGCCCCTGTCTGTTGTTTTTACAAAAGTACCTTTTCCTCCCATAGCATAGATTGTATTTACATTCCACATCTTTACCCACCTTAGTTCATTACCCTGAGGCGACTGATGAAGCCATTTCCAGTTCTGGTAAATCTGTGCATTTGCATTAAGTGCCAATAAGAATAAATAAACCGAAATGATAAGGAATATTTTTTTCATAACATTTTTATTTTTCTTAATTATAAGAAATTAAGTTTAATAATACAGTAGAAAAGATATTCGGTTATATAATTAAGGAATTTATTTTTTTTCTTTGCGGCTTTGCTTCTTTGCGGCTTTGCATGATATATTATACTTTGTCCGTATTATGTTATTTCCTATTTACATTGAACAAGGAAACAATAAAAACTATTTTATATGAAAATATTTGTAATTTAATCCATAGTCAAATTGAAAAAATTAATCATTATCTTTTGCGTTTTATTATTAACGGGTATGTCGTATGCAGATTATTTTACACCGGGAACGGGAAAAAACTGGTCATTGGACAGTCTGGTTGCATTTTCCGGCGGTGCAATTACTTTCAGTTCAGGAGCATATTACTTGAATGATGATACATTAACTATATCAAAGACAGACACTTTAAAAATTTTAAGTAATGCAAAATTATATTTCTCAAATCTTTCGATGTTGTATATAAAAGGTACTTTGATAATAGACCCTCCCGATTCCGTGAAATTTACCGCACTTGATACGAACCAGTTGTATAAAGGAATCGTTCTTGATTCCGCTAATTCTTCAGTTTTAAGGAATTTAATTTTTGAATATGCAAACAGCATCAGAATGCTGGATTGCAGTCCTTTAATTGACAGTTGTTTTATCAGGAAAAATAAATATTATGCAACCGGAATGCAGAGCGGAGCAATTTCTTTGTTCAGGTCAAATGCTGTAATTTCAAACTGTAAAATTATTAATAATGTGAGAGCCGCTATCGTAGGAGGTGCAAACATTGCAAATTCTCCTACAATAATTAATAATTTATTTATGGGGAATAATACATCCGATTACAATACATCACAAATAAATCTCGGAGCAGGAGGCATGCAACCGATTATCATAAGAAATAATATGATATTAAGAGCATCTACTAATTCGGGAGGAATAGCGTTTCTCCCTGTCGGTGCAATACCTTCACTTATAATAGAAAATAATACTATTAAAAATAACCGTTATGGTATTGCTCTGCTTGCAGGCGGAATTAACGCCTACATTAATAATAATATCATAGACAGCAACAACACTCAAGGGAGTCCGTCGCTCGGCGGAAGCGGGCTTAACTTTGCAGGCAACTGGTCAACATCGAGTGTTATCGCCACGAGAAATACGATACGCTGGAATCTGTGGGGTATTACAATACAAAATACAGCTAAACCCAATCTCGGAAATCTTCAGAATCCTGATACAACTGATATAGGCCTTAATATTATTTACGGAAACGGAAATACAGGTGTAATTTATGATTTATATAACAATACCCCGGATTCAATAAAAGCAGAAAATAATTACTGGGGAACGATGAATCCTGATTCCGTAGAGGCGCATATATTTCATAAACCTGATAATCCGGCTCTGGGCTTTGTAGATTATCTGCCTCTCGGATTGCCTACGGGAATAATTAAAAATCATATTTCAGTTACAGGTGATGAAATGCTTGAAATATATCCGAATCCTTTCAATCCGGAAGTAATAATAAAATTCAGAATTAATACTGCTTGTGCGATTAATCTGAAAATATATGATTTACTCGGCAGGGAAGTCAGAACATTATTGAATAATAATCTTTCACCTGGCGAATATGAACAAACCTGGAATCCCGCAGAACTCCCAAGCGGAGTGTATATAATCAGACTGGCTACGAAAGAAAATACTTTTTCTAAAATGATATCGTTTGTGAAGTAGTTGGAATTTCCTCATTCAACGCATTATGAGGTTGTGTGAAAACTCGAAAATACTCCTTCCCAAGCGCTCCGGCTTGGGAAGGCTTTCTTCTATTTCATCGGATGAGATATTTAAAAATCTTTCTTGTTACTCGAGGAGTAAAATACCGGTAATAATAAATATCCTACCTGATTCTCTTTACTCACTATAATATTCAGTGAACGCAATTAAATATTAATTTGTTGTTTTCATAACTATTAACTTTTTAATAATATATTATGAAAAAACTTTCCGGAGAAGTATATTATCCTTCAGAGGATACAATAAAAAATGTCAGAGTAAAAGACTGGGACAAACTAAATAAATATGCAACTGAAAATTACACTGAATTCTGGGAGAAAGAAGCCCGTGAACTTGAGTGGTTTTCAAACTGGGATAAAGTGCTTGATGAAAGCAAGAAACCTTTTTTTAAATGGTTTACAAATGCGAAAGTTAATATCGCCTACAATTGTCTCGACCGACATTTAAAAACATTCCGGAAAAATAAAGTGGCTCTTTACTGGGAAGGTGAGAAAGGGGAATCACGCGTGTTTTCTTATTATGCCTTGCACCGTGAAGTATCCAAATTTGCAAATGTGTTAAAAAGTCTCGGAGTGAATAAAGGTGACAGGGTTACTTTATATATGGGAAGAGTTCCTGAACTTGTCATAGGAATGCTTGCAACTGCGAGAATAGGGGCGGTACATTCGGTTGTTTACGGCGGATTTTCTGTTGAGGCACTGCACGAAAGACTTGAGGACAGTCATTCTAAAGTTCTCGTAGTCAGTGACGGTTCATATCAGCGCGGAAAAATTGTTCCTCTTAAGGCAATTGCGGATGAAGCACTTCAGCGTGCCGCTTCCGTGGAAAGCGTTCTTGTTGTTAAACGAACGGGCGAAAATGTTTATATGGAAGAAGGCAGAGATTTCTGGTATCACGATTTAGTGAACCTTCCGATTATTAATGCAAAATGTCCGGTTGAGGAAATGGATTCGGAAGACCCGCTTTTCTTGTTATATACATCGGGCACGACCGGAAAGCCAAAAGCAATCCTGCACACCCAGGGCGGCTATATGGTCGGGACGTATTCAACGTTTAAATATGTATTTGATATTAACGATGAAGACCGTTATTGGTGCGCTGCTGACCCGGGATGGGTTACCGGACACAGTTACATCGTTTACGGACCGTTATTAAACGGAACAACTTCATTTATGTATGAAGGGGCACCGAACTATCCTTTTCCCAACAGGTGGTGGCAGATGATTGAGAAATACGGAATTACAATTTTATACACTGCTCCGACCGCAATTCGCGGTTTAATGCGGTTTGGCGATGCCTGGCCAAACAGGCATGACTTATCTTCTCTGCGATTACTTGGTTCAGTAGGAGAGCCGATTAATCCCGAAGCGTGGAAATGGTATCACAGAGTAATCGGAAAAGAAAAATGCCCGATAATGGATACGTGGTGGCAGACAGAGACAGGTGCATTTATGATTACTCCAATGCCGTCGATGCCGTTAAAGCCGGGTTCAGGTACCAAACCATTTCCGGGTTTAATAATGGATATTCTCGATGAAGAAGGTAAACCGGTAAAAGATAACGAAGAGGGATTTCTTGTAATTAAAAATCCATGGCCCTCTATGATGAGGACGATTTATAAAGACTCTGATAAATATATCGAAAAATACTGGAGTAAATACGAAGGAATGTATTTAACAGGTGATTCGGCAAAACGCGATGAAGACGGGTATTACTGGATTATCGGCAGGACTGATGATGTTATAAAAGTATCGGGTTACCGACTCGGAACTGCAGAAATTGAATCTGCACTTGTAAGCCATCATTCGGTTGCTGAAGCTGCTGCGGTAGGTCTTCCCCACGAAATAAAAGGAAATGCAATTCATACTTTCGTAATATTGAAAGCGGGAGTGGAAAAAACCGAAGAATTAAAAACCGAACTTCGCAATCACGTCGGGCACGAAGTAGGACCGATTGCAAAACCTGAGGAAATTACATTTGTTGATGTCTTACCAAAAACCCGCAGTGGTAAAATTATGCGCCGTGTACTGAAAGCCCGTGCACTCGGTCAGGACCCGGGAAATATTTCTACATTGGAGGAGTAATTACGGAATGTTTTAGTAAGATTTTTTTTATCATTTAATTTACTTAAGTTGACCGATTATACTCATAATATATCGTAATATCATATATTTACAACCCTTGACTTTAGAGCCTGTGTGAAAACCTCAAGTGAAGCCACTTGTCATTCCCGCGTATGCGGGAATCCATTGCTTTTTGAAGGTTTTTCCTTTCTAAAACGGTCAACTTGAGTTACTAAAAAAAATCAATCATTGGAAAAAAAGTAAAAAAAAATTACCGGAAATTATAAGTTATCTACCGCCTTATTCAGAAAGCGATTAAAGGGATACTGAATTTTGAAAATCCCGAGTACATTCTCTGTTGAATTTTTGGAATTCCAGAATGAATCTTTGACCTCGTGAACAACTGCGTAATGTTTATATTTCAGCAGGTCTATATCCTTAAAATCCTTCGGAAATCCTTTCGGTGCGGTTTTTAACTTTTCACTGTAAATTTCTTTAAAACATTTTGCGAAATTACCGCTGTTTATAATCTTCTTAAATTCCGCAGTGTTATTATAAATTTCATTCCTGATTGCTTTTAATATATCCGGTTCAGGCATATAAATCCCTCCCCCGATGAATGACTGACCCGGCTCTATGTGTATGTAATATCCGGCATACTTGCTTTTTCTGCCCCCTCTTGCAATAAATGCTCCAAAGTTCGTTTTGTAAGGATTTTTATCCTTCGAAAATCTTACGTCCTTATAAATTCTGAACACACATTCCTTAGCATTCTGAATATCTATATCCTTGTCAATTTTCCTTAAAGCAGGAATCAACTCCTCAACAAAATCTTCAAATTCCGTTCTTGCTAACCTGAATATTATATCATTTGCTTTGAACCAGTTCCTGTTGTTATTTATCGCCAGTTCATTTAAAAAATCAAGAATAATTTTAATATTCATGTGTTCTGCCTTTCACATTAGTTTGTTTATTGGAAATATTTTTATTAACACAAATTTAAACGGGAAAAAGATTTAAGAATATTGGTTATACCGGTTTTTTTTGTTTCCTCTTTTGATATCTTCTTAGAATATATATACCCAGGAGTACAAGAAATATGATGCATATAACAGGTACAATTATTGCGAGCAAAGTTGTAAATGCTGAGAAAACTATTTCTGCCGTTGCGACGACAGAATTACCGAATCCTGCAGTTGATACAGAAGAGGCAGCCCTCATTGAAACTGTGCCGGTTTGTATTAGTCCTGCGACACCTCCTCCTGCAATAATAGCGAGAGACCATTTGAGAAACGGAGAAATATCGGTAATAACCGATGCAGATACTATTATACCTGCGATTACAGCCAGCGGTGATGCGATTGTATCCAGTGTATTATCAATCAAAGGGATATAATATGCGCCCAATTCGGCAAGCGTAGCAATTGAAAAAGCAATAAGTGCAGGTACACTTCCGATCCAGGAAAAATCGCTTCCAAGTTCCAGAGTGCCGGTTAAAGATGCAATACTAAGCCCAAGCAAGGGAATGAATACTCTGAATCCGCTGGCGGCACTCAAACCTATACCGATTAATATACTGATAATAGATTCCATTATAATTCGGATTTTAGATAAGATAATTAATATTAAGGTTAAATTAAATATAACAAGATATATTAGAATTTAAATTGTTCGGAATAACTGATTTTCTAAGGAATGTATGCTTTGGTTGACCTGCTATGTCCGAGGTTATGATGTTCTAATCATTTTTCCGGGTTGGAACAACTGCCAATATAGTATCTGTTTCTGATTTTACTTTTTAATATGTATAAAAAATACGGCATAAATGAAAAACCCTGCCTATTCTTGACAGGGTTTGCGGAATCGACGAGACTCGAACTCGCGACCTCCTGAGTGACAGTCAGGCGTTCTA
>CAYWMV010000116.1:2197-7317 GCA_964459055.1 uncultured Ignavibacteriaceae bacterium | reverse complement strand
TAAAGTTGTAATCATATTTAAAAATTAGTATCTTTGAAAAACTTAAAATTGGAGGAAAATAATGAAGAAAATCTTCACAGCAACACTTCTCATTTCTTTCGTACTGTTCCTGGGAGTATTTCTTACCGGCTGCGTTAATTACGAACAAAAAACCGAACTTAACAAAGACGGCTCAGGTGAGATGGAAATTCATTACTGGACAGGGATGTCTAACGTGAAATCCAGCACAAAAGTCGGTGACTTCAACTTCAAGGAAGATGATGTTAAAGCCGATTACACTTCAAGCAATACTGAAGTTAAAGATGTTAAAATCGAAGAGGATTTGAAAGATTCTACCAAACACGTCAAAGTTAAAATGTCCTTCAAAGACATCAACAAACTTACTGATGCAAAAGGATTCAAAAAAATCAAAGTCTCCTGGACTGAAGGAGACGACGGAATGGATTTCAAATATGTTGTTGCAAAAGATACATCGGCAGCCAAGAATATGGGTGCAAGCGATAACAAACTGAATTATGAATTTAAATTCCCCGCAGAAGTTTTAAAAACCAACGGTACAAAAGACGGTGAAACAGTAAAGTGGGACAACACTCTCGCTGACCTGAAAGCAGATATTGAAATGACCGCAACAATCAAAGCAGCGAAAAAATGCGGACTTTTCGGTCTCGAATTGCCGTTAGTGCTCGGACTGGGATTAACTATTTTCATAACATCAAGGAAATTCAGAAAATAATAATATCCGATTGATTTTTAATCAAGGTGTCAGGATACTATGTTTCTGACACCTTTTTTTATTCTCTCCGGTAAATCCATAAAAATCAGTTGCATCAGAAAGGTAATTATTCAAACAATCTCAAAATTATTAAATTGAAGTAACTTCTTATTTTCAATATATTTGCTGTATGCGAAAAATAATCCTTCTCTTCATATTAACGGCATTTATTTACACTGTTAACGCTCAGGACTTTTCAGGAATTGATAATCTGATTAATTCTTCAATTTCCGAAAAATATTTCCCGGGTGCACAACTTGTTGTGGGAAACGACGAAGGAATTATTTACATAAATTCATACGGACGATATACATACGACGATAATTCGCCGAAAGTAACAAACGAAAGCATTTTCGACCTTGCATCCGTTACGAAAGCAGTTGCCACGACATCCGCTGTAATGAAACTCTTCGAGGAAAGAAAAATCTGGCTTTATGATTTCGTATCCGAATACATTCCCGGATTCGACACGAACGGCAAAAGCAACATCAGAATTATTAATCTTCTATTGCACAATTCCGGACTGCCTGCCTGGCTTCCGTTTTACAAAACCTGCCGTAGCAAGCAGGACGTACTGAATGAGATAAACAATGCATACACAGTTTACGAAACCGGTAAAAATTTTATATACAGCGATTTAAACATGGTTTTACTGGGTGAAATTGCTGAAATTGCGACAGGAGAATCTCTTGATAAATACTGCAGTCAAAATATTTTTGAGCCGCTCGGAATGCCGGGTACGGGTTTCAATCCTCCGAAAGATAAAACCTGGCAATGTCTTCCTACAGAATACGACGATTACTGGCGAATGAGACAACTTCAGGGAGAGGTACACGACGAAACTGCTTCGCTGCTCGGCGGTATATCAGGGAATGCGGGACTTTTTTCGAATGCGAAGGATTTATATAAATTTATGCGAATGCTTCTGCTCGAAGGTAAATACGAAGATGAAAGTATTGCCGCGCCCTATCCCGTTTTCAGCAAACTTTTTGACAAAGAAACCGTAGTTCGATTTACCGAAAAATATGAAACTTCGGATTATTTTAACACACGCGCTTTCGGCTGGGACACAAAGCAGCCGCCCATCGGCAGTTTCCAATCACAATGCGGGACACTGATATCCGATAACTGCTTCGGTCACACGGGTTATACCGGTACAAGCGTCTGGTGCGATAAAGACAGAAAGATAATTATAGTTTTCCTCACGAACCGTCTATACCCGAAACGCGGTAATAACGGTATTCTGAAATTAAGACCTGTTTTACACGATGAAATCTTAAAATTATTCAATAATTAAATAAAAATATTATGAAATTAAAAAAATTCTCAAACGAACCTTTAACGGACTTTACCGGGAAAAAGAACAAAAAGGCATTCGAAAAGGCACTTGAAAAAACAAAGGAAAGATTTTCAAAGGAATTTCCTTTGGTAATCGGCGGTGAAAAAATTTACACTGAAGAAAAACTTAAATCAATCAACCCTTCAAATTCAGACCAAATCGTCGGCACTTTCCAGAAAGCAAATGCAGAACTTGCAATCAAAGCAGTTCAGACGGCATACGATAAATTTGCCGAATGGAAAAATGTTTCCGCGAAAAAGCGGGTTGAATTTCTACTTAAAGCCGCTTCAGTAATGAGGAAGAGGAAACACGAATTCTCCGCAATGATGGTATATGAAGAAGGCAAAAACTGGGTCGAAGCGGATGCCGATACGGCTGAAGCCATTGACTTCATGGAATTCTACGCAAGGGAAATGCTGCGTTACTCAGGTGAACAGAAATTAGTTAAATTCCCCGGCGAGAAAAACTATCTTGAGTACCTGCCGTTAGGCGTGGGTGTTATAATTCCTCCGTGGAATTTTCCGCTTGCAATTCTGGTCGGAATGTCAACCGCGGCAATAGTTACAGGCAACACAATTGTTCTGAAACCGTCAAGCGACTCACCCGCAATTGCGCAGATGTTTGTTGAACTGATGGAAGAAATTAAACTTCCGGCAGGTGTTCTTAATTTTGTCACAGGAGGCGGCGGGACAATCGGTGACGTACTCGTTCAGCATCCTTTAACACGTTTCATATCATTTACAGGTTCGATGGCTGTAGGATTGAGAATAAATGAACTCGCAGCGAAAAAATCTCCTGGACAAATCTGGATAAAGAGAGTGGTTGCCGAGATGGGCGGAAAAGATGCAATAATAGTTGACAATGAACTTTACGATATTGATGATGCAGTAAAAGGAGTTATTGCTTCCGCATTCGGATTTCAGGGACAGAAATGTTCTGCCTGCTCAAGAGTAATCGTTGATGAATCAATTTACGATAAATTCTGCGATAAACTTGTTACACTCGCAAAGACTTTAAAAGTTGATGAAGCCTATACACACCCGAATCTGGGACCCGTTATTAATGCTAAAGCAAAAGAAACTATTATGGATTATATTCAAAAAGGTATAGATGAAGGCGGAAAAATAATACACGGCGGAAAAGAACTTCCGAAAAACGGATTCTTCATCGAGCCGACAATAATCAGAGACGTAAAACCCGATGATACAATAGCACAGGAAGAAATTTTCGGTCCCGTACTTGCGGTTATCAAATCACCGGATTTTAACGAATCGCTGAAAATTGCAAACGGAACAATATACGGTCTGACGGGCGCAGTTTACACAAAAAACAAAAAGAAACTCGAAAAAGCCGAAAAGGAATTTTTCGTCGGTAATCTTTATTTCAACAGAAAATGCACGGGTGCACTCGTCGGAGTTAATCCGTTCGGAGGATTCAATATGAGCGGCACGGATTCCAAAGCAGGCGGGAAAGATTACCTCGGGCTATTTTTACAGGCAAAATCCGTAAGTAAAAAAATAATGAAATAGATATGAGAAAACTGAAATACTTGAGCATTTTATTTATTATATGTATCTTTATTTTTTCCGTCGCGGGATGCGAGCAGGTTTCCGAAAAAGTTCAGCAGAAAGTAGAGCAGAAAATTGACGAAACCATAGATAAAACAATTGATAAAACTATGGAGAACCTCGATTCTGCGGTTGACAGGACAATGAATAAAATTGACTCACTGAAAATAAAAACGGATACATTAAGCAAAAAAATTCAGGAAAAAATTAAAAAATAGTCAAAATGAAAATTCACGAATATCAGGCAAAAGCAATACTGAAAAAGTATAACGTTGCCATACAGGACGGTATAGCCATCAGGTCCATTGACGAATTCGACAACGCAATAAACACTTTGCGGGAAAGAGGCGTTCAGCAGTTTGTTGTCAAGTCGCAGATTCACGCAGGCGGAAGAGGAAAAGGAAAGGTATATAACAGGAACAACCGCGAAGAACTCGTCGTTGAAGGCGGTGTGAAATTCTTCGGGCAGGACGCCGGCAGAGCAAAAGAATATGCAGGTAAACTTCTCGGAAATATTCTTGTTACTCATCAGACCGGACCCGACGGCAAAGAAATTCAGACACTTTTCATTGCGGAAGGGCTGGATTACAAAAAGGAACTTTACATAAGTATTCTGCTGGACAGAGCCGTTTCAAAGAACGTGATAATGGCTTCAACTGAAGGCGGAGTCGAAATTGAGAAAGTAGCGGAAGAAACACCCGAAAAAATTATTAAATGCTACATTGAGCCGTCAATCGGACTTCAGCCGAATCAGGCAAGGGAAATAGCATTCGGACTTCAACTGGAAGGAAATGCATTCAAGGACTTCATAAAATTCGTAATGAACCTTTACAAGGCATACGAAGACACGGATGCATCGCTTCTTGAAGTAAATCCTCTGATAATAACAAACGACGATAAAATCCTTGCACTGGATGCAAAAGTGAATCTGGATGATAATGCCCTGTTCAAGCACAAAGAATTTCTTGAACTGAGGGACCTCAACGAGGAAGACCCGCTGGAAATAGAAGCATCGAAATTCGACCTGAATTACATTAAGCTTGACGGTAACGTCGGATGCATGGTAAACGGAGCGGGGCTTGCAATGGCAACTATGGATATAATTAAACTTGCGGGCGGCGAGCCGGCAAATTTCCTCGATGTCGGCGGAAGTGCATCGGCGGAAACTGTCGAAAACGGTTTCAGAATAATACTGTCCGATAAAAACGTAAAGGCAATTTTGATTAATATTTTCGGCGGTATTGTCAGATGCGACCGCGTTGCAACCGGAGTCGTTCAGGCGGCTGCAAATCTGCATATTGATATTCCGGTCGTAGTAAGACTGCAGGGAACCAATGCGGAAGAAGCAAGGAAAATACTTGATGAATCGGGACTCAATCTGATTTCAGCGGATACACTTGCAGATGCAGCGGAAAAAGTGACGAAAGCGATTGCGTGATTT
>CAYWMV010000116.1:0-2097 GCA_964459055.1 uncultured Ignavibacteriaceae bacterium | reverse complement strand
TACAAAAATATTTTAAGAGAAGAATCACTCACATACGATGACGTTTCACTGCTCCCGAATCAAATATCAAAAATTGAGCACAGGGCAGACTGTGATACGGGCGTCGAATTTCTCGGACTGAATTTATCGGTTCCCATAATCGCATCACCAATGAACACGGTATGCGGAGGAAGGATGGCAAAGACGCTTGCAGATTTGAAATGCCTTGGAATTATACACAGGTTCAATTCAATTGACGAACAAATTTCGGAGTTCAGCGAAAACAATCTTAAAGATAATAAATATAAATCGGCGGCAATAGGAATAACACTTCAGACCGAAATAGAACGTCTTAGGAAACTTGCCGATTTCGGAATTAAAATTATCTGTATTGACATTGCAAACGGCGGTTCGATTATGATTGAAAGATTCCTGAATAAAATTAAAAATATAATCGAGCAGTATGATTTAAAAATCATTGCGGGGAATGTTGCAAGTTATGAAACCACGAAATACCTGATTGAACTTGGTGTTGACGCAATAAGGGTCGGAATCGGTAACGGTGCTATGTGTTCGACATCGGTCAAATCGGGAATCGGTATCGGGCAGGTTGATGCTATTATACGTTCGCTTCAGGCAAAGGATGATTTTAAAAGTAACGTTAAAATTATAGCGGACGGCGGAATCAGCAGTCCGGGAGCAATGTGTAAGGCAATTGCACTCGGCTGTGATGCGGTTATGTTCGGCAGGGTTCTTGCCGGAACGGAAGAAGCACCCGGAGAAGTACTTAAATACGAAAATCAGAGATGGAAAAAATACTGCGGAAGCGCTTCATTCGCGGTAAAGCAGGATAATAAAAATTACATCGAAGGCGAGGAATCGCTGGTACCCTATAAAGGCAGTGCATCAAAAGTTGTTAAAGAATACAAAGAAGGGCTTCAGTCATCTATGAGTTACCTGAATTCACTTACAATAAAAGATTATCAGATTAATTCGACGTTCGTGAAACTTACAAGCCACTCCTTCAACGAAAGAAAACCGCAGCTTTGAAATGATATTTGTTTACTGGTTTCGCAAAGATTTAAGAATTGATGACAACAGGGCTTTCAATTTTTACATCGAACATCTTAAAAAAAATATTTCCGGACCGGAGAGCAAACTTCTTCTGCTTTACATAAAAAACAAAAACCATTATAATTATTTCGGAAGTAAAAGAATTAATTTTTTAAACCGGACATTAACCGAATTAAAAAATAATTTAAAGGATTACAATTTAAATCTCGAAATTACCGAGGGCACTTCTATCGAGATATTTAAAAATCTTTTAAAATCAGATAAAGTAACGGTTTTTGCAAATTCGCAGGTCGAAACGTACAGCAGGAACAGAGACGAAAAAGTAAAAAAACTAATCGAATCCTATTCGGGAAAATTTCTTTTATTTCCGGACACAACCATAATGGAATTCGGAAGTGTACTTAAAGGCGACGGAACGCCTTATACTGTATTTACTCCATTCAAGAAAAAATTCCTGTCACTGCTGTTTGAAAAGGATTATGCAAAAATTCAATGTGACCTTCAGTCATTATCTGAATTCAGCGGAAAGCAATTTAAACTTTCACAAAAGAATTTTAAAAAATATAAACCTGATAATTCAGTTAATTCATTTATAAAAGGCGGAAGAAAAGAAGGCGTTGAATTTTTAAAAAGTTTTTATGAAGACGGAATGCAAAAATACAAAGAGATAAGGGACTTCCCCGCAGTAAAAGGAACGAGTCTTTTATCCCCGCACCTGCATTTCGGAACGGTATCAATCAGAGAATGTTTCAGAACCGCATATAAAAAACTCGAAGCATCGCAGGACAAAACCGGAACAGAAACCTGGCTCAGCGAATTAATCTGGCGCGAGTTTTATTATCAGATTACTTATCATTTCCCTCACGTAATTGATAAATCATTCAAACCCGAATATGAAAATATTTTATGGGAAAATGACTCAGCAAAATTTAAAAAATGGTGCGAGGGCAAAACCGGTTACCCGATTGTGGATGCGGGAATGCGGCAACTTGTCCGGGACGGCTGGATGCACAACCGCGTGCGGATGATAACGGCGATGTTCCT
>CAYWMV010000115.1:0-7337 GCA_964459055.1 uncultured Ignavibacteriaceae bacterium | reverse complement strand
GATTTCAATATAATTTTTTATTATGTCAAGTGCAGCATCAATTCTTGTATCAACTCCGACATCGGCAGAATGACTGTCAAGTTCAAGAGTGAGAGAAGGTTTTCTGCCCATTATTCTTCTGAAATAAGGAATTATAAATGAATCGGGACCGCAGGAATAATTTGTAATAAATGTGCCGAATAACTGAGGATGCTCCTTCACATATCTTGCACCTTTCAATATTTGGTCGCCTGTAAACCAGTACATATTTTCATAAGATGAGAATCCGTCAATCGGAAGAAAATCGTGCGGAATAATTACTATATTTTTCGATGCAAATTTATGCGGTATATTGAGATTTGCCTCATACGCAAACGCATTGTAAGACCTTCCGAACAGAATAATGGCAAACTTTGATTTATCTTTTTCTATTTCTTTAATCGCCCTTATTCCAATTTCACTGAATTCCTTAAGCATATTCTGATACATTCCGTAAGCATTATCGAATGCCTCGCCTGATAATCTGTTATTACAGCCTAATTTTCTCCCCAGTTTAATAAAGGATTCTTTCACATTATCAACACCTTCCGAAAAATCAATAACCGGAGACAGAATATCAGGCATTTTTTCTTCTTTAAAAGTTGACCTGAGATAGTAATTCTCCGCCTGAACAAAAACACATACCCGGCTGTATTTTTGTCCTGAACCGGTCTTCATCTGAGAAATGTGAGGCAGAAATATGTAATCAACATTTTTTTTCACTAAATCCTGAAATAGACCGTGTGAAATTTCTGCAGGATAGCAGTATGCTGTTCTGATTTTGTCTGCACCGTCTTTATCAACATTATCTGATAGAACTAACTTGAAGCCAAGTTGTATAAAATATATATAATAAAGAGGATAGAGTGTGTTAGTTAAAAAACTTTTTGATATCCCGATTGTACCTTTTGGATTGTTAATTTTTACTTCAGGAGCATATTTATTATAGACCAGATCCTGCCTTATTTTTACATAATTATTATTATCTGCATTAATATTTAAATTCAGCCTTTCATTATAATACTTGCTGCAGGCACCTCCGAACGGATATTTTTTACCCTCGACCTCGATAACCGAAATAGAGCATTTCCTGTCGCATTTTTCTTTTCCGCCCATACACACAAAATCCCTGCCGTAACTGAAATGTCTCGTAATTAAATCATTCAAATCAAACAATTGATTTTCAAGAAGACCGAGATTAATTCGGTTTTTTATTTCAAGAGCGACACCAAATGCTCCCATAAGTCCCGGTTCAGGAGGAACGATTATTTCCTTGCCGATAAGATTAGCCATAGCATAAGGCACTGCTGTATTATAACAGACTCCACCCTGCATAAATACTTTTTTCCCGACCTGTCTGTTTCCCTTTACCCTGTTAACATAATTCATACAAATCGAATACACAAGTCCCGCAACTATATCTTCCTTAGGTAAACCTTCGTGCGAAGCACTTTTAATATCACTTGAAATAAAAGCCGAGCACTGGTCATTGAAATTTATCGGTTTCTCTGCTTCGAATGCAATATCTGCAATATCTTTGTAATAAATATTCAATGATTCCTTAGCTGCCTCTTCGAGAAAAGAGCCTGTCCCTGCAGAGCAGGCTTCATTCATTGCATAATCCGATGCAACTTTATTGGTTAAGAAAGTATATTTTGCATCCTGCCCTCCGATTTCGAAGATTGTATCCACTTCTTCATCAAAATACGCTGCAGCGACTGCATGCGCAATTATTTCATTTACGACACCCTTAGTAAGTGCGTGCAGTGCCGCAATGTGCCTGCCCGAGCCCGTTGTTCCGAGCCCTGTTATATTGACCCTGTAATCTGTCTGAGATAGTAGTGACTTATAGCATTCAATTGACGCTGCAACAGGATTTCCGTTCGTACGAAGGTAATCCGAAGCCAGAATGGCATTATCACTTGTTCTAAGGAGTACTGCTTTGGTTGTTGTTGAACCGACATCAAGTCCTAAAATACACTCATCATTTTCTTTTGCCTTTTCACGGTTAATATGCCTGAATTGAACTTTCCCTGAATTCTTATCCAGTTTCGGTAAAAATGAAAAATTGTGCGACAATTCCTTAAAAATATTATTCTCGTCAAAAGCATAAAATGTTTCATACGCTTTCAGTCCTGCCCCGAATGCCTCGAAGTATGTCGCCTGTTCTGGAATAAATAAAGACGGATATACATCCCTTAAAAATTTCATTACGCCTGAATTTCCCGATACTCCGCCTATGACAATAATTTTATCCGAATTCTGTTTTGAGAGAAGTTCGAGAGTTTTATCCGCAATCATTTTCGAAAGACCGGATACAACCTGTCCCTTTGGGATACCTTTATTAAGTGCGTGTGTGCAGTCGCTTTTGCAGAAGACGCTGCACCTGCCCGAAACTTTATAAATACTGTCAGAAGATGAAAGTTCAACCGCTTCATCAACATCAAGGTTCATTCTTCCTATTTGCTGGAGGAAAAATTCCCCCGTTCCGGAAGCACATTTATTTCCGGTAAATACCGTCTTAACACTTCCTTTTTTATCGAGCGAATAAATAATAAAATTTTCACCTCCGAGAGAAGCAATTGTATCATATTTCCCCGTATATCCGAGATGTTTAAACGCAGTTTCAATCGCGGCGGGTTCAGGTATCGATGAACCGTTTATTAAATCCTTTAATTTTCTTCCGGTTAATAATACCGATATGCCTTCCGTACTGATATTCCGGAAATATTCCTTTAATACTTTTTTTGGATTGCCGTGATGAGAAACTGAAGAAACTCCGGAAATCTTAACTTCTGAATTTTCTTTTTTAGTATGAACGAACGTCAGCGTCGATGCACCTGCACATATACCGATGGTTTCCTTTATTTCTGTCATCTGATAATTTTAATTACCTAAATTCAGTATTTTTCCGGCACATATTTTTCCGCTTAATGCTGCACTTTCGAGTGTTGATGGAAGGTATTCATTGGTCCAATCGCCGGCAAAAAAAATATTTTTAAATAAATTTCCGTTTAATTTTCTTAATCCGATACTTTTAAAATCAGGCATATAAGTCGCTCTCTTCTCCTTTATAACAACGTATTCGGTTATATCATTTCTGTTAAAACATTTAATATATAATTTTAATTCTTTTAAAACTATATCAAATAACATACTTTTATCGATATTAATTAATGCAGAATTACCGTAAAATATTTCATCTGCACCGCTGATTGTGATATTTAGATGTTTTTCCGAATTTACAAATACCCACTGAAGAAAAGGGTTGTGAAAGCCAAGCATTTCGTTCTTGTATCCGGCAAATTCAGACGGGATTCTGTTCTTAAAAAACATATGCAGATTAATTATTGATGAAGTTTTTATGTTGTGCAGTGCCGGAAAATATTTTTCATAAACATCATCGCGAAATATTTTCCTGTATGTGTAATGCGGTGTGGCAAGAATATAATAATCTGCTTTCAGTATTTTTGAATCATCAGTCTCAATACCGATAATATCATCACCCGTTATATTAATTTTTTTTACGGAAGTATTTTTCATCACAGAAATGTTGTGCCTTTGCAGAAACAATTCTGTATTTTTAATAAATGCATTATAAAAGTCTGATATAGGAAATCCAAGCAGATAATTCCTATTTTTCCCGAATCCCCTTCTCATTACTTCAGTAAAGATGCCAATTGCTACATTTTGAAGTTTTGTATTGAAAATAGAAACGGAAACAGGGTCCCAGAACAAATCAATTGTATTTTCTGAAAAGCCGAGTTCTTTGATAAATTGGTAAGCATTGATAGTTTGTCCCGCTGAATATCCGTTTTTAACTTTTTTCAGCAACCTGTAAAAAGGCAGTAAATCATTTATTGAAAAAACATCACTTTTTAAAAATGATAACAGGAAACCAAATGGATTTGTTGAAAAATATATATTGTCGGTTTTTCCGTTTTTATTAAGGAATGATACTCTGAACTTTTCCTGAAATCTGAAATTATTTTCCGAGCCAATTAGCCTTAGAAACTCTATGAAACTCTCATACCACCCGGCAATCAGATGTTTTCCGTTGTCAACATAAAAACCATTTTTATCATACAAAAAACTATAACATCTTCCTCCCAGTTTTGGCGAAGATTCCAATAAAGTTATTTCAAATCCTTTATTTGCGAGAAACACTGCGGAAGCAAGACCTGCCACACCTCCTCCTGCAATTACTACTTTCTTCATATTATTCAGTACTTATCACCGGAATGTCCCGGACATCTTTAACATTATACAGGATTTTATATTTGAGATATACACCGTAGGCAATAAAAAACTTCCTGAGTCTGGAAATTTTTACCTTGGTTTTATATACATTGTAATCCAGATGTTCGATTTTTCTCAAAAGTGAAAAATAAATATGCTGCATTATTCGAGCAGAAAACATAAGTCCTTTGTCTTCCTTAGTCAGATACTTATTCGCAAGTTCATAAAACTCCTTTGCCCTGCTGCATTCGAAATCCATTAATTTTATAAATCTGTCATCATAAACATTATTAACAAAGTCAGCCTCTTCATAACCGAATTTTTTAATATCTTCTTGAGGTATATAAATTCTGTTCTGCATAATGTCCCGTTTTACATCCCGGATGATATTCGTCAGTTGAAGCGCTATTCCCAGATTCTCAGCAAATAGTTTCGTCTTCTCGTTTTTGTATCCGAATATTTCTATGCTTATCAGCCCGACTGTAGATGCAACTTTATAACAGTAATCTTTGAGTTCAGTAAAGTCCGAATATTTTGATTTAAGAATATCCATTTCCATTCCGTCGAGAAGAAGTTCAAAAGGTTTTTCCGGTATGTTGAATTTTATTATTGTCTTATGAAGATTTTCAAACAAATCCGAGGCATATTCCCCATTAAGGGATTTTCTGAATTCATCTCTCCATTTGTTTAAAAGCAATAATTTTTCACCAACCGGTTTTTCATCATCAACAATATCATCTGATTTTCTGCAGAAAGCATAAACCGTTGTTATTGCATCAATTTTTTCCGCAGGAAGGAAAAAATAGGAATACAAAAAATTACTTTTCCTCGTTGCGGGCTTAAAATCGCTGTTATTTTCTGCAATTTCAGTCAAGTTTAAAAATTAAAGATTTATATAATATTTTCAATTTGTCTTTACTGTGTAATTTAACTCTTTTATTTAAAGTATTAAATTCAATTGCTTTTATTTTTCCGAGAATCTCATTTCCGCCGTTATAAATCGCTTTAAATTCATATTTCAGTTTGCCCTTAAGCAAATCTGCTAAAGAACTGCCCTTTTTAAATATTTTCTCGGTTTTTGTTATAAGTTCATACAGAATATTTTTGTATCTTTCATCATAATGTCTGTTATATAAATCTTCGTGTGTATAAGAATATTTTATCATAATTTCTTCCGGAATATAAATCCTGTTCATTTCTACATCCCTTTTTACGTCCTGCCAGAAATTTATTAACTGTAAACCAGTGCAGATATTATCAGAAAGAATATACATTCCGGAATTATTTCTTTCCTGATAATCAGATAGTTTCAAAATTAGCCTGCCGACGGGATTGGCTGAATATTTTGAATATTCCAGCAGTTCGTCAAATGACTTATACCTGTTTATTAAAGAATCCTGTTTAAATGCTTTCAAAAGATTTAATAATTCCGTGTTCCCCAGATTTTTCCGGACAACAGTATCGCGTAATGCGATAATCATATTTTTTTTATCTTCCTCCTGAGGTAGTTTGTCGGTTGATAAAAGGATTTCAAGTTCTCCGAGACGTTTTATTTTTTCTTCCGGACTATGTGAATCTGAATCCGCAATGTCATCCGCCATACGGGCGAACGTATAAATCGCATATACATATTTTCTGCTGCACTTCGGGAAAAGTAAAGAAGCCACAGGGAAATTCTCATAATGGCTTTTGGCAAATTTCTCGCAATATTTATAAGATTCTTCTATAATAATTCAAATATCAAATTTTCACATAATATAAAGTTATCAATTAATTATTAATAGTTAAATTGAAAATAGAAGTTAAAAACTATATATTTAATGTATGGACTTGAAAATTGTCGCAATAAACGGAGCAACTGGTCTGATTGGAAGGCATCTTACTCTGAAACTGATTAATAAAGGATTCAGAGTAATCGTATTAACAAGAAACACGGAAAATGCCAAAAAAATTTTTAATGAGTATCAGAATATTAATTATTTGTCGTTTTCGGGAGAGAAATTATTGGATGAATTGGTTTCAGGTATAAACGGAAGTTACGGAATAATTAATCTTGCAGGTGCATCAATCGGCGATAAAAGATGGACTGAAAGTTATAAAAAACTTTTATACGACAGCAGAATTAATTCAACGGAACTGTTAGTTGAATCAATGTCCGTGATGAAAGCCAAACCGTCAGTATTCATAAATGCTTCTGCATCCGGATACTACGGTCTTGAAATGAACGGCGAATCAGACGAATACTCGGCACCGGGAAATGATTTTCTCTCAAGACTCGTTGCCGACTGGGAATCAACGGCATTAAAGGCGGAAAAATTAAATATAAGAACATCCGTAATCAGAACAGGCATAGTTCTTTCTGAAAAAGGCGGTGCACTTGAAAGAATGCTTACCCCTTTTAAATTTTTCGCCGGCGGTCCACTCGGGAACGGCAGACAGTGGATGCCATGGATACATATAGACGACTTAACTGAACTGTTTTCATACATAATTGAAAATGATAAAATGTCAGGCGCCTACAATGGAATTGCACCTGAACCGATTACAAACAAGCAACTCGCTAAGGCAATAGGAAAAATACTCGGAAGACCTTCAATATTTCCGGCTCCTGCGTTCATTCTGAAACTTCTTGTAGGAGAATTTGCGAAATATCTGCTTGAAGGAAGAAAAATCATTCCAAAAAGGACATTAGAAAGCGGATTTAAATTTAAGTACACAGATATCGAAACTGCATTAGAAAATGTATTATAAAATGGCTGAAGACAAATTAACGGAACTCTTCAAGAAGAAGTTTTTCAATGCTCCTGAAAAAATAACGCCCGTTAAAGCAGACGCATCCGAGAGGAATTTGTTTTTGCTGAGCAACGGAGATAATGAGTGTATAGGAGTTATCAACGGTAATGTAAGTGAAAATACTGCTTTCATTGAATTTTCCAAATCATTCAGAAATTCCGGATTCAATGTTCCGAAAATTTACGAAGTCTCTGAAGACAAAAGATACTACATAGAAGAGTATCTCGGACTTATGACGCTACCGAATGCCGCCGCAAACATTTCGAGAGATGAATACATTTCATTAT
>CAYWMV010000114.1:0-7372 GCA_964459055.1 uncultured Ignavibacteriaceae bacterium | reverse complement strand
GATACCCCAAATAAACAACTGTTTTTATTCAACTAACAACTGGACAGTAGTGATAAAAAAATATTTATCTTAGAATTTATTCGAATAAATATTGGCAGGTAAAAATTCTTAATTATGAATAAACGTATCGTTATTTTATGATTCGCCTTAAAAATTTACCTTTTATTATCACTTTTTGCACTCCATTTTTGAATGTAAAAACTTAAAAAATAAATCATGAAAAAAACGACATTATTTTTCATATTTGTAATCACAGGGCTGGTCGCAAATATTACATACTCTCAGGATTTCAGAGGCTATTACCTTGAGTCGGGCAACAGTTATGTCGCCATAAATGACGGCGATGCAGGATACACACTGACGTTTTCTACAAATGGAATTGTATATGCCGATGGCGTCGGAAATTTAATTGCAGGAAAATTATATTTTGTTTTTCGAAGAATTGATGATAAATATGGAGACGGCGGATTTGGGATATACAATAAAATTGATTCGGATAAACTGGAAGCGGAACATTTTAATCTGAATTTTACAAAAAGATGGTCGGGAATTTATACGAAAGTTGATTAGCCGGGTTAAATGAATGTTATCTGTCCGGAATAAAACAAAATTCTACCGGAATTAAATAATTATTAAAAAGGAGGATTCTGAATCAAATGACCTACACTTAAGGTTATATTCGGTTAAATTATCTTTGAACATTCTCGAAATTTTAAATTATCTAACAGTTACACTACCATAATTGGTTCAAGTGAATTTTTAATATATAGAAATTATTTTCCCTGTTTTTGAAAATTGAAACTATTTATATTAAATATCGTATTTTTAATAAATAACATAATAATACAATGAAGAAGCATGTCCTTCTGCCTCTAATAATGATTTTCATGTATGTTCCATCATTTTCACAGGAGGTAGTAAATTTAAAGGAAGCCATCATTACGGCAACTGATAATGACCCGAATCTTTCAACACTCAAAAATTCACTTGACATACAGAAGTTTAATATTAAATCAACACGGGGTGATTTATTCCCGACTTTGTCGTTATCAGCGGGATGGACTAAAAACAACACATTTTCAAAGGGCGGGGTAATTTTTCAGAACGGAATCCCCATCATAATCGGCGACCAGAGCAGAACGCAGGATAATTTCAATCTTGGCATAAATTCCCAGGTTACACTTTTTGACGGATTCGCAAATTACAGGAGTATTGATCTTGAAAGGGAGAATGAACTGAAACTCAATATTAACTATGAGAAAGTCAAATATGATATTGTCATTAATGTTTTCTCCAAGTTTTTCAATACTCTGATGAATGAATACATTGTGAAAGCCAATGAGCAGAGTCTCGCTAATTCAAAAAATCAGCTGGAAATGATTAAGGAATACGTTAATGTCGGTAAGAAAACAATAGCGGAAATTTACAAACAGGATGTTCAGGTAGCGCAGGATGAACTCAGTCTGGAAAAATCAAAAAACGATTATGAGAAGTCGAAAGTTGAACTCCTGACCGTGATGTATGACAATCTTGACAGGGATATACTTCCCGTATCTGAGGGACTTAACCTTTCGATGGAAAATCAGGATTTGAAGTTCGTTCTTGATACATACAAAAATGAGGAGGAACTGGTAAAAAACGCAATTAATACGAGGTATGATTACAAACTTGGTTTGCAGGATATAGCAATTAACGAAACAAAACTCGACATTGCCGAAAAATATCTGTATTATCCCACTCTGTCTGCTTTCGGGAATTATAATATAAGCGGAAATAAATTTAATCAGATTACAAACAACAGAGTTTTAACAGTCGGCTTGTCTCTGAATTATTCAATATTTCAGGGATTCAAACTTGATGTCAATAAACAAATAGCCGAAGTGAACATAAAACAAAAATCTGAGGATTTGAAAAAACTCGAGCATCAGATAAGGTCAGACATTAAAAAAGCAACACTTGATTTAAAAACGAGTTACAAACAGATTGAAATCCTTGACCGGAATATTAAATCAGCCGAGCAGGATAAATATCTTTCTGAAGAAAATTTCAGGATCGGCTACGGGACTCTTCTCGATGTTCAGACCGCAACGGTAAGGTACAATAATTTAATAATAGAAAAAATTAAAAGTGTTTACAATTTCTATCTTGCGAAAGCGCAGATAGATTATTTATCGGGAAAATTAAAATATTAAAAATCATTATATGGCAGAAAGTATTAAAACCGGGAAGCCTGTAACAAATAACAAGGCGAGGAAAAAAAGAAAAAAATTATTCTGGATAATAGGGATTGCATTGCTCCTCATAATAATCATATCTGTAATAATGTCAGGAAAAAAGGAGAAACTGGTAGAAGTGCAGACGGAGAAAATAGGAAAAAGGGACATAACTCAGATTGTAACCGGGACAGGAAAGATTCAGGCAGAAAAAAAAGTTGACATAAGTTCGGAAGTGAGCGGTGAGATAATATCATTGCCGTTTGAAGAGGGTGATGAGGTAACAAAAGGTCAACTCGTTGTCAGAATAAGACCCGATGCATATTATCCTCAAATGCGTCAGCAGGAAGCGGGTATTCGTGTTCAGGAAAGCAATCTGAAAGCACAGGAGGTTAATCTACACAAGAACGAACTGGAGCTAAACAGGATAAAGGAACTATTTTTAAAAGGTCTGGCATCGCAAAGCGACCTTGATAATGCACAGGCAAATTACGATGCAACGCTGGCGAGTATGAACACAATCAGGGCACAGATTAATCAGCAGAGGGCAGGTTTGTCGGCGGTTCAGTATGATTTGTCAAAAACAGTTATTGCCGCTCCTATGTCAGGAACAGTCACGCAACTTAACAACGAAATCGGCGAAAAAGTACTCGGTACAATGTCAAATATGGGCTCGAATATTCTAACAATTTCAGACCTGTCGAGTATGGAAGCACAGGTGGAAATAGGTGAAACCGATGTTACAAATGTTAAAATCGGCGACACAGCCAGAATTCAGATTGATGCATTCCCGGACAAAATATTCACGGGATATGTTTATGAAATAGCAAATACAGCTACGTCAAAGGGCACAGGTACTCAGGAAGAAGTAGTTAACTTCATAGTTAAAATCAGAATTGATAAAGAAGATTACGAATTAAGACCAGGGATGAGTTGTACAGTGGACATTGAAGTTAACCACAAGGAGAATATTCTTGCAGTGCCCATACAGTGTGTAACGACCAGAGACGAGGATACAACCTCTGTAAAAGAAATAACTGAAGGCGAGCAGCAAGTGATTGATACAAAAACACAGGAAAAGGGGATTCAGAAAAACAAACCCAAAGAAATTGTTTTTGTCATTGAAAACAATCTTGCAAAAAAGAAGGTTGTCAAAACCGGAATCAGTGATGCAACTTATATAGAAATTATTGAAGGTATAAACGAGGGCGAAGAAGTAGTAAAAGGCAGTTTCAAAGCGATTAACAAGGAACTGGACGACAATGCTAAAGTTAAAGTTGACAATGATAAAAAGATGAAACCAAAACAGGAAAGTGAAGAATAAGAGCAGACGTTATGGAAAATTTGATTGAAATTAAAGACGTAAAAAAGATTTATGAAATGGGTGATGAAAAACTCTTTGCTCTGAACGGCGTCACTTTTAATATCAAAAAAAATGAATACGTGGCAATTATGGGACCTTCTGGTTCGGGTAAATCAACTCTTATGAATATAATCGGATGTCTCGATACTCCGACATCCGGGGATTACACGTTAAACGGAAAACTGGTTTCGGAAATGGACGATAACGAACTGGCTCATATCCGGAATAAAGAAATAGGTTTTGTGTTCCAGACATTTAATCTGCTGGGAAGAAGCGATGCATTGCACAATGTTGAATTGCCGCTTATTTATTCCGGAGTTTCGAGGTCTGAAAGAATACGGAAAGCAGAAGAAGCCCTTTTCAATGTAGGATTGAGTGACAGAATGAAACATAAACCCAATGAATTATCAGGCGGTCAGAGGCAAAGGGTTGCAGTTGCAAGGGCATTAGTAAATAATCCGTCAATACTGCTTGCGGATGAACCGACGGGTAATCTCGATACTAAGACAGGCGAAGAAATTATGGCACTTCTGTCTGATTTGAGTAAAAAGGGAAATACAATTATAATCGTCACACACGAAGAGGAAATAGCAAAACATGCGAACAGAATTATAAAAATCAGAGACGGAATGATTGAACACGATTCAAAATCTAATGTAAATTCCTGATGAATTTTTTTGTTTCAGTAAAGGAAAATATAATAATAAGTTATAAGGCAATAACTGCAAATAAAATGCGTTCAGTACTTGCAACACTTGGTATCGTAATAGGTATTATTGCCGTAACTTTAATGCAGACTGCAATTGAAGGAATCAACAGGGCGTTTGAGGAAAGTATTGCATCGATAGGTGCTGATGTTCTTTATGTCCAGAAATTTGAGTGGTTTGGCAGCGAAGATTTTGAATTTTACCGCAACCGTAAGGATATAACGATGGAAAATTATCAATTCCTCAGAAATCATTTGCAATCTGCATCATCAATTTGTCCTTCAGCGGGAACCGGAAGAGATGTTCAGTACGGTTCTCTGTCTTTGGAGAATGTAATAGTACTCGGCACAACAGCTGAATATCAGGAAACATTCGGAGTTAATATGGAGGAGGGCAGATTTTTTTCTGAAAACGAGTCGGAAAACGGTTATCCCGTTGTTGTTATCGGAATGGATGTCAAAAAAGCTTTCTTTGATAATATAGACCCGATAGGTAAACCTATAAAAATCGGTACATACACATTCAAAATTATCGGCGTCCTGGAAAAGCAGGGCAGTATGCTCGGTCTTTTTAGTCTTGATAACAGGGTTGTTATTCCTATAAACAGATTTTTCAAATTATTCGGAACAAGAAGGTCTCTTTCAATTAACATTAAGGCAGCGGATATAAACAATCTTGATGAAACAAAAGAAGAAGTAATTTCTGTTATGAGGAAGACAAGAAAAGTTCCTCTCGGGGGTAAAGATGATTTTGGAGTTAATCAGCAGGAAGCATTTAAAGCTACCTATGAGCAGCTGACTTCATTAATCAAAATCATAGGACTTCTGATTACATCTTTATCTTTAATAGTGGGTTCTGTAGGTATTACAAATATTATGTTTGTTTCTGTAAAAGAACGAACAAAAGAGATAGGTATCCGAAAGGCGATAGGTGCAAGAAAAACTGTTATTCTGATGCAATTTTTAATAGAGTCTGTAATTATATGTCTGCTTGGAGGAATAACAGGTTTAATGATAGCATTTCCGATAAGTTTATTAATTGATGCACTTGTTCTTCCGACGGCAATGCCATTGTGGGTCGTTGTTCTCGGTTTGTTTATATCGGTTTTGTTTGGCATTCTGGCAGGATTTTTCCCTGCTTATAATGCCGCGAAACTTGACCCTGTTGATTCACTCAGATATGAATAAAATATGTTAATAGTCGAAATAATAAAATTAGCGTTAAATACGATCAGAGCAAATAAATTAAGGGCATTTCTTACTTTATCAGGAATTGTTATAGGCGTTTTTTCCATTATTGCGATAATGACTGCTTTATCCGCATTACAGGCAGGTATAGAAAGCGGATTAAGTCAGTTGGGAAGTAATTCTTTCCAGATACAGAAATTCCCTGCAATGAATTTCGGCGGTCCCGGCAGCAGAAGATTCAGAAACAGACCTGATATTACTTATGAACAGGGTGTTCAGTTAATGGAACGGGCAACAAATTACAAATATATGTCGCTCGAATTATGGAAAATGGGTAAAATTTTTAAATACGGGCAATTCGCTACAAATCCCAATATGTCCGTTTGCGGAGGTACAACGGGTTTCCTCCCCGCTAACGACTATATGATTCGAGAAGGAAGATTTTTTACTGAAAAAGAAGTACAAAACGCTTCTCCGGTAACTGTTATCGGTCTTGAAGTAGTTTCCAAATTATTTCCAAAAGAAAATCCGATTAATAAAAGAATTATTCTTGACGGACACGATTATCAGATTATAGGAGTTCTGGAACCAAAGGGTGAAAGTTTTGGTCAGAGTCTGGATAATATTGCAATAATTCCCATAACACGGGGATTGCAAATTTACGGAAGAGAACAATCTTTAAATATTGCCATTCAGGCAAAGGATAAAGAATCCTATAATGATTGTATGGAAAACATAATCAGTGTTTTCAGGGTAATAAGGGGTGTAAAACCCGGAGAAGATAATAATTTTGAAATATTTTCAAATGAATCATTAATCGGTACTGTAAATAGTTTCACTAAATATTTTAAATACGGAGCCGGTTTTATTTCATTTATAGCGTTACTGGCAGCGGGTGTTGGAATTATGAACATAATGCTGGTTTCAGTAACTGAAAGAACAAAGGAAATCGGCATCAGAAAAGCGATTGGAGCAAAGAACAGTAATATTTTATTCCAGTTTATAGTTGAAGCCATAATCCTGTGTCAGGTAGGCGGAATTATTGGTATCATTCTCGGTGTTTTTTCAGGAAATTTACTCGGTATTTATTTAAAAAGTAATGTCGTGATTCCTCTGGACTGGGTTATAATCGGATTTGTAATATGTACTCTTGTCGGTGTGATTTTCGGTGTTTATCCCGCTTATAAGGCATCCCGCCTGAATCCAATAGACGCTCTGCGCTACGAATAAACATATTAATTTAATAATTCTCTATTTATCCAGCAGGATTAATTACTAATTTCATTAAACAATCCCTGATTTCCTTTTCTTCAATTTCTTCAAGAACCTGTTTAAGATTTTCCAGCGCTTTTTCTATTTTCGGTATCTGATTCTCATCATTTCTTTTTTCTATGAGATATCCGTAACTCCCGAGCATCTGTATCAGACGTATCACTGCAAAGTATTTATAATATTTAAGAAAACTTTCTTTGTTTATAAAATTATAGGAAAGTAAAGTAAGATAGTGATTCAACAACATTTCCCTCTCTTCAATGTTGAATCCCGCACTGCCTGAATAAAGGAAAGAGGCAACATCATATTGAAGAGGTCCTTTTCTCCCGGACTGATAGTCAAGATAATATAAATTCCGCTTCCAGAGCATAATATTCCTCGGCTGAAAATCCCTGTACATAAAATATAAATCGAAATCCTGCGTTAAAATAGTATTCAAAATGTGAAAACAATCTATAATGTCTTCTCTTAACAGTTCAGGTCTGAATTTGCTTAGATAATATCTTATAAATTTATTCTCGTCAAAAGTAATCTGTTCGATATCAAAAGTTTTTGTCTGATAGCATAAATCGAAATTGATAATATTTATTCCTTCAGTCTGAAATTTCAATAAGTCTTCAAGGGCATTTT
>CAYWMV010000113.1:0-7392 GCA_964459055.1 uncultured Ignavibacteriaceae bacterium | reverse complement strand
ATAAACCGGACAAACCGGAACCAATCATTTCGTATTTCTCGCAAAGACGCAGAGACGCAGAGACGCAAAGAAAAATATCATTTAAAATTTTTTGCTGATTTTGTTTAAATTTTCGTTACTTAAGTGATAAAATGAGTAATACATGTTAGTTTTATAATTCTTAATTTTCCTACCATTTTGAAAAGAATTTGAATACTAATGGAATAACCCGGTTCAATCCGAAGAAAAATGTTTTAATTTTTTTGTTGTGGATTTAATGTATAATGAATCCGAAGGATTCAAATATTTATAGCAGAAAGAAATATAAAGTCATACGACCCCGACGGGGTTGTATATTTTTAATGTTCTATAAATATTCAACTCCTTGCGGAGTTGATTTTTTTTTCTTATAAAATCCTTATTAATCCGTTTAACTCCGTTTTCAAGTGTGAGACTAATGCGTAATGCCGGTATTCCTCGATATATCACTAATCCGCTTTTTCCAAGTTCTGAAAATTTACTATATTTGAGCAGAATTTCAACACCTGATGTAATAAGCGTCACTCAGGCTATGAGTTAATAAATCTTTATTCAATTATCTTATTCAAATCATTGATATCACTTACATCAAGAATGAGATTTCCGGCTGAAATAAGCAAATCAATCTGCCCGGGATTTCTTGCGCCGACAATTGCTGCGGTAACACCGTTCAGTCTTAGCGTCCAGGCAATTGCAACTGCGCCTGCTTCAGCACCATATTTTTTCCCGATTTCCTTAAGTTTTTCCGCAATCAGGAGATTTTTTGTCAGACGGGGTTCTTTGAACTGTGAACTGTTCTTCCTCCAGTCATCATCGGGTAATGCTTCGATTCTTTCCCTCGTCATTTTTCCGGATAATAATCCTGACATCATCGGCGAATACACGATTACTCCTATATTATTTTTTTCGCAATAAGGAATAATTTCTTTTTCCGTGACAGAATGGGACAGAGAATACGGCGGCTGAAGTGAACTAATCCGGGCAATATTCATTATTCTTTCCATCTGCTCAACGCTGAAATTTGAGACACCCGCAAATCTGATTTTTCCTTCTGTTTTCAGTTCCTGCATTGCTTCCCATCCTTCTTCTATTTCATTGTCAGGACTCGGCCAGTGTATCTGATACAGGTCTATAACATCAGTCTGCAGTCTCTTCAGACTCATCTCGCATTCGTATTTCACAGATTCTTTTTTAATACTGTTGTAGATTTTTCCATTCTCATCCCACCTCAATTCGCATTTAGTGAATACATAAGGTCTTTCTTTCATTCCTTTCAGTGCTTTTGCCACGACTTCTTCCGAATGACCAAGCCCGTAAACCGCCGCAGTGTCAATCCAGTTAATACCGGACTCAATTGCTTTGTGAATGGCTTTAACGGAATTTTCATCATCCTGTTTTCCCCATCCGAATTCCCATCCTCCTCCGCCGATTGCCCACGCACCGAAGCCGACGGAAGTAATTTCAAAATCTGTATTTCCGAGTTTCTTTGTTTTCATAAATAATATTTTTTTAAAAATTAAAACATATTTTTTATTTTTGATAGGAATTAATTTCACGCAAATACCTTAAAAAATATTTAAATGTTTACGTTGAATTTTCTATAAAAAAACAGATGTAATATCCTTTAATTTGTCTGTCATAGGAATTAATTTTACTTATTACTAAATTAAATCAAATTTCTATGGTTAAAATATTCATAATCGCATTTTTAATATCGATAACACCCTTATTTGCATATACTGAAGAAATAAACTTTGAAACGGGTTCTTTTGCTGAAGTTCTTGCCAAAGCAAAGTCAGAGAATAAAAATATTATGATAGATTTTTTTACGGAATGGTGTAAGTGGTGCGTTGAACTTGACAAGGTAGTTTATACTAACAAAGAAGTTTCTGATTACGCAAATTATTATCAGATTAACTGGAAGATAGATGCTGAAAAAGGTGAGGGAGTAGAACTAGCGGAGCGTTACAAAATCAAAGGATACCCGACAATAGTCTTCGTTGACACGGATGGAAAAGAAATTGACAGAATCGTAGGATTTTTAAAACCTGCCGAATTTCTCAGAACAATCAGTGATTTTAATAACGGTATTAACACTTACGGAGATTTAAAAAATAGACTCAAAATTAATCAGGATAATTCAGAAGCAAATTATCTGATGGGAAAAAAACTGTTTGATTACGGGGAAACCGACAGGTCGAAACAGTATTTCAAAAAAGTACTGAATACTGACAGCGGCAATATTTCCGGATATGCGGATAACGCCGCAATGTATTATTCAATATTATCCGATGATATTGAGAGTTTAAAGAATTTCAATGAAATTTATCCCGGCAGCGACGTACTGAAAAATGTCGCGATTATGGTTGCCGAATACTGTTACCAGAACAACGAAAATTATGTTGAAGCGGCAAAACAATATAAAATAGCATTTGATAATTTCGGTAAGGATGATGAGGACATCAGATTCAGTTTCGGGCAGTATCTTCTGACCTATGCATATTCAATTATGCGCGATGAAAATTCCGACAGGGAAAAAACCGAACTCGGAATAACATTATGCTTTGAAGCTCTGCCTTATGTTGAAGGCAGCGTAAATGAAGGGAGTTTATACTACAGATTATCTGAATTTTACTACAGACTGGGAAATTATGAAGAAGCACTAAAGTCAATAGATAAAACGCTGACATTTTACAGCACTAAAACCTTTAATGAACAGCGTGAAAAAATACTGAAGCAAATCAAATAAATGGCATACCGGAAAGAATTTTTGTTAAAAGCAATTGAACTGTCCGAAAGTAACTTAAATAACAATAACGGCGGACCATTCGGTGCCGTTATAGTAAAAAACGGAAAAATTATTTCAAAGGGAATAAACAGGGTTATTTCGGAAAATGACCCTACCGCACACGCTGAAACTGAAGCGATAAGGAAAGCCTGCAAAAAACTCAGAAGATATCATCTTGAAGACTGTGAAATATATTCGAGTTGCGAGCCCTGTCCGATGTGCTTATCGGCGATATACTGGGCGAGAATATCAAGGATATATTTTGCAAATTCGAGGAAAGACGCTGCGGGAATAGGTTTTCAGGATGATTTTTTGTACAGAGAAATAAAACTGAAACCTGAAAAAAGAAGAATTCCCACAAAACAGTATTTAAGAAAGGAAGCAATGAAAATTTTTTCCGAATGGAAATTTAAAAATCCTAAAATTAATTACTAATGGAAACCAATTCCAACCGTAACATAGCAATTGTGCTGATTGTATCTGCTCTTGGTTACTTTGTTGACATATATGACCTGATATTATTCAGCATTGTCAGAATAACTTCACTTCAGACACTTGGAGTAGAGGGAGAATCGCTGATGAGCAACGGAGTACTGCTTCTGAATATGCAAATGTCAGGAATGCTTATCGGAGGAATTATATGGGGCATTATAGGCGACAAGAAAGGCAGATTGTCGGTTTTATTCGGTTCGATTTTTGCGTATTCAATTGCGAATCTTGCAAACGGATTTGTAAATGATATTACAACTTACGCATTCCTTAGATTTCTGGCGGGAATCGGACTGGCAGGGGAACTCGGAGCGGGCGTAACTCTTGTTGCGGAAATTATGCCAAAAGAGTTAAGAGGATACGGAACTATGATAATTGCCGCAGTAGGAATATTCGGTGCCGTTGCCGCGGCTTTTGTTGCAGAACTTTTTGACTGGAGAGTTGCGTACTTCATAGGAGGCGGAATGGGGTTACTTCTGCTGATTCTGAGGTTAGGTGTATATGAATCCGGAATGTATAATGCAATAAAATTCCTGAATGTAACCAGAGGAAATTTCCTTTTGCTGTTCAGGGATAAAAAATTGTTTCTCAAATATTTATACAGCATTGCAATCGGAGTCCCGATATGGTACATAGTCGGAGTACTAATTACATTCTCACCTGAAATATCAAAAGCTTTGAAATTCCGGTGAATACCGGTGCAGCAATTACATTCTGCTATCTCGGGCTCGCCTTTGGTGATATACTTAGCGGTTCGTTAAGCCAGATTTTCAAAACGAGAAAAAAAATCGTTAAAGGATTTATAATTTTTGCGACGATAAATATTGTTATTTATCTTTTCTTTAATCAGTTCGGCAGAGAATTTTTCTATGCGATGTGTTTCCTGCTCGGTCTTTCAGGCGGATACTGGGCGGTATTTGTTACAAACGCCGCGGAGCAGTTCGGAACAAACATAAGAGCAACAGTCACAACTACTGCACCTAATTTTGTAAGAGGGGCGGTTGTTCCTGCTACATTATTGTTTCAATTTCTTACAAATTCGTTGGGGATTATTTACTCGGCTTTGTTAGTGGGATTGCTTTGCGTTCTGATTGCATACCTTGCAGCAAAGAACCTTGAAGAAACATACGGCAAAGACCTCAATTACCTTGAAGTAAGTTAAAAACCACGGGGCAATCTTCCTGACTGTTGGGTTTTTCGTAATACAGGAAGAGTGCCCCGTTATTTCATTTCATTAAAATCATTTTATTCGTCTGAATAATCCTTCCGTCCGCCTTCATCCGGTAAAAATAAACTCCGCTCGGCAGACTGCCTGCATCAAATCTAACATTGTAACTTCCGGGCTGTAAATTTTCATTTACCGGGACAGACACTTCTTTCCCCGCAAGATTATAAACCTGAACTTTCACATTTCCTGCCATTGAACATTGAAAACTGAAAATTGTAGATTGATTGAACGGATTCGGATAATTCTGCCCGAGTTCGAATTTGTCAGGAATATTATTATTCACAGGGTTAATGTTCAAAGGATTGCTCACGAGATTCCTCTGCCAAACGCCGTTTCCGTGTGTTGTAGCGCGAAGTTTTCTTTTCGGATAGGAAATTGTCAGGTCGAAAACGAGAGAATACGGCATTCCGTTTCTGTATTCACTCCAGTTTTGTCCGCCGTTAGTGGAAGCATACACTCCGAGGTCATTTCCGACATATATATTATTCGGATAAAGCGGGTCAACTATAACTGCCTGATGAGGTAAATCGGGTAAATTCCCCGAAATGTTTGTCCAGTTCGTTCCTGCATTCGTGGATTTATATACGTGACCTGTTCCGAAACCTCCAAAGGTAATATAGACAGTCTTTGCATCATTAGGATTAATTTCAATGTCTGTTGCATATCTGTCGGGTAACTGACCGGATGAAATATTTGTCCAGACAGTTCCTCCGTTAAATGTTCTGAAAACAGATGCATTCGGAGATACTGTCCCTGCATATACTGTATCGGGAGTATGCTCGGAAACACAAAGAGATAATACTTTGCTTGTAATGACTCCCGAACCGGTAAGAGTCCAGCCGGAGCCTGAAGCAGTTGACTTATAGACTCCCACACTTCCGATATAAATAACCGCGGGATTTGATTTTGCAAGTTTGAAAGGAGCACAGAAGCAATAATAAGAAGAACTTCCGTTGTTCGGAGGATTAACATAAGACCAGTTCACTCCTCTGTTGGTTGAGCGAGCAAGATCGCCGTAAACATATTCCGTATATACGATATTGTCATTAACGGGATTAACCGCACTCGATAACCCGTCTCCGACGAAGGTTTTATAGAAGGCACCCGCCGGGTCACCCTGATAAAATGCAGAGCGGTTATCCTGTAATCCGCCTATACAGTAATTTGAATCCTGATATGAATTGCCGAAAGATGCATAGAACTGCGATGTGATAAATCCTCCGTTACAGGAATAAAATGAATTGCTTTCGCCGAAATTATTCGACCTGTATAATCCACCGTCAGTAACGACATACAGTTTATTGTAATCTTTAGGATTGTATGCGTAATAATGAACATCGGCATGTACAAAATTCGGAGGTCCTTCGGGTTGTCCGGGAGGTGTCTGACCTGTGTTCCATGCTGACCAGCTGGACTTAGTCGAAAAACTTGTTCCGCCGTTTGTTGATTTCTCGACGTTTAGAGTACCAACGACGATTACATTCGGATTGTCGGGTTTAACGAGCACACCGTTATTATACCAGCCCTGATTTCCGCTCGAAACTGAAGTTGAACCTACCGTCCAGTTCAAGCCTCCGTTAGTGCTTTTGTAAAAACCGACATATGAAGTTACATCATTACAAATGCTTGAATAAATATAATCAGGATTTCCTTTGTACATATCGAGTGTTGATTTGCCGGACCAGTTGGACGGTAATCCGCCCGTAAGTTTTGTCCAGTTGACACCTGCATTGGTAGATTTGAAAATCCCTCTTTCAGTAAGCGGTGTCGGTGCATCGTTTGTCAGATTTCCGATTGATGCATATAAAATATTCGGATTTACAGGATTAATTAATAAATCCATAGCCATTTTGTAATTCAGAATCTGACTCCAGTTTCCGCCTGCATTAACGGATTTATAAATACCTTCACTGGTGGCTGCATATAATATATTTGAATTCTGGGGATTAATAATAACATCCCACACTCCCGTCTGGTTCTGATAAGACCAATCGAGAGATTTTGTCCAGGTTGTTCCGCCGTTTGTTGTTTTCAGAATCCCGATGCCGTACATACCTCTCATTACTCTTACGTTCTGACCGTTATTTGAATATTTATAACCGTAATTTTCTCCCGTCCCGATATACATAATATTCGGGTTTGCGGAATCAATTGCTATTGAACCTATACCGCAGGACGGATAACCCGTATTTACAAAATCCCAGGCATCGGCTCCGAGACCGCCCGATGTTGATTTCCATAAACCGCCGGAAGCAGAACCCATAAATATTGTTCCTGTATCTACGGGATGAACTGCGAACGATACGCTCCTGCCGCCGATGTTAGTCGGACCCATTACAGTCCAGTTATCTGCACTGTTATCGAGATCAGAATTAGAAAGATATTTATTTGAATACTCGTATGCCTCATAATATTTTTCGGGAGGTATGTCTCTGTCAGGGTATGCGCGTATTTCATTCATAAACTGCATAGATTCCATAGCACCTGATGCTTCTCTTTTGTGCTTTTGTTTTCTTTCCCTGTGATTTTCTGAATTTACCTCGGTTGGATTTCTCTGAAGGACAGAGAAAATGCCGATAAGTATAACCGATAAAATCAGAATATTTATTTTTGTTAAAATTGAATTTCTCATATTACTTATATTTTTTTATGTAATTTACCATTAAATTTAAAAAATATATAGAGAGTTTTTTTATCCCTACGAATAAATTCGTGGGCTGGAAATTTCTGATATTAAAAATACAAAATTCAATTTTAAACCGTTGAAACGGTTTATATTTCCTGTCTGTTTATTTTATTCCCACGAATAAATTCGTGGGCTGGAAATTCGAATTGCTAAGATTTTTTTATTTCCAGCCCATGACTTTAG
>CAYWMV010000112.1:0-7397 GCA_964459055.1 uncultured Ignavibacteriaceae bacterium | reverse complement strand
GAGGGCACAGAAGGGTCACCGACGGTGATTACATTAGTTGAGAGATGTTTATAATCACCGTATGCAATAGAAATACCGGATATGATAAACACCATCAATAATAATATTTTAAATCCAACTTTCATTAGTAAAAAATATAAAGAAATAATTAAATAATCAACTACTTTTTCCTGCCCCGTCAAAAAAACGGGGCAGGGGATATAAATAACCTTTATTTCAGTTCAATCACAATCATTCTGATTTCCTTATTCGGAAGTAAAATCTTGAGAACGAGAACATCGCCGGATTTTTTATCCTTTACAATACTGTCGAAATCAGAAACGCTGTTGACATTTTCCTTATTGACTTCAAGGATTACAATACCGCTTCTAAGACCTCTCATAAAGGCTTCGGAATAAGGTGATACATCCTGCACATAGACGCCGTTATCAGTGTCAAATTCTTTTCTCATTCTATCGTTCAAGTCAGTAATAGTAAAACCAATCTTATCATATTTCTTCATATCGGAATCTGACCTATTATCATTATTATCATTCATATTTTCAGAAATATTACCATCTTCATTCCGGGGTTTAAGTTTTACTATCTGATCAAATTCCTTTCCGTCGCGGAAAATTTTCAGTGTAACTTCTTCACCGGGTCGTTTCGAGCCGATTTCAGTCTGCAACTGGTTAGCGGCATTAACTTCCTTACCGTTAACGGACAGGATAATATCGCCGGGTTTCAATCCTGCATCATCACCGGCACCGCCTTTTATCACATTCTGAATCAGGACTCCTTTTGCTTTATCGAGACCAAATCCTTTTGCATCCTTACTGTCAACATCCTTAATCGAAACGCCGATATATCCTCTTTCAATTTTTCCGTATTTAATCAATTCTTCGGAAACGCTTTTAGCCATATTAATCGGGATTGCAAAGCCGTAGCCCTGATAATATCCGGTTGTAGTTTTAATGGCAGAGTTTATTCCGATTACGTATCCGTTAACATCGACGAGGGCGCCGCCGCTATTTCCCGGATTAATAACCGCATCTGTCTGAATGAAATTATTAATAGCATAACTGTCGTTACTCACATTAACATTTCTTCCGATAGCCGAGACTATACCGGCAGTAACAGTATTATTAAGTCCGAGCGGATTACCAATAGCGAGAACCCACTGACCGACCTGAACATTATCAGAATTGCCGACAGAAGCAACGATGAGATTATCCGCTTCAATTTTGATAATAGCGACATCCGTATTCGGGTCAGAACCAATTAATTTAGCTGGGAATTCCCTTTTATCGGTCAAAATAACTTTAATGCCTTTATCGCTTGCATCTTTAACGACGTGGTTATTCGTAAGTATATAGCCGTCCTGGCTGATAATCACGCCCGAGCCGCTTCCGTGCAACGGCGGTTCATTAAAATTGAAATCCGGTCCGAAAAAGAAATCGAATTTCTTTTTATTATCGTCACTTTTCGACTCGCCGGTAACTTCAATATAAACGACCGAGGGAGTAACTTTATTTGCAATTTCCACGAATGCATCATTAAGACCTTTTACATTCGGATTAACATTTTCAATTGGGGGAGTTGTTTTAAACTGCACCTGGGGATTTGCCGATAGTGTCTTAAGACCGTCAAAATTTGCGACTAAAATAACACTAAAAACCAGAGTCGCAATTATCAAGGCTGCTCCGGCAATTAATGATTTTTTCTTCATTTTTATTTTCTCCTTTTAATTAAATCTTTTCATTTGATTTATAATTCTAGTAGTTTTTAATTCTTTTGCGTAATTATCGTGCAGCAGATAGTCATCAAGAAAATCACTGATTAAATCCGCATCTTTATCATTTATTATATACCGACTAACTTTATCCAAATTTGAAAAATTTATCTGAAAAAGTATATCCATATATGTATCTACATTTTTAAACGAAGCAATATTAACAAAAGTTTCATCATTTACTGCAGGAAAAACGCCTGAACTTTCTAAATTTTTATTTCCGAAGAGGGAAATTCCCGTATAATCTGAAATTTTCAACTGGAAAAAAATAAGAAAATTCTTAAAATTATTTTCTGCAAGTTCAATATTTTTCATTATATCCGTCATAAGGTGAAATGTTTCGGGATGTTTATCATATTCTATATATAGCCTGTTTATAAGTTCAAGAATTCTGAATGCAATATTCAGTTTATCAAGATTCGTCTTAATTCCCTCAAAAGAATCGGTCAAATCCGCCTTATTTATAATCTGCAATTCCCTGTTTTCCTTTTTATTAAACATAAGAATCAGTCTGTTCATACTCTGATAGACGGCGGATTTACCGGATTTCAGATTTCTCGCACCCTTTACGAGTGCAGTAAATTTTCCAAAATCTTTTGAGAAAAAATTTGCAATAATGCTTGTATCTCCGAATTTAAATTTTTTCAGTAAAACCGCTTCAGTCTGCACCATACTCATAAAGAGAACTCCGGTTCATTAAACGCAGTTAGAGATTTAATTCTACGGAATCTCGATAAAATTTCAGATTTATCTATATCTCTGATTCCTTCAAGCGAAAAATCCTGGACTACAATAGACGCCATAACGGTACCGAAAACCACGGCAATTTTCAGATTTTCGAAAGACAGATTTTTTGTTTTATGAAGCCAGCCCATAAACCCGCCTGCGAACGTATCACCTGCGCCGGTAGGGTCAATAACCTTATCGAGCGGAACTGCAGGGCAGAAAAATATTTCATTTTCCTTCATAAGAAACGCACCGTGTTCACCTTTTTTAATTATAACAATTTCCGGTCCGATTTCCATAATTTTCTTTCCTGCATTGAGGAGATTTGTTTCACCGGTGAGCAGACGTGCTTCAGCATCATTAACCATAATAATACCTGCGAGACTCAAAGTTTTTTTAAGTTCTTCAGGTTTTCCTTCAATCCAGAAATTCATAGTATCAATCAGAATAAGTTCAGGAGATTTCAACTGAGTAATAATTTTATACTGGATAACAGGATCAACATTTCCGAGGCAGACATATTCACTTGTCCTGAATTTTTCAGGAATCACGGGGTCAAATTCAGCGAAAACATTAAGTTCAGTAACAAGAGAATCCCTGTCATTCATATCCTTCGTATAGACACCGTGCCAGTGAAAAGTTTTCATCGTATCAGAAATAACGAGACCTCCCGTGTCAATATTTTTTGATTTAAGAAATTCAATTTCTTTAAGAGGGAAGTCATATCCGACAGTTCCGACCAGTCTGATATCATCAGTAAAATAACTTGCGGAAGCGGAGATAAAATTTGCCGAGCCGCCGAGAATATATTCTCTTTTTCCGAAGGGTGTTTCAATTGTGTCGAGCGCCAAAGAACCGATAATTAATAAACTCATAGGTAAAATTTAAATTATGTAATTATATAAAATTATTCATTATCTTTGTTTAATTCAAGATTGTATGAAATAAATAAATTTATTATCGAATTTCAATAATTTATATAAAAAATCAAAAATGGACCAGAAAAATCAACCGCTGCCGCCGCAGCAGATAAACATTGAACTCGGAGAAAAAGAAGCAGAAGGAAACTATTCAAACCTTGCAATAATATCCCATTCGCCGGCGGAATTTATAATTGATTTCACGAGAGTATTTCCAGGTGTTCCTAAAGCAAAAGTTCATTCAAGAATAATAATGACACCGCAGCACGCGAAAATGTTTTTATCAGCACTGAAAGAAAATATCGAAAGATTTGAAAAGCAATTCGGAGTTATCAACATGAACAATCAATTAGGTGAAAGCGGATTTGGATTTCAGATTCCGAATCCTCCGAAGGATGAGAAGATAAATTAATCCATTCGTTTTCAAAATCTGCGTAAACCGGCAAAAGATTAAAACCTTCATTAGAAATTTGACACACAGATGACACAGATTAGGCAGATTAATGCAGATTTTATTAAAATATAAAAACATTTTGGTTCAGGCTTTACAGGACTTTGGATACAGAAACAAGGAGACAGGGGACAGAAGCAGGAAGGCGGAAGGAGGATACAATATGAATCAGAATTTGAATGATGAAAGGGGAGAGGGATTAATTTTAAATCAATTGAAATTAATACCGGTATAGTCTGTAGAAATTTACGGCAGATATGACGAAAAATATTATATTTGCAAGCCAGGCAGTTAGCACCGGGTTAATATCACCGTTATAGCCAAATGTCTGCGAAATTTTTACAAATCCAAGATAAATAAAACTTACCAGAAGGCTAATTCCAAACTGCAGTGCAGCGCCTCCTTTTCTTCTGTTGGATGATATTGATACACCGAAAATAATCGTGACGATACTTGCAAAAGGAAAAGAAATTATTGAATAATAATCAACTTCGTTTTTTGCGGTATCCAGTCCGGATTCTTTAATTTGTGTAATAAACTGTTTGAATTCAGTAAGGTTCATTTCTTCAGGTTTAACCTGTTTTTTCATAATAATTTCCGGTGTAAGTGTCAGATTATTTATTTCTTCAATATTTTTCGAATAAATATTACTTAAATACCTTATTTCTTCACCTGAAAGACTACGGAATTTTCGTTCGTGAACACTTAACAGATTCCAATCATTCTGAGTGCTATCCCAAACCATTGTTCTAGCATCAATTCTGTAAATTAATTTTGTTAAAGTATCGGGACTGAAAACAGATATTGTTGTATTCTGGCAACTCTGCTGAGTCTGGTCATAATTGCCAATAGCAATTATTCTGTTCTTTTTATCCTGAAAATGCAGGTTCTGAATCTGACTACGAATCTGGCTTTTTTTAAGGTAATTCCTTTCAATACTTAACTTTTTTGTATTCGTATGAGGAACGACCCAGCCGTTAAAATAAATTGAAAACCCGGTAATAATCAGAGCAAATACAAAAACCGGCAGCATATATCTGTAAATACTAATACCGGAAGATTTCATTGCTGTGAATTCGGAGAAATTAATAAACCTGCTGATAGTGAACAAAGAAGCAAGCAGCATTGCTACTGGTGTAATAAGTTTAATTATTTCAGGGGAAAAATATGTATAATATTCGACAGCAAGATACATCGGAACATTATTATCAAGAAATTTATCAAGATTCTCGAAAAGGTCAACGAGAATAAAAATGACTACAAAACTAAGAATACCGAACAGAAAGTTCTGAATGAAATGCCTTAATATATATCTGTCAATCAATTTCATAAGATAAGATATTTAAAATAAGGATTGATTAAAATTCAAAATTTAATCATCGTTCAGCAAAAGGGGATATGTTAAATTCAGAAATTAACTTATTATTAACAATAATAATCTCTACAACTTTACATAATATATATTATATAACAATTAATAATAAAGTTATTAACATTCAGGCTTATCGGAAGCACGTAATTAATCGAAATCAGATAAGTATTAGATTTAAATAATTTCACCTTTACACCGGTATAAACCATTTTCAATTTCATTTGAAAATATATTTTTTTATTTTGTTTCATGATTTCAATTGAATATTATTTAGTTTTAAGCGTGATTCTCTTTTGCATCGGAGTTATAGGCGTATTAATCCGCAGGAATGCCATAATCATATTCATGTCGATTGAATTAATGTTAAACTCAATCAATCTTTCACTGGTATCATTTTCATCATTTTTAGGAGACATTCAGGGTCAGATACTGGTATTTTTTGTAATGGCAGTTGCAGCAGCGGAAGCGGCAATCGGATTAGCCATAGTCATTGCATTATTCCGAAACAAGGAAACAATTAACATCGACGAAATTAACATATTAAAGTGGTAAACATCAATGGCTGATTACTTCTATTTAATAGTTCTGCTGCCTTTAGCAGGATTTATCATAAACATTTTATTCGGAAAAAGAATAAATTCTGAAAAATTTTCAGGATATTTTTCATCCCTGACGGTATTGATATCCTTCATTATTTCCGTTTTAGCATTAATAGAGATTACCGGAATGCCTGACGGTCAAAAAAAGATATCCATTGAATATTTAAACTGGATAAACGCAGGAAATCTTTCATTAGGAATAACATACCTCGTTGACCCTCTTTCAACGGTAATGATTTTAATCGTGACAGGCGTAGGATTTCTAATACATATATATTCCATAGGATACATGCACAACGACGTGAATTTTGCGGAGTTTTTTGCATATATGAACCTGTTTATTTTTGCAATGCTTAATTTAGTTCTGGCAGATAATTTTGTTTTATTATTCTTAGGATGGGAAGGAGTAGGTTTATGTTCATATTTATTAATCGGATTCTGGTACGAGAAGACATTCACGGGTGATGCTGCAAAGAAGGCATTTGTAGTAAACCGCATCGGTGATTTCGGATTTATGTTAGCGATGTTTCTAATATTTGTAAATTTCAACACATTAAACATATCCACATTCAATGACATACTAGGTTCAGGAAACTTCAGTATAAACCAGCCGTTATTAATTACAATAGGATTATTGTTTTTCTTAGGGGCAACAGGCAAGTCAGCCCAGATTCCCCTATTCGTATGGTTACCCGATGCTATGGCGGGTCCGACGCCCGTTTCAGCACTCATACACGCCGCTACGATGGTAACGGCAGGTGTATATTTAGTAGCGAGAAATTCATTATTATACGTTCTTGCGCCGAGCGCCACATCCGTACTTTTGATTGTTGCAATTCTGACGGCAGTAATCGCAGCCACAATTGCAATAAGGCAAAACGACATTAAGAAAGTTCTCGCATACTCGACAGTATCCCAGCTCGGATTCATGTTCATAGCATTAGGCAATTTTGCATTCACGATAGCGATATTTCATCTAATGACGCACTCATTTTTCAAAGCGTTATTATTTCTCGGCAGCGGTTCGGTAATACATTCGATGCACGAGGAGCATGACATAACGAAAATGGGCGGTTTAAAAGATAAGATGAAAATCACATATCTGACATTCATTACGGGAGCACTCGCAATATCCGGAATTCCACCGTTATCGGGATTTTTCAGCAAAGACGAGATTTTATACAAGACAATGACGGTATCCGGACCCATATTATATATAATAGTATTATTAACCGCAGGATTAACGGCTTTTTACATATTCAGATTAGTTGTTCTGACATTTTACGGACAACCGAGATACAGCACGGAGAAACTTCATCCTCACGAATCCCCTACCGTGATGACGATACCGCTTATAATACTTGCAGTATTATCGGCAATCGGAGGATTCATAGGATTACCGCACTACACAGGAGCGGCAAATTTACTGGAAAATTTTCTGAGCCCGGTATTTGAAAAATCCTTATCAATCAGAAGCACATATTATCCCGAGGCACATCACAGTATATCATTTGAATTAATATTAGTTGCACTGTCGGTAATCGTTGCAGTTGCGGCA
>CAYWMV010000111.1:0-7417 GCA_964459055.1 uncultured Ignavibacteriaceae bacterium | reverse complement strand
AACAGGTCAGTATTCAAATCGTAGTATCCTATTTTCCTCGCTTCTTCAAGCGAATATTCAAAAACGATGTAATTTCCGTCAGGTGAAAATTTGGGATTATATAACTGCTCGCCGTTTTTAAACTGTGTAAGTCTTTTTACATTCTTGCCATCTGAATCGGAAATTTCTAGATTCAGCGTGCCGTCGCGGTTGACAAGATATATTATTTTTGCACCATCAGGGGAAAACGACGGTGAAAAGGCTCTTCTTTCATTTGTCAGTTTTTTCGTTTCCTTTTTAGCGAAATCATAAACGAATAAATCATATTTAGATATTCCGTCAAGTGACGGGGGAATATTTCTCGCCGAATAAATTATTTTCTTTCCGTCCGGAGACCAGTCAAAATTTGAAGCGGCAATTTCGAGTTCTTCCGTTTTTTTTGTGTTAACGTCGTAAATGACCAATCTTGTCAAAGCAAAATCAAAGCCTCTGTTAGTCAGATATGCAATTTTACTTCCGTCAGGCGAAAATTTCGGGAAATAATTTGCGAATCCTTCTTTTTCAATCAGTTCACCTTCAATTTTGGTGTCTTTAACACCTCTTAATCTTCTTGAATAATCTGTCTTTAAAAATTGTTTCCACTCATTATACAAATCATTTCCATCTTTTCCGATTGTTTCTTTGAATGCTTTGTCTATACTGAAATTAAACAGGTCACCGAGATTTTTTGAAATATCTCTTAGTTTTTCTTCGCCGTATTTCTGAGCAATGTATCTAACAAGAGAAAAACCTGAATTATATATTGATTCTGCTTTTAGTGATGTCACTGAAGAGAATTGCCCCATTTCATTATAGGTCAGCATATTATCATCTTCGACGTACATTCTAAGAATCATATCCCTTTGCGCATCCCAATTTTCATAATTCAGAGCCTGCCGCTGATACTGGGCTGTACCTTCGGCAAACCAGGCGGGAACTCCAATACCTGAAAGGGGGTAAGATACAATGGCATTGGGATATCCGTAAAGAACATCAGGTCGTCTTTCCTTTTCGTAATTCAACCACTGAAGATAAACGGCAGGAACAGTTCTTGAGAGTTTCATTGATGCCTGAAGCTGAATCATATGAGTATATTCGTGTGTTATCACATTCCTCAGCCAATTATGAGTGCCCCTTAGTTCAAAATCAAGCGCCGAAGCAAAAATTTCAATTCTTCCGTTGAAAAAATCCGTTGCACCGTTTGCTTCATCCGAAAGGTCATTTATTACGAAATTTACCTTGTCTTTAGGTTTGTAATCGTAAAGAGATGTAATCGGTCCTATTATTTCTTCCGCGATTTTAGCAGTCGTTTTGGCAGTACGTTCCGCTTCAGGGTGATACACTACATTAAAGTTTTCTGTTTCTATTGTAAGCCACTCAATGTCAGGATGGGATTCAAACTGCGGGTAAGAAATATTTGTAATAAATAAAACTGCAGATAGAGCGGTGAAAAAGATACTGAATTTCAAGTTAATTATTTTTAATTCATAAAATCGTAGAATTGTATTATATAACTGTTCTCCTTGTATTTAGTAAACCTAATATTTTCAAATAAAGTTTAATTTTATCCAAAATTATGAAATTAATTCTTATTTTAAAGTCATTTTTCATAATAAACTATAATAATTTTTTTATTTGATTTTATTCTTTATATTCAATATGTTGAGGTTATTTATAAAGAAGGAGATAATAATATAGAGAAGAAATATACAAGTTGATATAAAAATTGAATAAAGAACACAAATTGTATAAAGATTGAGCAGCAGTTCTGTAAGGAACATATTGATTCTTCTCTTGTTATTTCTTATATCCTCCGTATCATATTCGCAGGGTCGTCGTGATATGGAGAAAAGGCAGGGGATATTCAGATTAGACACAACGAGAATCGGGCTTGATTCTCTTGGCAGTATAATAGATTCGTCAAAGATATTTTTAGGTGATTCAACTTCAAGAATAAAATATTTTACATATCAGCCTGCATACAGTCCGAAAGTTGAGATTGAAAAAAGGAAATCCCCGCTTTTACTGAAAGAATCATCCCGAATAAATACGGAAGTCAGTTTTGATTCTGCCGGATTCGTCATTATAAAAAGAACATTTGCCGGTATGGAAATATCAACTCCGGAGGTACTTCCTATTGAAAAATATCTGGAAACTATTTCCCGTAAGAATCAGGATGATGAATTTGATAAACTTGTATCTGAGAAATTCAAAGGTTCCACATCCGATGACCTTGCACGGTTATTCGAGAAGATTACCGACATTACAATACCTCTTCCTTTTAAAACAGAAACTATATTCGGACCGCCGATAGTAAATTTACGTATAAACGGTACAGTTGATATTACCGCTTCTTACGAAAGTATAAAACAGGACCAAGTGCAGTTGTCAAATCTGCTTGGTGACCAGAAAAACATCAACTTCAAACAGGATTTGCAAATAACGGCAAAAGGAACTGTAGGAGATAAATTAACAATAGATGCGGACTGGAACACACAGAGGACATTCGAATTTGAAAACCAGTTGAAAATCAAATACACAGGATATCCCGATGAAGTTGTCAGTAAAATCGAAGCAGGTAATGTATCTCTCGATACGAAATCGAGTTTAATTCAGTCGAGTCAGGCATTATTTGGCGTAAAAGGAGAATTCAAACTTGGTCCTCTAACTCTCACATCAATTTTTTCCCAGAAGAAAAGTAAAAAGGAAGAGCGTACATTCTCAGGCGGTACTTCTCAACAGGATTTTCAGATAAATATATACGATTATTCAGACAATCATTATTTTCTGGATACATTATACAAGTACAGTTTTCTCGATTATTATAATAACACAACAGGAATACTTGACCCTGAAACAATTAATAATCAGATACTTGTTACTGACCCGAGTTTTGAAGTCTGGGTGCAGACACTGATTACAGACGGAAGAAAAAGAAGTGCGGTAGCGATAACAATGCTGCCGGAAGCGACTACGGTTTCTTATGATTCCTTAATAAGCACGGAAGAAATCACTGGATTGAGATTTTTCGGGCAATTCAGGAAACTGGAGCCAAACGAATATACAATAAATGCACTCGCGGGTTTCATAAGTCTTAATATTAATCTGCCCGAAAATTATGCAGTCGGTGTTACATACGTGACTAAAGACGGTGAAAAATACGGGAGGAGCAGTATTGAGAAACCGAATTTCAACGACACACTTATACTGAAGATGATAAAATGCAATAATCAGAGCCCGGACGCTACGCCTCTAGCCTGGGAACTCAAGATGAAAAATATTTACCGTCTTCCCGTGTCAAAAGTTATTCAGGACGGTTTTAAACTTGAAGTTTTTTACAACCGAGACAATGTTCTCGAGCCTACTATTCCTGATGTAAATAATAATCCCCAGCAATTATTACAGGTTCTTGGACTGGACAGATATACAGGAACAACGAGGGTACCTCCTCCCGATAATATTTTCGATTTTTTACTGGGTTATACAATAAATACTGAGACAGGCGATATAATATTTCCGACTTTACGTCCTTTTTATGATAATCTAAGCAATGTGGGTGTAGATACTTCTTATTTCTTTGATGAACTTTACACGAGCAGAAAAAATGTTGCGATTACATTACCAATTGCCACAAAATATTTAATAAAGGGAAGTGCAAAAGGAGAATCCGGAATCAGCAACACTATTAATCTGGGATTTAATATTGTTCAGGGCAGTGTTAAAGTATGGGATGGTGCTACACAACTCGTAGAAAATGTTGATTATACCGTTGATTATTCATCGGGTATCGTGGTTATCAGAAATCCACAGGCACTCGTATCATCGGGTTTAAAAGTCACATATGATGCAAATGATTTATTTTCTCTTGCCTCAAAAACTCTAATCGGGGCGAGGGCGGATTATATGCTGGGAGAAAAAACAAATTTTGGTTTTACATTTGTTAATCTGAGACAGGAAACACTAAACGACAAAGTAAGAATCGGTGAGGAACCGACCAACAATTCAATGTTCGGACTGGATTTCAATACAGAAGTGAAACCCAAATTCCTTACAAACCTTGTTAATCTTCTTCCGGGATATAATACGAAAGAAGAATCGGTCTTTAATTTAAGGTCGGAATTTGCATTAATAACGCCCGACCCTAACACCAAGAAAAGCCGCATTCCGCAGGATAACGGAGAAGCAATCGCATATATAGACGATATGGAAGGAGCAAAGAAAATATTATCAATCGGTACGACTTATGCAACCTGGACAATCAGTTCCCATCCTGTTGACACGACAATAGGTAATACTAGTATCCTCAGGCAGGCAAAGAGAGGGAAAATGAAATGGTTTAACCTTCAAAATACCGTACGTATCAAAGATATATATCCGTTGAGGGATGTTCAGCCCGGGCAGGATTATCTGACTCCGTTTTATGTAAGTTTCAATCCGAATCAGAGAGCTACATATAATTATTACGCAAACGGATTCGATACGACAATAAAAACGTCGAACTGGAACGGCATAATGAAATATCTGAACACGACGACTACCGACCTATTAAACGAGAATATCAATTATATTGAGTTCAATATGAGGATTGACAATCTGAACAACACCGATTTAAGTCAGGCGAAATTATATATTGACCTCGGACAGATTTCAGAAGATGCAATCCCGAACGGTATTCTCGACACAGAAGACAAACTTGCAAACGGACAACTTGAACCCAATGAAGATATAGGATTAGACTTTCTTACAGATTTAGAGGAATTAGCAGAGTATAACAGTATAAACGGTACGAATTTAACACTAAATGATTTTCCGAATCAGGACCCCGCAGGTGATAACAACAGCAAAGTTCAGCAAATCAATGTCGAATTAATAAACGGGACTCAGGGAAATTCAATGTTCGAGGGCGGAACCAGACCCGACTCTGAAGACCTGAATTTCAACGGAGCATTAAATCCTGCGAATGCATACTTCGAATATGAAATTTCACTTGATACATTAAATAACAAAAATATATCAGGGCAGGGAGCACCGGGGAGCGGATGGTTTCAGTACAGGGTACCCCTGACTGAGTTTGTAAAAATAGTCAATAATCCGTCACTTAATTATATTGATTTTATAAGAATCTGGATAAAAGGTATTTCACAGGAAGTTCAGTTAGTACTTGTAGATTTGAATCTCGTCGGAAATCAGTGGATAAAATCAAACAAGACAGATTCAACATACAATGTTTCGGTAGTTAGTATAGAAGAGAACGCGCAGATTTATCAGAGCCCGGTTGCTGGAGACATATTGAGGCAAACAATAAGAAACACAAGCGGTGCGGATACAAAATCCAATGAACAGTCATTATCAATAGATTTCACAAATCTGGTGAACGGTGAAAGGAGAACAGCAATAAAGGACTACAGGACACAGACGCTTGATATATTCAATTACAAAATAATGAAATTATTTGTAAACGGTGACCCATCGCTGAACTATACCAACGAGTTTCTTTATGATGCAACAATGATAGTACGATTCGGTACGGATACAAATAATTATTATGAATACAGAGCACCGATACATCCGGATATAAGACCGGGAACTCCCTGGAACAGTCAGAATGAAGTTACAATTGTATTCGCGGATTTGACGAGTCTGAAAGTATCCCGTGATTCACTTAATCAGGTTGTCGAAAAGCCAGTTCCTAACGGTCCGCCGGGTTCATATTACAGAATTAAAGGTAATCCTTCATTAAACGCAATCAGGCAGTTTGAATTAGGCGTTGAAAAGAATAAAACAGGTCCGAACGCAATTATCACCGGGAGCGTTTGGTTTAATGAGATGCGTGTTTTAAAAGCAAATGACGACAACGGATATGCCTACAACGTAAATGCCTCCGTAAAAGTAGCAGATTTTGCAAACATAAGTTTTAATCTGAACAAAATAGACCCTAATTTCCATTCGATAGAAAACCGCGTAGGAACTCGAAATACGGGAGAGCAGTGGGATGTAGGATTCAGCGTAAACGTACATAAAGTTCTTAATAATGCGTTTGCATCACTTTTCTCAAGTGAGTGGAAAGATTTTCTAAATCTGCCCTTTACATACAGGCATTCGGAAAACTTAACCAAACCCAAATATTACCCCGGTTCAGATGTAGAACTTGAGAAAGCATCGGAAGAAAAATATAAACAAATACTTGCCGCAACGAACAACGAAGAACTGGCAAGACAACTTGCCGAAAATGTAAAATCTGAAGCGCAGACTATATATGTAAAAGACGAATTTGCCGTTAACGGAATGGGATTTAAATTCCCGAGCAACAATTACGTAGTAAAAACGATTGTGAACGCCATATCACTGAATTTCAGTTCCATGAATTCTTCCTACAGGGATTTTACTTTTGTAAGGAAAAATGAATTTAATTACAACGGAAGCATCAATATCAATACCGATTTCGGACTTGCATCGAAATTAAATCTGGATATAAATGAATTTATTAATCTCGGTGATGAATATAAAAATGCGAAAATTTATTTATTCATACCGTCAATTCCTTTCCTGCCGTTATTCTCAGATAAATTTTCCGCGAGCACTGACTTCGTGAGGTCAAGAAGCGAGCAAAGACAGAGAATGCTGCAGATAGACGACCCGATTGCGCGTAATTTCCGTTCGAACCGCGGATTCAACTTCAACTGGAAATTCATCGAAAACTGGATAATTGACCTTACAGGCACATATAACGTAAAGGCAGGAAGCGACCTTGTCGGATTTGAAACGACAGGCGGGGACAGTTTACAGAACAGACAGCGTAGCGGCTCTGAAATACTCAGAGAAATATTTTTTAATAATGCATTCGTTAATTTCGGAAAAGATCTTGACTACCAGCAATCAACTGCATTCAATCCGAAATTCAATATACCGGTAATCAAGAAGTTTTTCGATGTAAATATGACTTACAGTGTAACATACGGCTGGATAAATCCCAATACAACGGTTAATGTTGGTTACAATGTTGGCTATTCCAACAACATTAATTCAACCGCAAATTTTAAACTCGGTGAATTACTGAAAATATTCGAAAAAGGAAGCGAAGAACCGCAGAAAAACCGTTTCAGATTATCAGGTCAGGGAAGCAGCACTAATGAACTTACAAAGACCGTTGATGACGGAGGGGTTGATTTGTTGAGAATTTTACGTTCATTAATACCCGACAATGTTGCTTTAAACTTTACACAGACAAATACTATAGCAAATAACGGTGTAATCGGCAGACCGGGATTTACTAATTTCTGGTTCAATTTCCTTTCAAAAGAAGATTACGGACCTACTCAATGGTATCAACTCGGGTTTAAGACAGACCCGGGTAGAAGAGTTGCAGGACTGCTCGTTACAGACCAGTATAGTCAGACCA
>CAYWMV010000110.1:2356-7521 GCA_964459055.1 uncultured Ignavibacteriaceae bacterium | reverse complement strand
TTTAAGTTAGAAAATAAAAATCCCTAAAAAAACATAAATATTCTTCCGTTAAAAACCGGAACGTCGCAACGAAAAACAGGATGCATTAGAACACGGATTACGCGGAATAGCGGAATCTCGCGGAATACCAGCATTACGAATCAGAAACACGGAATATACAGATTGATACGGAATAACACGGAACATAATCAATGTTAAATGTTTAATGTAAAATGTTTAATGAAAATATTTTGGTTCCGGTTTGACCGGATTATGAATTGGACGAAGATAACCGCAACGTCGCAACGTACGCAACGAAAAACAGGATGCATTAGAAGGCATACAAACAGGGTGGGTAAGAAACACTCCGCAGCACTTATTATATTATTTCAAAGAGAATTATAAAAATTGCATATATGTAATTATAAGTATTTGATAATACAATAACATATTTTTAAAAAAATGCTCAAAAATATGCAAAAACTATGCAATTTTATCATACTCGCCTTCAGCCTCAGCAAGGTGTATTCATTTTTTTGTTTATCCGAATGCATAATTAAATTCCTCCGTTTTTAATATACCATATTTATTTATGGTATTACAAAAATAACACAGATAAACCGGGAAGTCAATAGAGAAAATTATAAAAAATACCGTTAACGCCTTCCCAAGCGGGAGTCCCGTGGACACGGGATAGACATTGGGAAGGAGTAGTTTCGGGTTTTCACACAAATTATAAAGAAAAACAATGGATTCCTGAGAGAAAATTAATAAAAAAGATCGTTTAAGCCTTCCCAAGCGGGAGCTTGGGAAGGAGTAGTTTCGGGTTTTCACACAGGTTATAAAGAAAAACAATGGATTCCTGCCCCGACAAGCCGGGATTAAAAACTTTCGCTGGAATGACAACCTAGGAGTTTTCACACAGTCTCCGGGGCTTGGGAAGGAGTAGTTTCGGGTTTTCACACAGGTTATAAAGAAAAAAAATGGATTCCCGCATACGCGGGAATGACAAGAGTATCAGGTTTCGGTTTTCACACAGGTTATAAAGAGGGTGTGTTAAAAAGTTGAAAATCAGCCGGCAAAAAAACTCATTTTATTATTTAATTTTAATGTAAAATTTCATAATTTATAAATAATTAATCACTTTTTTTAATAACAAACTAAAACAAAAATATTATGAAAATTAAATTACTTTTAACGTTAATTTTTGTTCTGGCTTTTGCTTTCAGCGCCAGTTCACAAATTAATTTAATTGAAAACTTTGCATACCCTGCGGGTGATACTTTAGGTGCACACGGATGGACATCATTCAGCGGAGGCAGTACAAACGCACTTACTGTTACATCACCGGGATTAACATACACAGGATATTCAGGTTCAGGAATAGGCAATGCAGTGACTGTAAAAAGCACAGGTCAGGATGCCTACAAACCATTAACTACTCCGGACAGTACCGGAACAGCCTACATATCATTCATGGTAAGAATAGACTCTGCCAAAACTAACGGAGATTATTTCTTTGCATTGTTACCTACAACTTCAACAACAAACTATGCATCAAGACTATATGTGAAAGATTCAAATAATGCCGTGAAATTCGGATTAATTAAGGCAACCACGAGCGGAGGAGCATTATTTTATACGAGCGGTACATACCAGTATGGAGTTACTTATTTAATTGTCGTAAAATATGTTTTCAATACCGGTTCGACTACTAACGATGAGATGTTTCTTCACGTTCTAACATCTCCAAGTCTGCCTGCCACCGAACCAACACCGGTTGTAGGACCTGTAACAGGAACTCAAAACGATATGACTAATTTTGGAAGAGTGGCTTTAAGACAGGGAACTGCTTCAAATGCCCCTGTTCTAGTTCTGGACGGAATTAAAGTAACCAAGACGTGGCAGAGTGTCGTGTCGAATATAAAGAACATCAATCAGATTGCAACTGATTTTTCTTTATCACAGAATTATCCGAATCCGTTTAATCCGTCAACGACTATCAGATTCTCGATTCCAACAAACGGTTTTGTAAATCTTAAAGTATTCAACACACTCGGACAGGAAGTTCAGTCACTTGTATCCTCGCAATTATCCGCAGGAACATACAATGCGGAATTTAACGGCAGCAGACTTACTTCCGGAGTTTACTATTACAGACTGGATTATGTTAATAACAACGGAAATCAATTCAGCGACGTAAAAAAATTAATGTTAATTAAATAAACCGATTTTATTTTTTTGGAAAGCAGGAATAATATATTCCTGCTTTTTTTATTATTAGCGGGAGTTTATAAAATATACTGTCCCCGGAATGCAGAACAATTAAATATCCAGGGGTACCTGATACCGGAATAAAATTAACAGTATTCACTTTATAAGGTTAAATAATCAGCCTTTCAGAGCACTAAACGAGCCTTTAAAATGATTTTGAAAATACGTATTTTGCTTATTACATCGGAGCGTAGCGTAGTCCGGTTATCGCGCCAGTTTTGGGAACTGGAGGTCGCTGGTTCGAATCCAGCCGTTCCGACAAATCATTCATAAGTTATTAATTTTATATTAAATGGCAGAGAAAAAATACGCTACCATAGACATCGGTTCAAACTCGATTCTTTTGTACATCGCCGAAAAAGAATCCAGCAGAAAATTCAAAAGCATAATTAACTTATCCGAAATAACCCGTCTTGGGAAAAATCTGCAAATCACAGGAATATTAGAAAAAGATGCGATACAAAAGTCGTTAGAGGTTTTAAGAAATTATAAGAAAATCTGCAATGAAAACAACGTATCTGAAATTGCCGCTGCCGGGACAATGGCATTAAGAACAGCATCAAATTCTGACGAATTCACCGGACAGGCAGAGAGAGAAACAGGAATAAAAATAGAAATTATAACGGGAGAAGAAGAGGCAAGATTATCATATATAGCATTGAAAGAAGGTATAGGCATAACAGGAGAGTCACTGGCATTTGATATCGGGGGAGGTTCAACCGAATTTATTTATGCGGATTCATCAGGTATAAAAAAAAGATTCAGCGTTAACATTGGTGTAATAAAATTCACCGAAAATTATTTAAAATCAGACCCGGTAACAGAAAAAGAAATATTGCGAGCCGAAAATTCTATCAATAATGAAATATCTTCATTAAATTTAAACAGAAACTTTAAAATTCTTACCGGAATGGGCGGGACAGTAACGAATATTGCATCGGTAAAACATAAAATGCTGAATTACAACCCGGATATTATACAGGGCAGTATTATTACAATGGAAGACCTGTTAAATCAAATTAAAGACTTCTCTTCAAAGACAATTGAAGAACGGAAGAAAATTCCGGGACTGGAACCAAAGCGCGCCGATGTTATAATTACAGGAGCATTAATAATTAAATATATTTTGCTTAATTCCGGTCGCGATTCGTTTATTGTCAGTGATTTCGGTATTCGCCACGGTTTGATGTATGATAAATTCGGATAAAATTGTAATACTCAGGTCACACTGAACAAGTATAAACTCCGGCAGAATTCAGGAAAAAATCTTTATTACGCCTTTGGATTACTGCTTGCGCGGGAATGACAAGAAACGCGGGAATGAACAGAGAATTGCTTTTCAGCGACGATTTATCATTCACCTGTCAGACAGCCGGAAACATTCCAGTAACTGTTATCTCCGCATTCAATAATTACTTTGAAATTGTGATTTCCGGATGTCAGTTCTCCGAGTTTAATTTCAAAGGGATTAACAACCATTCCGGGACACCAGTTTGAACGGCTGTAATCCGAGGAAGACATTCCATTCAGAAAATTTCCCGATGCGGGATTGTTCTCACGGAAAGTGGCACAATCACTTCGCCAGGGAATTATACTAAAGATTTCTTTATCGTCCATTAGAATTTTATGCAGTCTTGGAATGAATTCATCATTTCCATGACCTGTAGTAATAAATTTCAATCCGATATTTTTCAAACCTTCCGGAATGAAAGCATTAACTGACAGAGTATCGGTTCTGAACAAATCCGGATTTGACTGTCCCGACATTTCGAGATAATTAACGGTATTAAATAACGGCAGCAACCATTTTGCATTGTTTGCATATTCCGGTTCATCAAAATATTTCAGGCGCAGGCTGATGTTATGTCCTCCTTTATCCCAGGTTCCGATAAAGCACCCGATGTACAGGTCTGAGTACTGCGAATTATTCAGGCATTTAATTATATCGGATATTTCAAGCCGGTAAGTAACTGAATCTTTCCAGTCAATATTACCAATTTTAACATCATTGGAAAAATGTCCCGCACCGAAAGAAGTAATAAATCTTACAAGTTCGACAGGCGGTTCATAAGATTCATTCAGTACGATACCTCTCCATCTTCCGCCGGAATATTGAGGAAGATAATCCATCCCCTTTTCTAAACCTTCAATGAAATTTTTTCCCCCGGACACAGGAATTGCAAATAGAGAGCCCGTTCTATCGTATGCATCGCCATTTGAGCGTACAGTAACTTCCGCAATTACGATTGTGTTTTCAGTGACAGGAGGCAGATTTACTTTTTTAAGTACAACGGTTCCTCTTGATGTTTTTACAATATCATTGCCGAAATCATTCTTTGAAGATCCGGAAAACGCCAGAACTTCATCGTTAAAAATTTCATAAGTTTTATAACGGCTTTCAATTAATATCTTCCGGAATTCGGGTTCATTTACTTCTATGAATTTTCCTTCAGGTATTAATGAGTAACTTGCATAATCTTCTGACATATCAATCCTTTTTGCATAGACTTCATAATTGCCGTTCCGAATTACTTTCAGAATGATTCCCGGAATATCCGCGAGATAGAGCAGCGGAGTACTTTTGTAATCCGTTTCGTCAGTATAATAAACTTCAATTCTGTTCGATCTTATATCGAGGTTTGCTTTCAGGCAATTATAGCCGAGTATCTGGGTATATTCGTGAACAATATCAGGATATTTTTCCTGATAATTTTTTTTAAATACATAAGAAGTTGTTTCATCTTTTTCCAGCAACTGAACCGTGCAATTATTTTTTATATCGGCGTATTGTTTTTCTTTAACGAGATTTGGTCTTGTAATGCGGAATGATTCTTTCGAAATATAGACAACAACGGAATCACCGGCGATATCATTTCCGTTCTGTTTTATACCGTAAACGATTCGCATTTGCG
>CAYWMV010000110.1:0-2256 GCA_964459055.1 uncultured Ignavibacteriaceae bacterium | reverse complement strand
TTTCCTTAGAAGGCGAATCTTTATTCGGAGTTTCCGATTTTGTTTTTGTGTCTTTATATCTGTCATCGCTTTGGGTATTGGTTTCTCCTGTCTTATATTTCTTATTCGTTTCGTTTGTTCTTGTTGTTTCTTTATATTTTACATCTTCCTTAATCTGTTTTGTTTTCGGGTCAACCAGTACCGGGTCAATTCTTTTTCCTGTTTCCTGTGTAATTGTTTTTATATTCGGACCATTATATTTCACACCGGTTTCTTTAGAGAAATTATCCACGAGTCTCGAAGAATTTTTAGCGATTTCCAGATCTTTCAGCCGCGTATCGTCATAGATCGGGTCTGTAAATTTTTTCTTTTCGACGAACGTCCAGTGTTTCGGATGTGAAACTACGACGCGATTCCTGTGCCATCTGCGATGATGACCGCGCCATCTGATTCTCGGATGAACGGGATACCAGCCGATGTAGTTATGATGATGCCGCCATATACACCAGTTAGGCGCCCAGTAACTTCCGGGGAGCCATACCCAGCCGTAATATTCAGACCACCACCATCTTCCATAATTATACGGAGCCCATCCCCAACTGTAATAAGAAATCCAGACCCATCCTGCCGTAGTGTAAAGCCAGTAACCATTAGTATAAGGCGACCAATTCACCTGCACGACAGATACATTAGGTCTCCACAAGTACAAAATTTCATTATCATTATAATAATTATAATCGAGGTCATTTGCTTCTTCACCGCCTACGGTTTTGATAAACTCTGATTTCTTAATTGCGACCCATTTACCTTCTTCTGCAAGAGTGTCATTGTACATAGTCATATATATATCATTCGAATCAAGTAAATCTTCTTTATAATCAAGACTGTCAACAAGGAATTCATCATTTTCTTCCTGCGAAACGGATATTTGCGGAAGAACGAATATGAACAGCGGCAGAAATACCGGTAATAATTTTTTAATTAGTGTTTTCATATTCAGAAAGTTAATATTACTAAAATAGGTTATTTTAAATTTATTTTCCACTGATCAGACCATTAATTTTTAAATCTTCAATTATCCGTTCAGCCAGTGAATTTGTTAAATCATACATACTGTATGCGTTAATTGTCTGCATTTTCCCGTACCAGACTGCGCCCTTTGAGTACTCTGTATAAAGCATTGCTTCCGTATTGGCGAGTCTGTGAGTTTCGATATATCCCGGACTATACATATAATCATATCCTCCTCTGTACCATCCCGGAAAAGAATTATAATATGGATATACACTCGTATAAGTTTTAGAGCCGGTATATTTAACAGCTAGAAGACCGTCAAAACTTCCTTTTTCGAGTTCTCTGATTAAATCGTCTTCAGTCGGCATACTTTCCACCCCGAAAATGTCTATCGAGGCTTCGACTCCGACTTTTGACCTTTCAAGCAGAGCGGCTATACGATATTCATAAGATTTCCTGTAATCAAAATCCTTAACCAGAGCCACAACCATCACCTTTTTGAGTTTCCCGGAGAATTTCGGGTCTTTCCAACTCGAGAGGTAAGTTGTTGAAGAACAGGAACTTAGCAAAACCGACATAATGAACAGGAGCAGGATGCTTATCCCGGATTTTGACGCTATGTTTAGTTTTTTATTCATACTCTTCATTTTTATGAGACGGCATCAAATCAGAGCCACCTCTGTTAAACTTTATACATCCATTTCAGTACTTAGTTCCATTATTAAGACAACAAATAAGTGTTATAAGTTTAATGAAACAACTGTATTACTGAACAGTATGTGATTAATTCTTTCGCACCGATTTTGTGTAAACAGGATTTTATACAAATATTAAACAATCGAAACTTGATGACACAGATTTCGACCCGGAGAACAGGCAGACTGATTTACACTGATTTTTTAAAAATAAAAATCCGTAAACTAATATACGGATTTTGTTTTGAAAAAATTGCTGCAGTTAAATCTTATGAGAGGAAATTATTTATTCTGTTCAATGAATTTTTTCAAGTCCAAATATGAACTTTCGAAAGAAAAGACATCGGCAATTGTGAAATAATTATTCTTATCGCAGGTGTGTGAATACAAACTTTTAGCAAGTTCAAGTTTTGTACTTTCAAAACCGAGCATTTGCAGAAGTTCCCTTACCTGCCGTGAAGAAAATTCATTTGATACAGCAGTCATTTCAATCAATTCTTTTTTCGAACTTTCGAAAGATACTTTTTCGATTGAATTTTTCAAATCGTTAAACTCCCTGTCACCCATA
>CAYWMV010000109.1:0-7556 GCA_964459055.1 uncultured Ignavibacteriaceae bacterium | reverse complement strand
ATTTATAGCAACTGATATAAATGTTTCTTCCTCATCACAACCACCTTATATTCACTGTTGCATATCTTTTTGAGTGAGTGTATATTGCATACCTGATTGCATCCATCAGATGGTCATTAAATTTTACGGGTTCGTCGAGTATATTTCCGTCCTTGTCTTTCTTATAACAATACGACAAAACCTCTTTGTTGATATTGGTATTTTCATCTTTACTGTAAATCCTGCACCTCTTAATAAAATCAATTCCGTCCTTAACGGATTTATCGGCAGGATAAACATTGAATCCGCTTCTCCTCAGTTCCTCAAGACGGTTCGGCTCGGCTGAATCACAGTAAATATAATCTGAATTTTTAATATTTGTTTTCTTCAGTTTATTAATTATATCGGCATTCGTAAGTCTGCTTTGATAAATAAGTTCTTCGAGATAGTATTCACAGTCTTTTATGTTAATCCTGACAACGGCTGTCTTATTATTGTATCCGAAATCTATTCCGTAAATAATTTCATCAAAAACTTCGGGATATGTATTTAATTTTTCAAAGGGAGTGTAAATCACATTTTTCAGAGTACCCCATTCTCCCAGTGCATAGATTTTGTAGAATTCTTCATCCTGTTCTTTCAGATTGTTCAGTACTTCCTTGTATTCTTCATCTATGTATCTGTTGTCATTATAAGTCGTCTTTATTTTAATGCTGTTCTTCATTTCGAGAGTATGAAGCCAGTGATTGGCATTTAAGGGATTATAGGTCATTATTATCTGCTTGTAGTTTTTTGATTTTCCTCTTAACCTTAAATCAAGTTGAAGAAAATCCTTTTGCTCGAGTTCTGTTGCCTCTTCAATCCAGATTGACGTAATACCGAATATTGATTTTAATTTTTCCGGATCATCAACTCCCGCAGAAATAAACTCGCAATTAGTTATACTGTTATAAAGACTTAAATCTCCGTCTTTAACAACAAAATATTTTTTCAGTCCTGAAGCGGTAATCAGGGATTTCAGCAGACTGAACTGTGAATTTCTGATTGTTCGTGCAACTTTTCTCACAAGAAGAAACCGGTGGTTTCTCTCCTGAAGACACCTGATAAGAAGTTTCTGTGCAGTAAAAAAACTTTTCCCTGAACCTGCTCCGCCGTAAATATGAAGATAACGGGAAGTCTCGTTGAGAAGATTCATATACGCCCCGTTTATAAGGTTTAAATCAATAAAAAAAGAAATATCTTTATTATTTCTCTTCAGAATAATTCCCCTCATCAAATCCGAGTTTGACTCTGACAATTTTATCTTCCTCTCCGGTTTTATCCTGCTGTTTACCCGTCCAGCCGAATCTGTTTTTCATTGCAAACATCCAGGCGCTTACGTTAAACTTACTATTTTCTCCGAGGATTCCCTCTAATCCGATTTTTTCCCAGAACAGTCTTCCTTTCCTCTTCGCAGTTTCAATCATTGATTTGTAACTTGTTTTTCCGTTTCCTGAAAGGTCTAATTCCGAAGCGATTTTCTCTACTTCTGAAAAAGACGCCTGTGGAAAGGAATTTTCCGAATATCCCCTTTGCAGATGTCTGCAATAAGCAATTATCAGTTTTTCATTTTTAATTATATTTTCTTTTTCCATAGTATTACAAAAATAATACAGTAAAATCCGCAAATCAAATATTATGATTTTCCTTAAAAATAAATTCTGGAATAACAGTAGTTTCTTACAACGACACTCCTTCCCGGGCTCCGGCTTGGGAAGGTTTTTTCGTTTTTTTACCCATTTTCATTACCTGTTATTATTCTGTCAATTGTATATTAAATGTCATATAATTAAATTATAAAAATAAATTAAGAAATATGAGCAGAAAAATTATTTTTCTAATAGTATTTCTGGGATTTTATGTTAGTTCCTATCCCCAGCCGTTTACTAAATATTTCTGGCGGCAAATACCGTCGCCGGTAAATTATAATCTTAACAGTTTTGTTGACAGATATGTTGTCGGAGATAACGGTACTTTGCTGATTACGAATAACTATGGTTATTCTTTTATCAAGTACGACAGTCTGTCTGTGAATAATAATTTAAACGCCATTAATTTATTATTCCCGAATAATTCTAAAACTATTGTTGGTGATAACGGAATAATTTTTTATGCGTACACAAATCAATGGATTCAGCAAAACAGTGGAACGACTTCTAATCTGAACGGAGTTTCAGGAGAAAAATTCTATTATTTCAATCAATATTTTTGGCGCGTTGCTATCGGAGATAACGGAACATTAATCAGGTCAACAAATTCTTCGGGATTAAACTGGGCAGACTGGTATCCGGTAACCTCTCCTACAACTCAGAATTTAAACTCCATCAGTATGAAGGGTTTCAGCGGATGGATTGCGGGAGACAACGGCACCCTTCTGAAATCCACTAACAGAGGCGAAAACTGGTTTATTATTAATACAGGATTAAGCAACAATTTTAATTGTGTTTTATTTACCGATACATTAACCGGATGGATTGCAGGTTCGAACGGACTGATAATGACAACGACGAACGGAGGTTTAAACTGGGCGGTAAAACCATCCGGTACAACATCCTATTTAAATACTTTTTTACTGTATGCAGCGGCAGGTTCGAATGGTACTTTACTAAGAAGTACCGATACGGGAGAATCGTGGTTTTCTGAATATATAGGCACAAACAAAACTGTTAACTCGTTTTATTGCAGTTTAAATTCAAATAATTTCTTCTCCATTCCTATTGTAGTATGCGATTCAGGATTAATCATGAGAAGAGTAATAGACAGTTCATACCTGATAAAAAAACTCGAAGGGAATACTATAAGAACATGTTTTTCTTATCGGGGTATTTTTAATAATAATACTCAATTTATGAATAGTCCGGGATTTGAATGGCCTATAAATTCCAATAAATATGCAATCTTTACATCAGGACTTTCGATTGCCGCACTTGTTAACGGAGAACTGCGTCAGGCAATGTGTACCTTTACAGGTGAGTATGAACTCGGGCATTGTTCAAACGGTATTCCGCATACGAACGACACATTCAAAATTTATTCCGTCAAACGCGGAGACAGCCATATATCGAATCCCGACTGGCTTAACTGGGGACTAATGGTGCCTTACGGTGCGCCCTATGTTGATGTTAACAATAATAATCAGTACGAGCCGATGATTGATACCCCCGGAGTTAAGAATGCTTCGCAGACGATTTTCAAGTGCCTTACAGACGGATTTCAGTCATCACATTCTCCGGGTGAAGGATTCGGCGGAGGAACTGCACCGCTGTTCGCTGAAACACACATTACTGCGTGGTGCTATTCGCAGCCTTCATATAACCAGATGCAGTTCATAAAATTTGAAACGATTAACAAAGGACTTAATCCCTGGTTAAAAACATATTATTCTGTATTTTGTGATTCTGAAATAGGTGATGCGGATGATGACTTTATTGGCTGCGACACAGTAAGAAAAATGGGGTTTGGTTATAATGCCGACAATGATGACCCTGTATATGGGATTGCACCTCCTGCCGCAGGAATTATTCTCTTAAAAGGGTCAATCGAAAAATACAGTTCTCCTGCTGTAAATCTCGGAATGACTTCGTTCATCAGAACACAAAATACAGCGAGTGCACCCTGTGAGGTAGAGCCGACAGGAGAACCCTACCCCGCATATCTTATGATTAAAGGATATAAAAAAGATTCCACAAGTTTTATTGATATATCTCAATCGCCATACAAGCGAACAAAAATTTGTTTTGCGGGTGACCCAGAAACGAATACCGGATGGACGGAAATTAAAGGATGTATGGAAAATTGCGGCGGAGATACAACCGGACAATTGATAGTACCGGGAATACCTACTGATGACAGATTTTTATTGAGTTCGGGTTCGGATTTAAATACGGTTATGCCCGGCGATACACAGACGATCGTAATTTGCCAGTTGATTGCCAGAGGTAATTCAAATCTGAATTCCGTTACTAAATTAAAGGAACTTGCGGATGTTGCGATTAATTTTTACAACACGGGGTACATAATCGGAATTAATCAAATCGGAACAGAAGTTCCTTCCGGATATTCTCTTTCGCAGAACTATCCGAATCCGTTCAATTCAATGACAAATATTAAATTTGCAATAAAAAATAACGGCAAAGTGAAACTGGCAATTTATGACCTGCTCGGCAGAGAGGTGGCAAATCTAATCAACAACGAAAATATTTCTGCAGGGACATACACGTATGCATTCGAGGGAAATAATCTCGCAAGCGGAGTGTACTTCCTGCGTCTCCTTGTAAATGACGGTAAGGATTTTTCGGATGTAAAGAAGATTGTACTACTCAAGTGAAAAGTTTTTAAAGTTTTTAAAGTTTTTAAAGTTTGTTAAGTTATAAAAATGTAAAATTAAAAAATTATGAGAAAAACAATTTTAATCTGTATCCTGCTAATCGCATTTGCGGTTAATTCCTACCCCCAGCCTTTTACTAAATATTACTGGCGGCAGATACCGTCGGGTGTAAATTCTAATCTAAATGCATTTGTTTCAAGATTTATTGTCGGGGACAATCATACTTTGTTTCTCACAACAAATAACGGATTAAATTTTACCCGATATGATACTTCACTTTTTCAGGGTAATTTTAACAATTCTTATTCACAATACGGAAGTGCCAGATCAACAATTGTCGGAGATAACGGTTATATATTTTATACTCCCGGGAATATATGGACATGGACTCAACAAAACAGCGGAACAACGGTAAATCTGAACGGAATATCATACGGACAATATGTATCATCATACTGGCGGATTGCTGCCGGCAACAACGGAAAAATTTTACGGTCAACCGGTTCATCGGGGATTAACTGGTCAGAATGGAATACCATTAGTTCTCCTACAACAAATAATCTAAATACAATTTCGATAAAAGGTTTCTCTGCCTGGATTGCCGGAGATAACGGAACTTTACTAAAATCTACTGACAAAGGACTTACCTGGATTCAGATTATTATGGGAGTCAGCAATAACTTGAGTTCCGTTGTGTTTCTTGACACTATTACCGGCTGGATTACGGGTTCGAACGGACTGATAATGAAGTCAACAAACGGTGGTTTAAACTGGACGGTTAAACAAAGCGGTACTACTTCTGACCTCAAATCTTTTCTTCCTTATTGTATTTGCGGAAATAACGGCACAATTCTGTACAGTCTCGATTCAGGGAATACCTGGAAGAAAGAATACACGGGAATAACGAGAAACATAAATTCCCTTTACAATTCAGACCCGCAATATAACACATTCGGTTCACTTGCAGTTGGTGATTCAGGATTGATATTGAGGAGAGATATTGACAGTTCATTTCTTTTCCAAAAACTTGAAGGAAATACAATCAGTACATATTTCAGTCATAGAGGAATTTTTAACCAGAACATTCAATGTACCAATTGTCCCGGTTTCATGTGGCCGGTTTGGGATTACAAATACGCAATTTTCTCTACAGGACTTTCTGCATCGGCACTTGTTAACGGAGAACTGCGTCAGGCGATGTGCTCATATCTGGGAGAATATTCACTTGGACATTGCAGCAACGGTATTCCTCATACGAACGACACATTCAAAATATATTCGGTAAAACGCGGTGACAGTCATAGTTCAAATCCTGACTGGCTTTACTGGGGACTTATGGTTCCGTACGGTGCGCCCTACATTGACGTTAACAATAATAATCAGTACGAGGCTATGATTGACACACCGGGGGTAAAGAACGCCTCACAGACAATTTTTATGTGCCTGACAGACGGTTTTCAATCTTCTCATAATATTGGTGAAGGATTCGGAGGAGGAACAGCGCCGCTTTTTGCAGAAACACATATTACCGCCTGGTGCTATTCGCAACCTTCGTACAATCAAATGCAGTTCATAAAATTCGAAGTGATAAATAAAGGGCTTAATTCCTGGAACCGTACTCATTATTCGATTGTAACAGACCCCGATTTAGGAAGTTCATTAGATGATTACTTAGGATGTGATACAGCGCGTAAACTTTCATACTGTTATAATTATGATAATTACGACGATATATACGGTAATGCTCCTCCCGCAGTGGGATTTATTCTTCTTAAAGGTGTTTATCAGAAATACACAAATCCGCCTAAAGACCTCGGGCTCACCGCCGTTTATGAAATAGGCAGAAACTCAGGTCCGGTTCCCTGTGAGACAGAAGCAAACGGCGAACCCAATGCGGCATTTCTCTATATGCAGGGATATAAAAAAGATTCCACATGCTGGCTTGACCCCACTGTTACTCCGTATAAAAAAACAAAATACTTATATCCCGGCGATCCCGAAACAAATGCAGGATGGACGGAATATAAAGGCAGGATACAAAATTGCGGCGGAGACACAACCGGACAATACGTTATCTATCCCGGCGGAGAAAGAAGAATAAATTTCAGTTCAGGCTCGGATTTGAATACGGTTCTTCCCGGCGATACACAGACAATCGTAATTTGCCAGTTGATTGCAAGAGGAAATTCAAATCTGAATTCCGTTACTAAATTAAAGGAACTCGCGGATGTTGCGATTAATTTTTACAATACGGGGTACATAATCGGTATCGAGAAAATAGTCAGTGAAATTCCAACGGAATACAGTATTTCACAGAATTACCCGAATCCTTTCAATTCAATGACAAATGTAAAATTTCAAATGTTAAATGAAGGATTTGCCGAGATAAAAATGTATGATATTACAGGGAGACTGGTAAAAACATTAACAAATCAAAGATACGAAGCGGGAGTGTATTTATTAAAATTAAATGCGGAAGATTTGCCCAGCGGAATATACTTCTATACATTTAAGGTGAACGGAAATATTATAGATACGAAGAAATTAGTCCTGACTAAATGAAAATATTACATACAAGAATATGTTACAAAATAAATTATACCAATATGAAAAGAATATTAGATAATATACAAGTAACAGATAATAACCTGAACTATAAATATTCTGACACTAAAAAAGCAATTTATTTAAAATAAGACAAATAAAATGAAAAGAATAATTTTATTATCATTACTGATATTTCAATTAACTATAAAAGTTAATAATTGCATTTGTCAGTGGACGGCACAAACACTGCCTGTAAATCCTGACATTATTTATTGTTTGAAATTCTGGAATCAAAATACCGGCTGGCTGTCAACCGGGAATCTCCAGACAAATAATATTCCCAAAATATTAAAAACCACAAATGGAGGAGATAACTGGGTCGTCATAAAAGATTCATTGAGAATGTATAGTTTTCAGGTGCTGGGCAGTCTGACGGTTTACGGAATTGTAAGAAATGTAATGGCAAACGAATCAATATACAGAACATTTGACGGAGGAAACAGTTGGGATAGTGTTTCATATAGTACAGTATATGGTTATACAGGTTTATTCTTTCTAAACAAAGATACCGGATATATAGGGGCATCTGATAGTTATTGGGGCTATATCTTCAAAACAACAAATGGAGGAGTTAGTCTGAATCAGTTATATAAACACAATGCTA
>CAYWMV010000108.1:0-7568 GCA_964459055.1 uncultured Ignavibacteriaceae bacterium | reverse complement strand
GAGTTCCGCAAGTGATTTTCTTCCGAAGTTTCTGAAGTGCAGCATCTCGGATTCATTTTTGCTGACAAGGTCCGCAATAGTTTTAATTTCGGCTGACCTTAAGCAGTTCTGTGACCTGACTGATAAATCAAGTTCGTCAACCGGCGTCAGTAATATCTTCTTGATTTTTTCGAATTGCTCGTCTTCCTGGTCCTGTTCAACAGCTTTGTCTTCTGTTTCGGGTCCTAATTCGAGGAAGTACTGTATGTGATCTCTCATTATCCTTGCACCCTGAAGTAATGCCTCCTCCGGAGTTATTGAACCGTTCGTCCATAATTCAAGTACCAATTTCTCGTAGTCTGTTCTCTGTCCGACACGTGTATTTTCAATTACATAGTTGACTTTTGTAACCGGAGAAAATAATGAGTCAACAGAAATAAAGCCTAACGGTAATTCATTCTTTTTGTTTTCCTCGGCAGGAACATATCCTATACCGCTTCCAAGCCTCAGTTCAATATTCAGTTTTGCGTCTTTATTTAAAGTAGCAATGTGTATTTCAGGATTCAGTATCTGAAAATCTGCTGTTGCATCCTGTATGTCCTTTGCCGTAAATTCCTTCGGACCGGTTATCTTAAACTCTATCTTTCCGGATTTTTTCGTTATGTCGCTGAATCTTACTTCCTTAAGGTTCAGTATAATTTCGGACAAATCCTCTACTACACCTTTAATTGCGGTAAATTCATGCGGGATATCATTTACCTTTATAGCTGTTATTGCCGACCCGGATAACGATGAAATGAGAATTCTCCTGAGAGAATTGCCAATCGTAACTCCATAGCCTCTTTCAAGCGGCTGGAGAATGAATTTCCCGTATGTACCGGTATATGTTGATTCTTCTATTACCAGTTTTTCCGGCATTTGCAAATGATTGATCTTCATTTATTTTATTTAAAAATTAATTAATAAATTCTATTTAGAATATAACTCAATTACAAGCTGTTCGTTTCCAACGAAGGGAACCTGTTCTCTTTCAGGTATTGCAAGAAATGTTCCTGTCATATTTGCTTTATCGAGCGAAAGCCACGGAACCACCATATTATCTTTCATTCTTTTCATTGCTTCATGAAATACCGGTAGTTTTTTACTTTTATCTCTGACTTTAATCACATCGCCGGCTTTCAGACTAACTGAAGGAATGTTCACAACTTTTCCGTTCAAAGTCAGGTGTCTATGCAATATAAGTTGTCTCGCCGCTTTTCTTGACGGTGCGAGACCAAGCCTGTATAATGTATTATCAAATCTTCTTTCAAGCAGTTTTACCAGATTTTCACCCGGCACTCCTTTTTTCATTGCAGCAACTTTAAAATAATTCCGGAACTGCTTTTCGAGTAATCCGTAAGTTTTTCTTATTTTTTGTTTCTCTCTTAACTGAACAGCATAATCCGTAATTCTTGGTTTTCTGCTTTTACCGTGCTGCCCCGGAGGAAAATTCCTGTTATTTTCGATAGGACATTTTTCGGTATAACATTTCAAACCTTTTAAAAATAATTTCTGCCTCTCTCTTCTGCAAAGTTTGCAATTTGCGTCTGTATATCTTGCCAATTATTTTTTAATTTATTTGTTTTAAAAAAATTTTATTTAAACTCTTCTTCTTTTGGGCGGTCTGCATCCGTTGTGAGGTAACGGTGTAATATCCTTGATAACCGATATCTCTAATCCGGCAGTATTCAGTGCTCTTACTGCAGCATCTCTTCCGGAACCGACACCCTTTATCAGTACTTCAACTTTTCTCAGTCCGAGTCCGAACGCTTCTTTTGCAGCCGCTTCCGCAGTCAGTTGTGCCGCAAACGGAGTATTCTTCTTTGAACCTTTGAAACCCATCTTTCCGGATGAAGCCCAAGATATAGTATTACCGTATAAATCTGTCAGAGTTACTATCACATTGTTGAAAGTTGCCTTTATATGGGCAACACCATTTGCATCTACCTGAATTTTTTTCTTTGCTTTTTTATATGTTTTTCCCAATTGATTAATTTATATTTAAAAATTCGAAAATATTATTTCTTAGCCGTTGCTTTTTTCTTACCTGCCACAGTTTTCCTCTTTCCTTTTCTTGTCCTTGCATTCGTACGTGTTCTTTGTCCTCTGACCGGTAATCCTCTTCTGTGACGTTTGCCTCTGTACGTACCGATTTCAACCAGCCTTTTTATATTCATCTGGACTTCCGACCTTAAAGAACCTTCGATTTTCATTGATGCAATCTCACTTCTGATTGCGTTAACCTGGTCGTCCGTAAGATTAAGAACTTTTATGTTCTCGTCAATTCCTAACTTCTTAAGTACTTTTTCAGAAGTTGACTTGCCAATACCGAAAATAGAGGTTAATCCTATAACTATCCTCTTGTTCTTCGGAAGGTCTATGCCGCCTATTCTTGCCAATTTTTTTTCTCCTGTTTTATATTTTTTTTAGTGTGATTTCTTATCCCTGTCTTTGTTTGTGCTTGGGATTCGTGCAAATTACTCTTATAACACCTTTTCTCTTTATGATTTTGCATTTATCACACATCTTTTTTACTGAACTTCTAACTTTCATAATTATTTTTATTTATATCTGTATGTTATTCTGCCTTTTGTTAAATCGTACGGTGAAAGTTCAACTGTAACTTTATCACCCTGTAGTATCTTAATGTAATTCATTCTCATTTTGCCTGAAATATGTGCCAGAATGATATGACCGTTTTCAAGTTTTACCTTAAATGTGGTATTCGGAAGTATTTCCGTTATTATTCCGTCAACTTTTATTGTATCCTGTTTTGCCAAAAAATATTTATGTTAAAATTTCTGCTTCGCCGTTTGTTATTAAGACAGTATGCTCAAAATGAGCGGACGGTTCTCCGTCTTTTGTTGATATTGTCCATCCGTCGCTTAGAGTAACAACTTCGTAAGTACCATAATTTATCATAGGTTCAATTGCTATCGTCATACCTTCTCTTAATTTAAAATTATTACCGCGCGAATAAAAATTAGGTACTGCGGGTTCTTCGTGTAGTTTTTTCCCTATACCGTGTCCGACCAGAACTCTTACAACACCATATCCGTTACTCTCACAATGTTCCTGAATTGCATAAGAAATATCATTAATAACATTACCTGCTCTCGCCTGAGCTATACCTAAATATAAAGATTCTTCTGTGATGCGGAGCAGTTTTTTCTTCTTCTCAGATATCTCTCCTACAGGGTATGAATATGCTGAATCTCCGTAATATCCGTTCTTCAAGACTCCGACATCCACGGAAACCAAATCACCCTCTGCCAGTTCTCTGTCGCCGGGTATCCCGTGCACTACTTCTTCGTTAATCGAGATGCATGCAGCCGCCGGAAAGGGTTTAACTTTCTTGTTCCCGCCGTAACCTTTGAAAGCGGGAATCGCATCCCGTGAAACGATGTAATCTTCTACAATGGAATTAAGTTCTTTTGTTTTAACTCCGGGTTTAATGTAGTGCGATATATTTTTAAGAACTTCTGATACTATTTTACAGCTGACTTTAATATGTTCAATCTCACGCCCGGTCTTGATTAAACCCATCAGTATCTTCTGGATTTTAATTTCGTACCTTTCATAAAACCATCGTAATGTCTCATCAATAAATGTGATTCAATCTGCTGAAGAGTGTCAAGAGCAACACCTACAACTATAAGTAAACTTGTTCCTCCGAAAAATTGCGCAAGCCCTTGTGTCACGCCTAATTTACCCAAAAATGTAGGTATAACGGCAACGAATGCAAGTGCTATCGCACCGGGCAATGTTATTTTCGTCAGAATATTATCAATAAAATCCGATGTAGGTTTCCCCGGTCTGACGCCCGGTATGAAACCTCCCTGCTTTTTCATATTGTCGGCAACATCTTTCGGGTTAAATGCAATTGCAGTATAAAAATATGTAAAGAAAATTATCAGCAATGCATATATAAAAGAATAAAACCAGCTGGTATAATTAAAATATTCCGCAACTCCTCTCATAAAATCGCTTTCAGGGAAAAATGAAAGAACTGTGTTCGGAATAAACATTATTGATTGTGCGAAAATAATCGGCATAACTCCGGCAGCATTCACTTTCAGCGGTATGTATTGTGTTACGCCGCCGTAAACTTTTCTGCCGACAACCCTTTTAGCGTACTGGACGGGAATTTTCCTTGTGGCTACCGTGAGTGCAACGACACCGGCAATTACAAGAAGAAACGCCGCAAAATACAAAATCTCGATAAGAATATTTCTGTCGGAATTAGGATCAATTAATAAAAGATATTCCGAATAAAGTGCATACGGGAATCTGTCGATTATTCCGATAAAAATGATTAACGATATGCCGTTACCAATACCCCGTTCAGTTATCTGTTCTCCGAGCCACATCATAAAAATGGTTCCTGAAGTAAGTAGAATAACAGTTGACAGAGTAAATACAGCGGGAGAAATGTCGGGAATTACTATGCCCTCTCCTCCTACATTTCTCGAAGATATCTGGACACTTACGCCCCATGCCTGTAACAACGCTACCGGCACTGTACCTATTCTCGTTAACTGGTTAATTTTTTTTCTTCCTTCTTCACCTTCTTTCTGAAGTTTCTGGAAATAAGGGAAAACTGCTCCGAGCAGTTGAATTATAATGGATGCACTGATATAAGGCATAATGCCGAGAGAAAAAACCGCAGCCTTGCTGAATGCACCGCCGACGAACAGGTCATATAAACCTAATAAATCCTGAGCCGCTGATGATGTTGACTGATCAAGAACTTTCGCAACATCAATGCCGGGCAGAGTTATATGTGCTCCGACTCTGACGACAAAAAGAAGAGCCAGAGTAAATAACAATCTCTGCCTGAGCTCTTCAATTTTAAAAATGTTTCTGAAACTCTCTATAAATCCGCTCATACTGTAATCGCTTTTCCTCCGAGGTTTTCAATTTTTGTAATCGCACTCTTAGTGAATGCGTCTGCTGTGATATCTAATTTTGTTTTTAATTCCCCGTTTCCAAGAATCTTAAGCGGACTTTTTTTGTTTCTTATTATTTTTGATTTCAATAAAAACTCTTTGTTGATTGTTGTCTCTTTAATCTTACCTGAATCGAGTAATTTCTGAATGTCACCTATATTCAGAATTGAATAATCAACTTTATTTAAATTTTTAAAACCGAATTTCGGCACTCGCCTTTGTAACGGCATTTGTCCGCCTTCAAACCAGGATCTGTGTTTAAAACCTGACCTGGATTTCGCTCCGTTTTCACCCCTCGTCGAAGTTCCGCCAAATCCTGAACCCTGACCTCGTCCGACTCTTTTTCTTTTTTTCCTTGCGCCTTCGGCGTATTTTAAGTTGCTTAGTATGTGCATAATAAATTAATATTAAAAAGACCCCTCGTTTTCACAAGGGGTCTGTTTGTACTTATCTGATGTGTTTATTTCTTGAAATTGTATGATGCTGAAATCATACCGAATAAATCGTTTGAATTTCCTGTTACTACATATGGTCCTTGTTTTAACAGTCTTTCACCGATTGTCCCGTCAATACTGAATCTGCCGAAATGCAGTCCAAGACCCATTGTGATGGTCTGCTGCGGGTCAGAAGCGTATTGCATATTTATTACTTCGTTTGGACTTGCTGTAAGAATCGTAGCTTTATCGCTGAATACTGCTCTTGAATATCCGAGTCTGCCGGTTAACCAATCTGTGAAACCCCATTCGAGACCAAGATTGAATTTCGGTAAACTCATTGATGAATATTCAAATACGGTTGCTACTTCATATGAACGGTATCCGAATGATATACCACCCATCATTCTTCCGTCATCAAGAACCGGCATATTTATACCTGCTCCGAGATTAAATTCCATATTCTTTATTTCGTTACTAGCAGTACCGTTGGGGTTTGGAGTCCAGTTGAACATACCAAATCCAACATACGGAACGAATGCAATGCTCGAACCTTTCTGGAAATAGAATTTACCTCTTAAGAATGCATCGAGTTGTAATCCGCCATCGGTTTTATCAGTGTAATTAGTCGCGGTATATTCATAACCGTTTGATTTTACACCGATTGAGGCTTCAAATAAACTCTTGTCAAAAGAAATAACAGTACCAATTTGTCCACCGATAACGGTTGATTTCCATTCATGATTTCCTGTAAATCCGGGAGTTGAATCATGACTCCACATTGCAACGTAAGGCGCAACGCCGAGTGCGAAATCTTTGGTAGCATAGGCAAATAAGAGTTTAAACGGAACTATTGGTTCGGCAATGTTAGGAACATTGTTCCAATTCAAAAATTCATTCCATCTATCTTCTCTTTTGTTCAATACCATACCAAGGCTGATTTCTTTGGAGACTCCAAAGTTAACTGCTGCGAACTGATCTGAAAGTTCAAAATAGTTGTTGGTATTACGACCGATATCACCGAAAGTGTAATTCTGGTAATATCCCGCCCATGCAGGGTTTCTGTTAATATCAATTGAAGCATCCCATAAAAATGGGTTGTAACCTAAGGCTTCATATCTTGCTGTCCCGCTCGGGATAGACTGTGAATATGAAACACTGGTTAACATTAACACTACGAACAGAATAGAAAGTAGAAATTTTACGGCTTTCATGTCTCGTCCTTTCTTTAATTTTTTAATTTGGTTTTTTAAGTTCATTTCTGTTAATTATGATTTTTTTAGGTTTTGGAGGCAAACTCCAAAACCAAACAAACCATTTTATTTATCATCTTTTACTTCAACTTTTATTAAATGTTTAACAGTGTTAATCATACCTCTTATTTGAGGTGTATCTTTTTTTTCAACGGTATGATGCAGTCTTTTCAACCCTAACGCTTCAATTGTCCTTTTTTGCCTAACCGGTCTGTCTATTGTACTTTTCAACTGCGTTATTTTTAAAACTTTATCCATTTACTATTCTTTAACTGATTTATATAGAAAATAATTCCTGTAATGTCATGCCTCGTTTTTCTCCGGCGTTCTTTGCATCATATAAATTTTTTAATGCATTTACAGTTGCTTTAACAACATTATGAGGATTTGAAGAACCTAATAATTTTGTGAGAACGTCCGTAACTCCGGCTGCTTCCATAACTGCTCTAACTCCGCCGCCTGCAATTATTCCGGTACCGGGAGATGCAGGTTTTAACAAAACCTTAGCCGCACCGTATTTACCGATTATTTCAAAAGGGATTGTCCCTTTTTTTACCGGAACTTCAATTATATTTTTTCTCGCGTCTTCCACGCTTTTTCTTATTGAATCGGTTACTTCATTTGCTTTTCCCAATCCGTATCCTACGTGTCCGTTTCCGTCGCCAACAACACTTATTGCATTAAAACTGAACCTTCTGCCGCCTTTTACAACTTTTGCAACTCTTCCGATGTAAACAAGTTTTTCTTTTAATTCTAACTCTCCGGCTTTTATGTACTTTTTTGCCATTTAACTTTTTTAAAATTAACTACTTAATTTTATAAATTCAACACATTTTTTTATAGTTCTCAGGGGAGGATTCGAACCTCCACTAACGGCTCCAAAGGCCGCTGTCCTGCCATTAGACGACCCGAGA
>CAYWMV010000107.1:0-7594 GCA_964459055.1 uncultured Ignavibacteriaceae bacterium | reverse complement strand
TCAATATTGATTTTACCGGCGCCTGATATCGAAAAACCGGTAGTTGCTCCATAATTATCTTTCATAAAAGTCGAATCAGTCATAAGAATATTGTACAGTGTTGAAGTATCAATCAGACCAGAATAAGTATTATAAAAATAGCGTTCCCATACCGGTATATATGAAAACGGCGATTCGCCTTTAAGTTCACCTGTAGGTGAAGTGATTCCAAGATTCACCTGAAAAGAAAATTTATCAAACTGTGAAAACGCACCCGTAAACGGAATAACAATAAGAAAAAACAATAAAATAATTTTTTTCATAGATAATATTTTTTAATTTATAAATAATTTAATATTTCAAACAAAGAAACTATCGCAGCAGTTTCAGCTCTTAATTTTCTATTTCCTAACGACTTTACAATCCATCCGCTTTTCACCAGTGTTTTAATTTCTTCCTTATCAAATCCGCCTTCCGGACCAATGAGCAAATCTACTTTATTATTTTCAATCTTTAAATGCTTATTTTGCTCCACATCCGAATGTTCATACATTACAATTTTAAATTTACTATCACCGGCAAGTTCAATCATTTCAGAAAATGTGACGGTATTTTTCAGGTCAGGCAAAACACACCTTTGAGATTGTCCTGCGGCAGATTTAATAATACTTTTTAATCTTTTAATTTTCACTTCAGAGAATTTGCTTTTTGAAACCGTAAATTTAGTAATCACAGGAATAATTTCCGATACACCGATTTCCACTGCTTTTTCCACAGCAAACTCAAATCTGTTCTGATTTCTCAAAGGAGAGATGAAGAGTCTGACCTTAATATCCGGTTCATATAAATTTTTTTTCGAATTTAAAATTTCGCAGTAAACATAAGTTTTATCAATTTTAACAATTCTGCACATATAGATATTACCCGAACCATCGGTTAATTCTATTAAATCACCTGTTTTTTTTCTCAATACGACTGCGAGATGACGATACAAGTCACCGAATAAAGTTATTTTATCGTCTGTTTTACCGGAATTATCAACATCAATTACATAATATTCCATTAAAAATATGCCTCCAGGTCGAACGAAAATCTTGACTGAAAATCTTTAATTTCCTTATTTAATGCCACATCGATTCTTGCAACAAAATTAAACGGAAGTATAATATTAAACCCCACACCATATCCTTTACGAAACTGTACATTTCCAAGAGACTGATTTCTGCTGAATATACCTGCTATGTCAAAAAACGGAGTAATATACAATCCGTATTGATAAGTAAGTTCATTAAAAACGGGTATTTTCTTTATAATGAAATGGTCTTTGCCTTTGACATAAAAAGGTTTTATAACTGGTATGCGTATTTCGGAAAAATATCCTACAGAATTATGTCCTTCGAACAAATAATCTTTCCATCCTCTTACATAAACATCATATCCGTAAACTTCAAGTTTATACCGGGGGACGGTTCCCCCGAAATTACTGACTCCCCTGAACCAGAATGCATAAGAGACAAAATAATCATTCCTGATTCTCACAGGAATGTATTTTTTCAGACTGATTTCGACTCTGTTATAGTTAAAATGTTTGTTAAAAATTCCATACTTTGAATACTGTGCAAAAAATGAAGTTCCGTGAGTAGCATAAAATACATTATCTTTTTTTTCATAGACTGCATTCAGTGATAATCTCGAATAAACATCGTGTCCATCAGGAGAAAAAGACCTTCCGTTTTTTACATCCGGAACATAAATATAGTTGTAACCATAATCTAACGATAAATTAAAATACTTAGACAAGTATTTACCTATCTGAAGATTACCGGAATATGAAAATAATTTATAATCTTCAGCTTCATCCTTCAGAACATAATGGTTCTTCTCATTAATAATGTCCTTTTTGATATTTTTGCTGAATGAAAAGCTGCCTCCTCCGAAGAATCGTGATTTTCCACCAATCCAGGGATTAAAATATCCAACAGAGACAAAAGGTTCATATCCGAGACCAAAACTCGTCTGCAGGGTTTCATTTCGTCCTCTGAAATTCCGCCATTGCAGTTTCAGACCGCCCCAGAATTTCCTGAAACTTCCTTCTTTAAATCCTCCCTGGGGTAAAGGAATAATAAAGAAAGTTTCTTCCACGTCAATCAGTAAATGAATTTCTTTTCCATTAATATCCGGAACGGGAACAAGGTCAACTCTATTGAAAAGCCCCAGGTTAAGAATATTCTCATAATCTTCCTGAAGGATTTCAGCGTTTGTAGAGTCTTTTTCCTTTGTATCCATTTCTCTGAGTATTACAAAATCTTTCGTAATTTTATTTCCAGAAATTAAAACAGAACCAACCCTGAATTTTTTTTTATAAATATTAGAATCAACTTTAAGTGTTGAGTCTATATATTCTGCTTTTAGAATAGTTATACTCAATAATATAAATATAATTATAGCAATATTGCGAATGCTAATCACTTCTTAATTTCCCTTAGTTCTTTGATTTTATTCAGCACTTTAATCCCCTCTCTTGACGGAATATTAGCGGGCGCCTTATTTTCAATTTCAACAGCCAGATTTACCAGTTTTTCCGCTTCATCATATTTTTCAAAATTCATCAAATAGTTTGCTCTAAGAATAAGTGCCCTGTAATAATTTTTCATTAAAAATTCATAATAATATATCGTATTATTGGAATAATCGAATTTGAAATCGGGATCTTTATAAGTGCTGTCAAATTCTGCAGATTTCGTATATTTAATAAGCAATCCTTCAGGAATCCTGATATAATCCTTGCCGAATTTTTCCATAGGAGCCTTTACATCTTCGATTTCATATGTGGTATAGAAATTCTTATCCTGATTTTTATCTACAATAGCATTAAGAAAATTATAAAAAGACAGCTGAATTTTTTCGAGTTCTTTTCTGTCTAACTCACTTTTCGGCTCCAGATATTTATGAGTAAATCTTTCAAATTTAATCAGTTCCGTTTCATAAGCATCAAATTCAGTTTTTATTCTTCCGTAAAAATCAGGATAATGCACCTTAATATGCCTTAAATACCAACCTCTTCTGAAAAGTTCCTTATCAACAACCATTACATCAGGTCTCATTCCCTTTACATACTGATAATACCATGAAGATGAAACCCAGAAATCCCATTGCGTTGACATAATTATCGAGTTTTGCTTAGCGGAATTAAAAACATTGAAAGTATAATCTTTTACGAAATGGTTTTTACTTTCATCATTCTTGCCGTAATTAGTGAACAACAAGAAACCCGGCAGGAATATCAGAATCAAATACATAACATATTTCTTCATATTTTCCTGAAAATTCATATTTGAAATCCACTTAAAAATGAATTTAATACCCATACCTGACCAGAGAACGGAAATGAAGAATGCAGCAATAAAATAAGAATCTATGTCATAAATATCATAATTTATCGAATACAAAACGGTGAACACAAAAATTAAAAGCGTGAAAAGAAATAATTTTATATCAGCACGGTACAATTCAATCAGACCCATTATTATAATTATCAGAACGAAAACCGACAGTTCTCTCGGATATACTTCAATAAAATGATTAAACTGTTTAATCATAGTATCTGATGAAGAGAACATCCACACGCTAAACTGCTTTCCGGAAATATGCCTGACAAAATTTTCCCAGTTATGCGGATATCCCCAGGCAACAGGAGCATATTCAGCACGCAGGAACAGGTAAATATAGGGGCTCAAACCAAGGACAAAAAGCGGAATAAGATAAAGCAGCCTTCGAAAACATTCTTTATTAAAACCATTAGATGCAAAATACAGATAAATCATTCCGATAGCGAGGAACATAGTCGACAAATGATTCGTAAAACTTAAACCCGCCAGAAACGCAAACAGAATCCAGTATTTACCCGTATCGCTGTCAGATTTTTTCGAAAATAATTCGAAGTAATTTGCTTTTATAAAAGTAAAGAGCAGCAGAGCGAGAAATATTTTATGCAGATTATATACTTCAATTGAATTTGCGGTATTCCAGAAAGTAAAAGAAAATGCAAGAATCAGAGAAGAAGAAAAAGAAATCATATAATTAACAGTTTCGGGGATAAATATATTTTTTTTCTTTTTCTTCGGATTTATTTTTTCAAACCTGTCCGTAAGACTGATAAAAAATGAAACAAGATAAAAGAAAATTAAAACTGCTATTGAAGAAAAAAGTGCGCTGGAAAAATTCAGTATAAAAATCGGTTCCGAAGAAGGAATCAGAGAAAAGACTCTTCCGAGTATTGTAAACAGCGGATACCCCGTCGGATGAGCAATTCCGAGTTTTATGCAGGCAACAGCAAGTTCACCCGAATCAACAAAAAACACACCGGGTGCCAGCGTGAGAATATAAACAATAAAAGAAACCGCAAAAGATAATCCTGCAAATAGCAACTTAATTTTGTTTCTTACAAATATCATACAGCTGTTTTAATTTATAAATTTATTTGTAACCGGATTCAACTGATTACATTTCTGTTTTAATTTGTTAAATTATCCAATTTAATTCCATACATTTATTTTTCAATCAAAAATTACTATAAATTTTTCAGAATTTTATGTTCAATCAAAATACATTTGTTTTCAATATACACAAATCCATTTTCTTCCGCTTTTTTTTCCGCATCTTTATTAGAAATTCCAAGTTGTACCCAAATCACTTCCGGTTTATGTTTCATTTTCAGAACTTCATTTACAACATCAGGAATAAACTCACTTCGCCTGAAGACATTCACAATATTGACTTTAAAATCTAAATCTCTCAGGGACGAATAACATTTAATTCCATTTATCGTCATACCGCCCAGATTCGGATTAACTCCGTACATCAGGTATCCTTTGCTTTTCATATATAGCGTTACTTCATTACTGTCCCTCACGGGATTATCGGAGAACCCCACAACCGCAATCTTTTTGAAATTCATTAATATACTTCTTATATCCATTTTTTTCAATTATTTTTTTTAAAATTTTTATATAAAATCCACTTATCAATGATTTTTTCAGGTTTGAAATTATTAATATTTTTTAAAACTGTATCTCTGACAAGCACATATTCCAAATCCGCAAATTCATCATTATATTTGTTAAAAACAGCAATCCATTCATTCGGGGGCGGCAGCAGATTTTTATCAACTTTTCTTTTAAGAAAAGCATAACGATAATCGACATATCCGGTTGAAATCCCCTTTTTCCAGACGGTATAATAATTATTATAATGAATATACACCGGACGTCCCCTGTAATGAGGAACATAGATTAAACCACCGAGTCTGTCATTTTGGTTCAATCCGGAAAAATATTCCCCGCTGAAATTCTCATTTTCTTTCTGGAAGGACAAAAAATATTCTGCAGAATAGCCTGTAAAAACCAGCAAGCAGAAAACAAGAACGGGAAAATAAATTCTCCTGAAACTGCCACTGTAATTTTGAATACTAAAGAAAACAATTAAACCTGTAAAAATATAAATACTGAATCTGTACGAAACGATATTCTGCCCCGGTATATCAAACGGGAGAAGAAAATAAAAAAAGAGCGATGATAAAATCAAACCGAGCAGAAAAAGAGTCTTTTTATTTTTTTCTTTGTACCTGATATTTTTAGAAAGAAGAAACAAAAAAAGCGGAATTAAAACTATAAAGGAAATAACGGATCCGATTATACCGCCATAGGGTTCAGCAGCCCAGTGATAATGCTCATTTATAAAAATAATCTGAATCTTTTCAAATAAAGAATTCAGAAATTCATATCTGAAATACTCGAACATATATTCTGCAAGACCTTTGTCAGGATTTGCGGCGTCGAGATAATACACATATGCCATAACAAGAACAACGGGAATTGCAACAGCAAAAATCTTTAATACATACCTGATATTTTTTTCTAAAAACAATAAAGAAAACAGAATAAACAAGAAAAGAGAATAGATTGCCGTCTGGAAATGTGAAAAGAAAATCAAAAGATTCATCACAAAAATAACAATGAGCAGCGAATTCCTTTTACCGGTGAAATATCTGTAATAAATTCCGAAATTAATAAAAATGAACGGCAGCGAAATAGTATTGCCAGTAAATCCCCAGGCACAAACAAAATTAAACACATAAAAAAACGATAAAAGGGTGAACCAGGGATTTCCGCCGAAAGTTCTGATTAAAAATAAAACAGACAACGGAAAAATAACGGAATAAAGCAAATAAAAGATTTTATTCGCAGTTTCGACTTCCCCGAGAAAAGGCAGATTAACAAAAAAGAGATGAAAAATATTTGATTTCAGCAATGCAGGTATCATATAAAAAGTATCGAAAAGATTTCCTTCCAAGCCGTAATATTTGTAAATCACACCAAGTGCAAGATGAAAAGGTATATCAATGAACGGAAAGAGACGAATGCAGGAAATAATAACTAAATTTACTCCAAGAAAAAATGCAAGCAAAGCATAAAACAGACGATTACTTTTAAACTCAAAAAATTTGCTTAATCCGAACATAACCTAAAATAAATAAAAGGTTTTAAGACTTTCGTGCTTAAAACCTGTTTATTAAAATTAATATATATAACATCATTATTTTTCATAATCAGAAACCGGCGGACAGCTGCACACGAGGTTTCTGTCGCCGTATGCATTGTTTATCCTGCCTACAGACGGCCAGAACTTATTATTTTTAAGTTCTTTCACAGGAAATACCGCTTTTTCACGTGTATAAGGATGATTCCATTCGTCAGAAGTTATTTCAATTGCAGTATGAGGGGCATTTTTCAGTAAATTGTCAGTATCACTAACTTTTCCTTCTTCGACCTCTTTAATTTCTTCCCTGATAGATATCATAGCATCGCAGAATCTATCCAGTTCCTTTTTCGGTTCACTTTCGGTGGGTTCCACCATAAGTGTACCTGGAACAGGAAATGAAACAGTCGGAGCATGAAAACTATAATCCATCAAGCGCTTTGCCACATCTTCAACATCGATTTTACAGTGATGTTTAATATCTCTAAGGTCGAAAATTAATTCGTGTGCGACTCTGCCTTTAGAGCCGGAATAAAGAACAGGGTAATATTTTTCGAGTCTTGCTTTAATATAATTTGCATTAAGAATTGATATTTCAGTTGCTTTCTTCAGCCCATTTCCACCTGCCATCAATATGTAAGCAAAAGGAATAGATAAAATCCCTGCACTGCCGAATTCCGCAGAAGAAACAGCGCTGAGATGATTATTGTTTTTACCGGCAGAGAAAGAATGTCCCGGCAAAAATTTCAGGAGATGTTCGGCAACAGCAACAGGTCCAACACCGGGTCCGCCTCCACCGTGAGGAATAGCGAATGTTTTATGAAGATTCAGGTGACAGCAATCGGCACCAATGATCGCAGGTGAGGTCAATCCGACCTGTGCGTTCATATTCGCTCCATCCATATAGACCTGACCGCCGTTTTTATGAATAATTTCGCAAATTTCAATTATATTTTCTTCAAAAACTCCGTGTGTTGAAGGATAAGTTACCATCAAAGCGGATATATTAGAAGAATTATCTTCTGCTTTTTTCTTTAAATCATTAATATCAATTTTTCCATTCGAATCACAACCGACT
>CAYWMV010000106.1:6209-7650 GCA_964459055.1 uncultured Ignavibacteriaceae bacterium | reverse complement strand
CGACGGTCAGTAATAACGTTGTTTACGGGGTTGATGAATTTGTTAAGGGCGTCGGAGGGGTTGATTTCGATGGTGTTGAGTTCTTCTTTATCGGTGGAGGCGCTTGATAAGTAATTTCCGGAGGTGTCAAGTATTATGCTGTTTCCGGTGAAGGTTAGTTTTTGGTCGCCTTTTTCTTCTGTTCCTATTCTGTTACAGGTTATTATAAACACTCTGTTTTCCACTGCACGTGCATACATTGCTTTCTGGCAGTAAGGCATTACAAGGTTCGACGGATGGCAGATGATTTGTGCTCCTGCGAGTGTGAGTGTTCTTGCGGCTTCGGGGAATGCCCAGTCGAAGCATATCATCATTCCGATTTTTACTTTTCCGAATGTACCTTCAATTTCCACGGCGTCGAAGTTCAGGTTTCCGGGTGTGAACCATTTATATTCATCCCAGAACAGGTGGATTTTTCTGTATAAGTGTTTTCTGCCGTCCGGGCAGACGAGCATTGAGGAGTTGTAGAAATTTTTTCCTTCTTTTTCGCAGAAGCCGGCGACGATATGGCAGTTTTTTGTTTCGGATATTTTTTTTAGTGCGTTATAGAATATTCCTTCTCCGAAATATTCGGAGGATTTTTCGAGTTCTTCAATGCCGGTGAAGAGGTAGCCGGAGTTTGAGAGTTCGGGGATGACGAGGAGGTCGAATTCTTTGCCTTCGATGAGGGTGTTTATTTTTTGGATGTTGGTTTCAGGGTTGGAAAATTCCGGTTTGAACTGGAGGTATGCTATTTTCATTATTTTTTTTTAGACAGTTAAAGTTAAGGGAAATTATTTGATTTTTCGAGGATAAAGAGGAACGGGAGATAGTAGTAAGTAGTCAGTAGTAAGTAGTAAGTAGAGCAAAGAACAAAAACAGTATTCAGAAGACGCGGTTCAGTAGTCAGTAGTAAGTAGTCAGTAGAGCAAAGAACAAAAACAGTATTCACAAGACGCGGTTCAATTAAAAATTAATAATTAAAAATTAAAAATACAAGGATTACGTATTTGGAAGGCGGATTACGCGGATTAGCTGAATATCGCGGATAACAAGGATTACGTGGTTTTAACACTAAGAGTACAAAAAAAAGAGTAAAGAGTAAAAACAGTAGTAAGTAGTAAGTAGTAAGTAGAGCAAAGAGCAAATAATAAATTTAGATTTCTTTTGAATAGTGGTTTTTTAGGATGGAGGCGGTTTTTTTGCCGAGGGTGCGTTTTAGTTGGTCGGGTGATTCGGATAATACTCTTTTTATTTCTTCGACGGAGCCGAAGAGGGTTAATAATTTTTTGGCGGTGGCTTCTCCTATTCCTTTTATGTCGGTGAGTTCGGTATGGAGGGTGCGTTTGTCACGCAGAGATTTATGAAATGTAACGGCGAATCTGTGGGCTTCGTCGCGGATTTTCCGGAGGAGGTTCAAGCC
>CAYWMV010000106.1:0-6109 GCA_964459055.1 uncultured Ignavibacteriaceae bacterium | reverse complement strand
ATGTAACGGCGAATCTGTGGGCTTCGTCGCGGATTTTCCGGAGGAGGTTCAAGCCGCTAGATGTTTTAGGGATGTTGTGGGGCAGGTGTTCGTTCGGGAAATAGACTTCTTCGAGTTTTTTCGCAAGAGCAATCACGGTTACCGGATGATTTGGGGATTGAATGAATGATTGATTGGATGATTGATTGATTGGTTGATTGGATGATTGGGTGATTGATTGATTGGATGATTGATTGATTGATTGATTGATTGATTGACTGACTGATTGATTGATTGATTGATTGATTGATTGATTGGGTGATTGACTGCCTGATTGATTGGATGATTGGATGATTGGGTGATTGACTGATTGGATGATTGGATTATTGGATATGGGGATGCCGATGTCGGTGAGAACTTTTACGGCGGAGGAGAGTTGTCCTTTGCCGCCATCAATTACAATCAGATCGGGAAGAGGCATTGCTTTCGTATCCCCTTCTTCATAAGATTTTCTGTAGCGCCTGTAAATTACTTCTCTCATTGAGGCGAAGTCATCGGGTTCGCCCGTTTCATTCAGGGCGGTCATAATTTTATATTTTCTGTAATCATTTTTTCTCGGCTTTGCATCCTGAAACACAATCATAGAAGCAACCGTGTCGGTACCCTGTATATGCGATATGTCAAAGCATTCGATTCTGCGGGGAATTTTTTCAAGATTGAGGTCACGCCTCAACGCTTCGAGCGAGGGTGCAGTATATTCCTTTTTCATTCTGGCAAGTTTCAATTCCTCAAGCATTAGTCTTGCATTTGTTTTCACCATATTCACAAGTTTCAGTTTCTCGCCTGCTTTCGGGACAATAAGTTTAAGTTTTGTTTTGTCGTGCGGTGCGGCATTTTCCTTTTTCTCTCCGAGCCATTTATAAATGAAATCAGGATTTTCAAGTTCTGTCTGAACAATAATTTCTTCCGGGATAAAATCGGATGCACTGTAATAATTTGAAAGAAAATTTTCCAGTATTTCACCGTCGGGTTTTTCGATTACGTTAGTCAGATAAAAATGCGACTTACCTATCACCTTACCGTCGCGTATTTTCAGAACCATTCCGCAGGCGTCGTTATCTTCTTTTTCGACGGCAATTACGTCCCTGTCGGTTAGATCCTCCGATACCATTTTTTGTTTTGAGGCATAGACTTTCACCATTTGTATTTTATCCCGCAAGCGGGCTGCCTGTTCAAAGAACATTTTTTCCGAATATGAATCCATACGCTTCGTAAGTTCCTCGATTACGGAAATTGTTTTTCCGTTCAGAATTTTTGCAACCTGATTAATTGTGTTCGTGTACTCCATGCGCGAGATTAAACCTTCACAGGGACCTTCGCACTTTTGAATCTGATAATCGAGACAGATTTTAAATTTCCCCGCGGCAATAGATTCTTCGGTCAGGTTGAGATTACAGGAGCGAATCATAAAGATGTCGCGAATTGCTTTCAGGGCGCTGCGCATTGTTTTAACGTCTGTATAGGGACCGAAGTATCTTGAGCCGTCCGTTCGTTTTGTACGGGTAGGAAACACGCGCGGATAGGGTTCGTTTGTGATTACAATATAGGGATAGGTTTTATCGTCTTTTAAATTTACGTTATAGCGGGGCTTTAACTCTTTTATTAAATTTAATTCAAGAATAAGCGCTTCGATTTCGGAGTCTGTCCGGATTATTTCAATATCGGAAATTTTCGATACCATTACAGCGATTCTTCCGTACTGACCTTTCGCCTGAAAATACTGTTTAACCCTGTTTTTAATATTTTTCGCCTTGCCGACGTAGATTACCTTACCGGATGAGTCTTTATACTGATAGACGCCCGGTCCGGACGGAAGGTTTGCTAATTTCGTTTTTAAATCCGCCGAAATTTTCTGTTCGTGATTTATTTTATCGGTCACTTTGTTTTTCATTCGGGTGCTGAGCCAGTTCCATCAGGATGCCGGCTGTTGATTTCGGGTGCAAGAATGCTATAAGCATATTACCGGCGCCTATTCGCGGGGTTTCGTTTATTAATCTAATTCCGCCTTCTTTCAGTTCCGCCAGAGATTTATTTATGTCAGGCACTTCGAATGAGCAGTGCTGGATGCCTTCGCCACGTTTTTCTATGTGTTTAGAAATCGGCGATTCGGCATCGGTGCCTTCGAGGAATTCGAGATCGCAGTTTTCGAGTTTTATTTTCTGAACGTTTACTTTCTGTTCGGCAACGTATTCGACCGGTGAGGCGGGGGTGTTGAATATTTTCTCAAAGACGGGAACCGTTTCTTTGAGGGATTTGACGGCTATTCCGAGGTGTTCGAGTTTCATGGTTTAGTTGTTAGTTGTTAGTGATTAGTTGTTAGTTGTTAGTGGTTTTTTTTCACGCAAAGACGCAATTCAATTAAGAATTAAAAATTAAGAATTAAGAATAAAAAGCAGGATGACGTATTTCACGCAAAGCCGCAAAGAGGCAAAGCCGCGGAGGAATATATCTCGCAGAGACGCGGAGACGCAGAGGAGAAAAGGAGATATATAATTTCTCGCAGAGACGCGGAGACGCAGAGGAGAAAAAGAGATATATAATTTCTCGCAGAGACGCAGAGGAGAAAAGGGACTGGTGACAAGGTGACAAGGTGACAAGGTGACAAGGTTTTTAATTTATAATTTTTAATTTATAATTTATAATTTATAATTGTCAGAGGTATTCGTCGAGGCCTTTTCTGCGGAGGTAGTCCACTACTTCTCTTACGTTTTGGGATTCTTCTCTTTTGCAAACGAGGAGTCCTGCATCGGTATCAATTATTATGAGGTCGTCGCAGCCTACAACGGCGGATATTCTTTGATGGTTCATCACCATACAATTTTTTGAGTTTATCATTACGGTTTTGCCGTGAGTTACATTTCCGTTTTTATCTTTTTTGCGCAGTTTGTATATTTCGTCCCAGGAGCCGACATCACTCCAGTCGAAGAAACTTCTGATTATATAAACCTGCTTTGATTTCTCCATAATACCGTAGTCAATTGAAATTCCCTTGATTTGAGAATACGTTTTTTCGAGTTCCTTTTGAAAATCATTTGAATACAATTTTTCCTCAAGCGGTTTGAGTGCGAAATTCAAATCAGGCAAAAATTTTTCAATTTCCTCCATCATAGTATCAACCCTGAAAATGAACATACCCGAATTCCAGAGGAAATCTCCGCTTTCAAGAAACATTCTTGCAACTTCAAGGTTAGGTTTTTCGGCAAACGTTTTAACTTTGTAAATTTGTTCAAAAATTTTCTTCCGGTCTTCTTCTATTTCAACTTCTTCCATTTTATCCGAATCATACTGAATATAGCCGTATCCCGTTTCCGGTTTTGCCGGGTGTATTCCGAGAGTAACTATTCCCCCGTTAATATTAACAAATTTGAGGGCGCCTTTCACCACTCTTTGAAATTCGGTTACATTATGAATAATGTGGTCTGACGGCACAACGAACACATTTGCTTTCGGGTCGAACTGCTTAATATACAAGCAGGTCAATCCGATACAGGGTGCGGTATTCCGTCCAAACGGCTCGAGAATGATATTGTCATCGGGAATTTGCGGCAACTGTTTTTTTATAATCGTTTTATAAGCGACATTAGTCACAATATATGTTTTCTTCGGTGATATTAAATTTTCCAGACGCTTTACAGTTTTTTGAATCATCGTCTCTTTGTTGTTTTCAATATCAAGAAACTGTTTAGGAAGTTTTGATGTACCGTAGGGCCAGAATCTTGTTCCTATTCCTCCCGCCATTATAATTGCGTAATTATTCATTGTCAGTTATTTTTCTCCGTGAATATTTTATCGGGGTTATTTAAATATGAGATAAAAATTTCGATATCTTTTGACGTTTTTCCGAGATATAGCAGTTTGAAGTTAACTATTATATAGTTCAAAATTTCCTTTACGTCCTTTCCGAACGGGTCTATTCTGTAATTCTGGACGTACTTTATAAAAATATAGGCGGCTTCGGACAACTGTGCCATATTTTCTATTTCGAGTTCGACTGAGTACTTCACAATTTCCTTGAAATCCGGGAAAGTTTTCGACAGTGTTCTATGGGCTTCGTAGGTCTGAAAATCGCCTTTTATAGATTCAAGTGATTTGAATATTGTTTCAAGATTCAGGATTTTATTTTTCAGAACGAGAAGTTTTCTTCTGTCTTTTGTATCGGAATATTTTTCTTCCAACTGCTTTTCAACTTCTTCCTTTTCTTTCTTTATTTTTTCCTCGCGCTCTTTAGTTTCCTTTTCTTCCTTTAAAATTTTGAGTTTCGATTCAATTCTCGCAACGGTATTTTCATATCCCGTATAATCATCTCCGCTTACAAGTTTCTGAATTAATATTATTGCATCTATGAATAATTCGGTGAGTTCATTATCAAGCCGGAAGCCGGTTTCTTTTACGTTATTTAGAGACAGATTAATCGTGGAATATATGTTTGTAATAACTTCAAAGGTCATTTCCCTCGAATAATCCTCCATATATTCGCAGTTTTCGGTTATGCCATTAATTAAAGTTTTTTCTTCTTCTTCCGATTCTTCGGTTCTTTCCGCCTCTTCTATTTCCTTTATGCGGTTCAAACCTTCGGCTATAATTAAGTTTCGCTCTCTTAGTATTTTTTCATATTCATTAAAGAGTGCGTTTTCCTTATATTCCTCTTCGGTAACAGTTTCTTCCGCGGGTATTTCTTTTTCTCCGATTAAAGATTTGTTATAGTCGGTATAGTCTTCTGCTTCGTGTTCTATAAGAATTTTCTTTACCTGGTTTTCGTCTTCATAAGTGTGTTTTGTCTCTGCAGGTTTAACTACAATTTTTTCCTGTTCTTCTTCAGGTTCTTCCGGAACGTGTTCGTCTTTTTTGTGCTTTTTGAAATGGAACAGCTCTTTGAGTTTTGATGCTGCACTTTTCTTTTTTCCGGATTTAAAATTTTCCGGTGTGATGTCCGGTGTTTCATTCATAATTGGTTCCTCCTCAATTTTTTCTTCAGGCATACTGTAAACTTCTTCCGTCTGTTCTTCTTTTATCTCTTCCGGTTCTGCCTTTTCATCTTCCTTTACTTTTATTTTATCCGGTGTTTCATAAATTTCCGTTTCCTCTGAAGGTTGATTCCGTTCTATCAACTCCATTGATTCGGCTTCTTCAGGGGTATAAACTTCCTCAACGGCTCCGGTTTTTATTTCCGTTATATTTGCGATTGTTTCCATTTCATCCTGAACTTTTTCCCTGCCTAAAAACTCCGATCTGAGTGTTTCATCTTCAGATTCGGGTGCTTGCCAGGATTCTTCTATTTTTTCAGGTCTTTTGGTAATTATTTCTTCCTCTGCTTCATCCGTTTCTTCGTAAGACGTATCGCCGAAACGGTTCATTAACTCACGTCTTAAAAACTTCCGGTCCTCTTCAATATTTTCAAGTAAATTATCGAATGTTATTTGTTTCTCTGATGTTTTTTTCAAGATGAACAGCAAGTAAGCGGATAATATTTCCAGATTTTTTATTTTAGAAACAATGTATATATCCCTTAGAAGGTTGTTTGAGTTCTTCAGGCGATTCAGTAAATTTACGGCTATTTTATTTGTGTTTCCGGACGGATTGTTTTTGTATTCTTTTTCTAAGTTTGTTATTAAATATTTTATATATTTTTCTTCCGGATTGTTCATATTTATTGTAATTATTCAATAAACATAATTAAACTTTCGATAAAGTTCAATATGTAATTAAGGGTTAAATATTTAGTGGAGAAAAGGGGGGATTTGTTATAACGCGGAAGACGCGGGATAGCGGAATAACGCGGAATACCAACATTGCGTATCAGATACAGGGATGGACACGGAAAATAAGTGACAAGGTGACAAGGGGACAAGGGGATAAAGGGACAAAGGGATAATGGGACAAAGGGATAATGGGACAAAGGGGTAAGGGACAAAGGGGTAAGGGACAAGGCAAGTATTACGAATTTTGCACGCTGATTAACGCTGATTAAACAGATTAACGCTGATTTTATTAAGATATAAAAACATTTTGATTCAGGCTTTGCCTGTTTATGAATTAATAAAATAATGTAATAGTGTAAGATATTATATAA
>CAYWMV010000105.1:0-7673 GCA_964459055.1 uncultured Ignavibacteriaceae bacterium | reverse complement strand
CTCAGCCTAAATTGGGTTTTAAGAAGCATCTCTTCCTTGGTACCTGGCAACTTATTTCAGATAAGTACAATATTACAGAAGAATGGCTTTATATAAACGACTCTCTATATACCGGCAGAGCATATATTGTAAACAACGGTGATACTACAACCATAGAAAAATTGCAACTCCGTTATGAAAATGATATTTTTTGCTATTGTTCCACAGTCCCCGACCAGAATGACGGGAAGGAAATTGTTTTCAGGTTGAAGCATATTGAAAATTATGGTGAAAAATTAACGTTCGAAAATTCTTTACATGATTACCCGCAGAAAATAGTTTATGAATTTAATCAAAACAATCAAATGACCGCAATTATTGAAGGAGTTCAAGATGGTATTGCAAAGAAATCAGAATTCAATTTTGAAAAAATCCCCTCATTGTTTGACACAGGTATATTCACGGGAAAAATAATCAAAGAGCCGTTTTATAATAAAGCAGGCAAGAAAATTAAAGATGTATTTGATTATTTTATAATTATCGAAGAAATACATTATTTTGTTCGTTTTAATGAAAGCAATATTTCTTTAAAAGAACTTGAGGAATATTTAGATAAAGAAGTACGATTAAGAGTAAGTTTTCGCTGGGGATTATGGGATGCTGATGATGAAAATATGCAAAGCAGAATTGGGCGTTATGTTGAGGTGATAGAATTTATAACTGATTATTAAACAGAGAATATAAAAATAATCCCGAATACGCAGAAATACTCGGGATTGAAAAGGTCGATAATTAATCTCATTAATAAATTGTCGGATTAGGCCAGGTAGAAATTACATTCTTAATGAAGTCCATTTTTTCTTCGTATAGTTTTTTCATATCAAAACCTATATACAGTTGTGCTTTTTCTTTTGTCGAAATATCGGGCATTGATACAGGAACTGTAACATTAAGTTTTTGCAGTAGGGCAGTAAGCAAAATCCTTGCATCCTGTGCTTTTTCTATAGCATCACCGAGAATTCTGGCAGCCTCAAGCGGTGCGTGAAATGCTCCGCCGTGAGAAGCCGCAATATAGTCCCATCTCCATTGTGATTGCCTTATCAAATTTAAAATCGGTTTCATTTGTTCTTCCGCAGCACCATTATCCCATGCGGTTTTTGCTTCAATATGTGCTTTTGCTATTAATGTAGTTGCTTTTTTATTTAGTTCAATAACCTTATCCTGTCTGTCATAAACATTTTTCATTAATGCTGATTCGGATTCTCTATGACATACAAGACACGAGCCGGAAATATTATTAAGCGGACTTTGTATGTGGTGGTCAGTAAACTTAACACCCCCTTCTGTTTTGTAAGGCATATGACATTCAGCACAGGAAACATTTCGCTCTGCGTGTATTCCGAATTTATATAGCTCATAGTCCGGATGTTGTGCTTTCAGCATTGGTGCTTTACTTAATGAGTGCACCCAATCTACGTGAGTTACAGAATCATAATAGGCTTCCATATCTTCCATTGTCATTCCCTTGTCCCACGGAAAAGTGAGATATTTTCCGTCTCCTTTAAAATAATATTCGACGTGACACTGCGCACAAACAAGCGACCTCATTTCTTGGTGAGTAACTTTAGAAATATCTTTACCCTGTCTTTGAAATGCTTCTACCAATGCAGGTCTCGTTATTCTAAGATTCATAGTTTTCGGGTCGTGACAGTCCTGACAACCAATATTGTTCACTACTTCTTTTCCAAGATCTTTCCAAGGAGCTTTGTAAAATTCTGCAATACCTATCTGATTCATTAATCTCGGAACGTCAGTACTTTTGCAACTCCAGCAGGTACCTGGCTGAGGGACGTTTGTTCTTAATGTTAACCTGATATCTTTTACCGCATTATAATGACCTCTGGATTGATTGTAATCCCGTGAAAAGGAATAACCCGCCCAAAGTACTACAAGGTCGGGATTTTTAGCAAGCACGTCAATAGTAGCAGAACCTCCGTGTTTACTTGCAAAAGTCGTATCGGCGGTTCTTATGTAAGACTCATATTCTCTGGGATAATTTTCTCCCCAAATTTCGTTTCTCGGCTCCCAGTCTGCAATTGGTTTAACGGTTTGTAAAACCAATGCTTCACTGCGTCTTTCTATTATAGAACTACCCAATAAACCAAGCAGGAACACAATTATGATGGTTCCGAGATATAAAACCCATCCTATCCAGGGTTTTTCCTTCACTGTTTCCGATATCTTTTTCATATTAAAATTTTTTTATTTTTGATTTAATTGTTTTTCCATCCATTCCGGAACAAGATTCTCCGGAGCAAAGACTCTTGAATTTGGAAATGTTGATAAACTGTTAACACTTCCGTGAGGTGTTTCCTGATGACAATCCCAGCATGGTCTTTGTAAAACTTCGTCAGAATATTTACTGTGTGCCAAATCAACAAGCGTAAAAACATTCTCGTGACATCTCTTGCAATTTTCCTGAACAGCTTCAGCCCCGGCTTCTTTAATTCTTATTACCTGAGGTTCCCATCTGAACGTAAATATTGTTGAATGTCTCATACCGTCAGTGGCTTTAAATAAATATTTCCTTATAATATTATCCTGCGGAACATGGCAATCGTTGCAGGTAGCAACCCTTGAATGGGAACTGTACTGCCACGATGTATAATGATTGTACATAACATGGCAATTAATACAAGTTTCCGGTTTATCCGATAAATAGGAAGCAGCGTTCCCTATATATAATACGAATATTATTAAACCTGTAAAAATCCCCAGTGCTACAATTACAGGAACCCTCCATTTGTCAGGCGGAATTATTTTCTGAAAGTTACTTTTTATTCTTTTCAACTTCTGAATTGATTATATTACAAATATAACTTTTTTTGTACTATATATTATTGATTTAAATCAAAGATTAATAATATTTATTCATTTACTGATTATTTTTAATAATCCGGTGTAATTTTTAACTGTTATATTTTTACCTTTAATGCTGATATAATTTTCTGTGTGCAGTTTTTTAAAAGTTCTCGATACAGTTTCCAGCGTTGCTCCCAGATATGAAGATAAATCAAGTTTTGATATAGTTAATAAGAAAGTGTTCACGGGATTATTTTTGTGGTTGTGTATAGTAATTGACTGCCGGCTGTTGTATTCAGATACTATGTAATTTGCCAACCTTTTTGTTACATCCTGTGATTTCACATTCAGAACCTGAGTCTGCATTTTCCTGAGTTTTTTTGATAAACCTGAAAGCATACCGATACACAAAATGTGATTTGTCTTCATTAATTCAAAAAATGGTTTGGCAGGAATATGAACAATTCGTGCTCCGTCACACAGACACATTGCGTTTGCCGGATATTTTGCCCGATTTTGAACAATTTTCTGATAATTCTCAAATACCGGAACTTCGGCAAATGTGTCATTATTATACATCAGATGAATAATTCGTTCTTTACCTTCCGCAGTAACTTTAAACACTTTAACAATGCCTTCAATTATGCAATAAAATCCGGTATAATCATCTTTTTCCAGAAATATTATTTCTCCTTTTTTTAATTTCCTGACCGACGATATTGCTGCAACTTCTTCAAGTTGTTTATCCGGAATATCAGAAAAAAGTGGTAGTTTTTTTATTTGCTGTAAAATAACCTGCCTAACTACTGCTTCCCTGTCAAAGTCATCCAGTTTATTTCTCATCAGATATAATTAAAATGGTAAATCTTCATCATTGCCCGGAGGAGGGGGGAGATCACCGGGAATTGACTGATCGATATTATCGGAATTATCTGAACCGTTTACCTTTCTTAATCTGTAGGCGCTTAAAGAAGTGAAATATACTTTTTCGCCTTTCGGATTAATCCATTCTCTTCCGCGAATATCGAAATCTATTTCAATTTCATCTCCGATTTGATAGCCGTCTATCATAGAGCAATTATCATTTACAAGTTCAAATTTTAACATTTGGGGGTAATTCGGATTATCCGCATATTCAACCACAAATTCCCTTTTTCTGAATGTTTCTTTAATTTGATTTGTTTTAAAAATCTCTTTGATTTTTCCTTTTAAGTTCATTGGTGTAAGATTTTTATTAATATATCAAAATAAATATAATGAGGGCAAAAATAAATAATAAAACATTGGGCTAATCCGGAATTTTGTAAATAAAAAGAAAAAGATTTTTATTTAAAGATTAAATAATTATATTGTTTTGTGAAATAAAAATATGCAGAATACGTTAAACTCCTATAGAGCAAGGAAGAAGTTTCTGAACAAGGTGGTATGGGGTTTAATAATATTATTTACGGCGGCAGTAATAACCGCAATATTTTATTACAACAGATACAGGGTTATATTAAAAGATGAGGCACATCGCAATTTAATTTCGATATCCGAGTTAAAATCAAAGCAGTTACAGGACTGGATAAAAGAGAGGCTCGGTGACGGGAATATTTTATCGAGAAACAAATTTTTAACGGAAGAAATAAGTAATTTTGAAAATAAACCAGGGCAGGAGGGAAAAAGAGAGAAGATTAGAAATTGTTTTGAAGCATTAATAAAAGAAAACGGTTACGAATCAGTAAGATTGCTTGATACGGGCGGGAATATGATAATGTCGGTACCGGAGAAAGCGAAGGAACCGGGGGAATACATGAAATACCAGACGAGGGAGGCGGTAAGGACGAGGGAGGTTGCGTTGAGTGATTTTCATTTTTATTCGAAGACGGATACGGTTCATATTGATTTAATGGTTCCAATTGTCCCCAGTTTTGGAAGTGAGGTCAGGAGGGTAGTAACGCTGGAGATAAATCCGGGGGAATACATATATCCACTGATACAGAACTGGCCAACAGAGAGTTACAGCGGGGAAAATGTGCTTTTAGAGGAAAGGGACGGTAAAGCATTGATTTTAAATGAGTTAAGGGATTATAAAAACTCGGCACTGCGGTTAACAATTGACAAGGACAGGACAGATATAATATCGGTAAAAGCGATAAGCGGCGTAACAGGGTTAGCGGAGGGTATTGACTACAACGGTGCGAAAGTGCTCGGAGTTGTCAAGACGGTTTCGGGGACAAACTGGATTTTAGTCACAAAAATAGAAAAAGACGAGGTTTACGGGAGCATAAATTTACTGACCCGCTGGTTTGTGATAATAATTTCTATATTAATATCGGGAATAATACTATTAGTATTATTTTACATATCGAGAATCAAATTATACCACAGATTAGAGGAATCGGAAATTCAGGCAAAGAAGGAGTCAATTGAGCGATATTACGACATCTTCAAGGAGACAACGAACGACATAATGGCATTAATAGACACAGAAGGGAACATACTGGACGTAAACGACAACGCATTAAAGGCATACAAAGGCACACGTGAGCAGATGAAAAAGTACAAGGCAAGGGATGTAAGGGCACCGGGAACGAAAGGCGAATTTGATGAAAAATTCAGCGAAATTTTAAAAAACGGAAGCGGCAGATATGAGACAATACATCAGGATATAGACGGGAGAGAATTTCCGGTTGAAGTAAGTGCGAAAGTATTTACATTAAACGGAGCAAAATACATACAATTCATAATACAGGATATAACACAAAGAAAAGCGTATGAGGACAAAATCAGGCATTTAAACAGGGTATATTACGTATTAAGCAATGTAAACCACATGATTGTCTATGAAAAGGACAGAAACGTAATATTCAGGAAGTTATGTGAAATTGCAGTAGAGAAGGGTGAGTTCATAATGTCATTTTTCGGACAAGTGGACGAAGAGACAGGCAACATAATCCCGACATATTCAAGCGGGAAAGACGACGGATACACGAAAGAAATACAAATTTCGATGTCAGACATACCGGAAGGCAGAGGACCGTCAGGAACAGCAATAAGGAGCAAGACATTTGTAGTCTGCAACGACATAGAAACCGACGAAAAATTTCAGCCCTGGCGGGAAAAGGCATTACAGCAGGGTTATAAATCAATGATTGCGATACCGATATTTTGTCAGGAAAAGGTAATCGGTGTATTCAACATATTTTCCGATATGAAAAATTACTTTCTTGAAGAGGAACTAAATTTAATACAGGAAATATCAAACAACGTCAGTTACGCATTAGACATGCTCGAGAAAGAAAAAGACAGGTTACAGACGGCAGAAAACTTCAAAACGTTATTTGAAAATGCAAGTGATGCAATAATACTAATTGAAGGAGAAAAATTCATTCTATTTAACAAACAGGCAGAAATTTTATACGGATTACCGAAGGGGAAATTAGTCAACACCAAGCCATACGAATTATCGCCTGAATATCAGTCTGACGGCAAATTATCGGAAGAGAAAGCAAAAGAATACATAAGAAATGCATACGAAGGCATACCGCAAAGATTTGAATGGATTCACATCAAACCGGACAAAACAGAAATTACGACCGACGTAAGTCTGAACAAAGTCATATTCGAGAACAAGGCGATGTTATTAGCGATAGTCAGAGACATAACAACACGAAAAAAAGCGGAGCAGCAGTTAATAGACGCAAAAGAATTTGCAGAAGAAGCGAACAGAATGAAGACCAACTTTCTGAACAACATGAGCCACGAAATCAGGACGCCATTAAATATCATGATCGGTTACTCGGACATGCTGAAAGAAGTTATAAAAGACTCCGAGACATTAAGAATAGTTGAAATAATCAAAAGCGGGGGCACGAGACTTCTGAACACACTAAACATGATACTGAAATTATCACAAATAGAGAGCAAGAAAATAATAGTAAACATAACATCAGTTGACATTGCAAAAACGGCAGAAGAAATTGCGAATTTTTATACAGACATAGCAAACAAAAAGAATTTATCGCTGATAGTGGATGTCCGGCAAAAAGTTTTTTCACCATTAGACAAAGACATATTATATTCGATATTAAGCAATCTTGTACAAAATGCGATTTCATACACAAAACAGGGGTTTGTCAAAATACAGATTGACAAGGAAACGACAGACTCCAAAGAATATTCATTAATAAAAGTAATTGACACAGGGATAGGAATACCATCCGAACTTATGGAGATAATATTCGAGCCATTCCGGCAGGTAAGCGAAGGATACGGCAGGGCATTTGAGGGAACGGGGCTCGGGCTGACGCTTGCGAAAAAATACGTTGATTTGATGAACGGTGATATATCGGTAAGCAGTAAAGTCGGCAAGGGTTCAACATTTATATTAAAATTTCCCGTCACAGGTCAGCATCCGGAGAAACAAAAAACAAAACCAAAGAAAAATATTCTACCTTCCGAAAAAGATAAAGTAAAAGTACTGCTGGTAGAGGATGACTACGAGTCGCTCGAGTACACAAAAATTGTATTAAGAAGCACGTGCAACATAGACACAACCGATACGGGTGAGGAGGCGATAGAAATGGCGAAGGGGACGCAGTACAAAATGGTAATAATGGACATCGGGCTGAAGGGGATGTCGGGGCTGGAGGCAGTGAAAGTGATAAGGGGGCTGAACGGCTACAGGGATGTGCCGATAATTGCGATAACGGCGTTTGCGCTGAAGGGGGACAAGGAGAAGATATTATCGGGGGGATGCACGCATTATATATCGAAGCCGTTCACGCCGACGGAGTTGAGGAATGTGGTGGGGAAGTATGTTAGGGGATAATTATGAATTTTGAATT
>CAYWMV010000104.1:0-7685 GCA_964459055.1 uncultured Ignavibacteriaceae bacterium | reverse complement strand
AACAGTTAAAAGCAGATTAAAAATATATCAATATTGAATTCCAAAAATTATAAACAAATAGTAATACTAAGCGGAAAAGGAGGGACAGGCAAAACCTCTGTTGCACTCGCTTTATCCGGTATAGCAAAAAATAAAATTATAGTTGATGCGGATGTAGATGCCGCAAATATGCACATTATATTAAAGCATAAAATTAATTTAACGGTTGATTATTCAGGCGGGAAAAAAGCAGAGATAGACAAATCTAAATGCACAAAATGCGGATTATGCGAAGAGGTTTGCAGATTTGGCGCAATCAGTAACTTCAGTATTGATAAAGCGAGTTGTGAGGGATGCGGATTTTGTTACAGAGTATGTCCTGAAAATGCAATCAAATTTAAATTAGTAAAATCAGGCGAATATTACAATTCTTCATTACAGGATAATTCAGAATTTTATTTTGCGAGACTGATGGCAGGTGAAGGTAATTCCGGTAAACTCGTGAGTAAATTAAAAGAAGAAGCACTTAATCATCTAAACGAAAATACAGAATGGATTATAGTTGACGGTTCGCCCGGTATCGGATGCCCAGTAAATGCAAGTTTGTCCGGGGCCGATTTTGTTTTAATAGTAATTGAACCTACGCTCTCGGGATTTCACGATTTTAAAAGATTAGCGGGATTGCTGAAAATTTTCAAAATACCGTCAGGGGCGATTATAAATAAATATAATCTGAATATAGACCTTGCGGGTAAAATTGAAAATTATCTTTTGGATGAAAAAATTGTTTTACTTGGCAAGATTCCGTTCGACAGCAATTTCACAAAAGCAATTCGGGAATTGAAATCGATTACAGATTTTGAAGAAAGTTATTTACCGTTATTTAATAACATATTAAATAAAATCAAAAGTTTAATAAATAAAAAAGGAGTTAAAAATGAAACTGGCAGTTACATCAACCGGTAATTCACCGGAATCGGGAATGTGCGAGAAATTCGGCAGGTGCAAATTTTTCGTTATTTATGATACTGAAACAAAAAATTACGAAGCAATTTCAAACTTTGGTGAGACAATGAACAGCGGTGCTGGACCAAAAGCTGCAGAGATGATATTGATGAAAGAAGTTGAAGTTCTGCTTACCGGACATGTTGGTGATAAAGCCGAAGAAGCGCTGAATAAAGCGGGAATTAAAATTGTTACCGGCTATACTAACAAATTAAGAGTGAAAGATGTTGTTAATCAATATTTAGCGGAAAATAATTAATTCTTTTATTATGTTTTGTTTCTAACAGGCACTAAGTTTTAAAAGTGATCTAAAAAAATTAAGTTATTATTGTATTTTAGCGGTTTAACCTGTTCGGGCCGAAATCAAAAATGATATATAACAAGTCCGACCGGAAGACGTCAGACCTATCCCCTTAGACAACACTTTGATTAACATTCTTCGGCTTTATCATAATTTAACATAACCTTTTAAAGCCTTGAGTTAACTTTTTTGAAATGGTGATAAGAAATCTATTTCTATTTTATGAATTCTTAATCTTTATTATATTCCTAAAAAATGAAAAAAGACAGAAGAATAGACGATTACATTTCAAAATCTGAAGAATTTGCGAAACCAATTTTGAGATATATCAGAGATATAGTCCACAAAGCATGTCCCGAAGTAACCGAAACAATGAAATGGGGAATGCCGCATTTTGATTACAAAGGAATGATGTGCGGGATAGCTTCTTTCAAGCAGCATTGCACTTTTGGCTTCTGGAAAGCCTCTCTGATGAAAGACAAATATAAGGTATTTGTGAAGGGTGAGAATTCAGGAATGGGGAATTTTGGAAAAGTAAAAGATATTCAGGACCTTCCGTCTGCAAAAATAATTATAGAATATATTAAGGAAGCAATGAAGTTAAATGATGATAATGTTGCCGTACCGAAAGAATTAAAGGAAAATGTACGGAAGGAACTTGTTATCCCTGAATATTTTTTAAAGGTATTAAAGAAAAATGAAGTTGCACTGAAAACTTTTAAGGACTTCAGTTATCCTCATAAGAAGGAATATTTAGAATGGATAACTGAAGCGAAAAAAGAAGAAACGAGAGAAAAGAGAATCTATGCTGCAATTAAATGGCTTTCAGAGGGTAAAGGCAGAAACTGGAAATATGAAAAATAAATTTTTGGAATATTGAAAATTAAATATATATTAATATTATTGTTGTTTTACTTTCAGATATTTTATATAAATATTTTTGCACAGGCGATTGAATTTAAAAACAGTCCTTATAACCGGGCACCTGATTATATACAGGAACGAAAATCATTTCAGCGTGAAAAGTGGTTTTATGAGCAGAGAATTTATCCGAACAGTTTCTTGCCTGATGATGCTTATAGAAAAGCACATCTGCAAAAAATGGTGTTACAAAATTTAAATGGTTATCAGGTCAAAAATGGAAGTTGGTATTCCCTTGGACCTACACCCGGATTAAATCAGAACTATGGTGATGTTTCTTCAAGAATCGTTTCGGTGAAGTATGACCCGTCAAATCCAAATATACTATATGTTGGAACCGCTTGCGGAGGAGTGTGGAAAACAACAAATGGTGGTTCCTTGTGGATACCATTGACGGATTTTGAAGTATCACTGTCTTCAGGAGCGCTCGCAATAGATTATAATAATTCAAATATTATTTATATAGGAACAGGGGAGGCAACATACTTCACATATTCTTATTACGGCAGGGGTTTGTTAAAATCTACTGACGGCGGCAATAACTGGGTACTTTACAGAAACGGATTACCTGATTTAACATATTTTTCCAGACTGGTTATTAAACCGGGAAATTCAAATGTTTTGTTTGCTGCTCTTGGAACGGCCGGATTATATAAAAGCACAAATGCCGGTGAAAGCTGGTCTATAGTAGTATCCGGAAGGTGTGACGATATTGTCTTTTCTCCGGATGGTTCGAAAGTTTATATAGTGGGTTCGGGATCAGGATACAAAATATCTACAAACGGAGGTGAAACTTTTACAACGCATACTTCTTTTTCGGTTGGAACACGAAGTCACCTTGCAATATTTCGTGGGAATCCGAATATTTTATACGCTACAACTTACAGAGATACGACTGTCTATGCCTATAAATCAACAAACGGAGGATATAATTATGTTGTACTTCCGAATACATTTACGGGAAGCAATCAGGCATGGTATGACTATTATATTCACGTAAATCCAAACGACGAGAATAATGTCTTTATAGGTCTGGTTGATTTGTGGAGGACATTAAACGGAAGGGATTTTGTTAAAATAACTAATACCTCATCAGGTCCTGTTCACGTTGACCATCATAATCTTGATTTTCATCCTTCCGATGCTAATACCCTTATCATTGCAAACGATGGTGGAGTTAATTTATCTACAAATAAAGGTACAAACTGGTTAAATTTAAATTCCTCTTTGAATCTAACACAATTTTACAGAATTGCATCTGATCCTTCGAATGCAATGCATATAATAGGAGGAACTCAGGATAATGGTGTCCAGAGAACGACCGGATCCATTAAATGGAATGTTGTTTACGGAGGTGACGGGGGTGAAGTATGTTTCAATCCGAAGGATCCTAAATATATATTAACGGAAAATCAGTTTAATGCAGTCAGAAGGTCAACTAACGGAGGGCTCTCCTGGGCAAGTGCAGTTTCCGGTTTATCCGGTACTGCAGCCTGGATAGCACCTTTAATTGCACATCCGGATTCATCAGGTGTTTTCTATACTGCGCGTCAGCAGTTATTTAAAACAACGAACAATGCTGCTTCATGGAATTTATATTCATCAGGACTATCCGGAACAGTAAGGGAACTTACAATTTCTAAATCAAATCCGAAAGTGATTTTTGCAGCAGTTAACAACTTAATATATAAATCAGCTGACGGCGGAAAAGTATTTTTTCTTGCAAACAATTCATTACCAAACAGAATTATTACGAGTATAAATGTTCATCCGGATTCATCAGAAACTGTTATGCTTACAATGAGCGGTTTCGGAAGCGGGCATGTTTATAAATCTACAAACGGCGGAATTAACTGGTTTGATATCTCAGGAAATTTACCTGACTCTCCCGTAAATGACGGAATGTTCTATAACTCTTCAGGTATTTATATCGTAGCAACTGATGTAGGAGTTTATCTTACGGATAATTACGGAAATACATGGAGCGAACTGGCAAACGGATTACCTAACACCGTTTGTATTCATCTGGATTACAATCTTGCGGCAAATAAATTAAGAGTCGCTACGCACGGTAGAGGAGTATGGGAATTTGATGGAAATATTATCGGAATAGAAAATCACAGTAATTTAATTCCATCTGAAAATTACTTACATCAGAACTACCCGAATCCCTTTAACAGCAGAACGAAAATTGAATTCGATATAAACGAGAAACAATTAGTAAAACTCGAAGTATATAATATTCTCGGAAAAAAAATCGAAACAGTAGTCAATAAAACACTCGAAGCGGGCAGATATACTATTTTATTTAATTCAGGAAATGTTTCCAGCGGAATTTATTATTACAGATTGAGCACTGCAATATTTTCTGCTACAAAAATGATGATAATCCTTAAATAAATTTAAATTTCTAAAGAATTGAAGATGAAAAAAAGCAAAACCAAGTACAAAAATCCGGGAAAAATCTTTCAAAAAAAGGAAACAAAAGGGACGGAATTTAACAATAATGAAAATTCAGAAGAAGAAAAACCTGTTAAAGTAATCTCTAACAAAAAAATGACTGATGCGGCATTTGCAGATTTATATACATTATTGGATTTACAGGATTTCATATCGGAAGATGAGATTGCAGATTTCATGGAAAGATATAACAGGGGTGAATTTGCAGAGCAGTTGAGAAAATTGAAAAAAAATCAAAGCCCTGAAAAGAATGCACAGGATTTAATATACAGAGCATTTCAAACATCAAGTAAATCAAAAAAAATTAAACTTGCAAAAGAAGCATTAAGCATATCGGAATTATGTTCTGAAGCTTACAATATTCTCGCGGATGAAGAAGCAAATTCCTTTGAAGAAGCAAAAAAATTATACTTGAAAGGAATAGAGGCAGGCGAGAAATATATGAAAATCCGGAATAAAAATATTCCTGAAGGTGAATTATGGGCTGATTTTGAATCCAGACCTTATTTACGCTCATTGTTCGGATTGGCTGAATTATATTTGGAAAATCAATACTATAAAGAATCTATTGAAATTCATTATCAGATTTTAAAACTGAATAAAGCCGATAATCTGGGTGCCAGATTCATTCTTGTATTTACATTGATTGCGCTAAACAGAATTGAAGAAGCAAAGAAATTAATTTATCAATATCAAAATGATGAAGCTCTTGAATTTTTGTTTGCAGAGTTTATTATAAAAGCATTAGAAAACGGTTATTCGGATATAACAAGAAGGTATTATAAAAGCGTATTTAATCATAATGTTTTCATGCTCAAATATTTGGTATTTGAGATTAAAAAATTCCCGAAAAAAATGCCTGAAGGTTTTGTTCCCGGAGACGAAGATGAAGCAGTTACAGCTATCTTTAATGCATTTCCGGCATTATTCAAAAATCCGATAGTTATTCTGTTATATTACTTGTTCTCACTGGAACAAATGTCAAAGGAGTTGCCTGATAACAAGGAAATTTTAAATGAAATAGAATATCTGAAGAAACAAATTCTTGACGATAAATCAGATAATAATATGAGCATTTACAGAAGTGAAGATGATGGGAGTTAATGTTAGTAAGATATTTTAGATCCTCCGAAAGTAATTCTTGTCCAATATTATAAACAGGCAAAATAACTTGATATAACAAAGGGTAAATATTAATTTATATGATAAATTTAAATTTGAAATAAAAATATGCCTGAAACATATAAAGAGCCTGCGCCATATCATAAAGGTGAAGATAATCCGTTCGAATCAATGATGATTCGGTTCGACAAAGCGGCGGAAATGATAAATCTTGATGAAGGTGTTTATAATTATTTAAAGTTGCCTGTTAAACAGGTGATTGTTTCAATTCCTGTCCAACTGGATAACGGGAAGGTTGTTGCATTTGAAGGTTACAGGGTAATTCATAATAATGCTCTTGGACCCTCAAAAGGCGGTATCAGATACGCTCCCGATGTTGACATTGACGAAGTCAAGGCACTAGCAGCATGGATGACGTGGAAATGTGCAATCGCAAATCTTCCTTTCGGCGGAGCCAAAGGAGGTGTTAAATGTGATCCTTCAAAATTATCAATGTCGGAACTTGAAAAAATTACCAGAAGATACGCTGCAAACCTGCTTGAAATCTTCGGACCCGACACTGATATCCCTGCTCCGGATATGAATACAAACGAACAGGTTATGGCGTGGATTATGGACACATACAGTATGCACCAGAGAAGAACTGTTACAGGAGTAGTAACAGGCAAACCGATAATTATCGGTGGTTCAAGAGGAAGACGGGAGGCAACAGGCAGAGGCGTTATGATTGCAACAATGGCAGCATTACAGAAAAAAGGTGTTAAACCTGAGAGCACTACAGCAGCAGTACAGGGCTTCGGAAATGTCGGTTCGGTTAGTGCTGATTTATTAAGCGAGAAAGGCTGCAAAATTGTGGCAATCAGTGATATTTCGGGCGGTTATTATAATTCTGAAGGAATTGATATCAAAAAAGCCATTGATTACGTAAAACAAAACAAAACACTTGAAAACGGTAATTTCGGCGACAGTATAACAAACGAAGAACTTCTTGAAGTTAAATGCGACATCCTTGTCCCTGCTGCAAAAGAAGATCAGATTACATCGGCTAATGCTTCTAAAATAAAAGCCAGACTTATTGTCGAAGGTGCAAATGGTCCTACTGCCGCAGATGCAGACCAGATTCTGACTGACAGGGGAATCATGGTAATACCCGATATACTCGCAAATTCGGGAGGTGTAATAGTATCATATTTTGAATGGGTGCAGGACAGACTGGGTTATTTCTGGGATGAAACCGATATCAATAATCGTCTGAACAGAATGATGAATGAAGCATTTGAAAATGTATTTTTGACTGCTTTAAATAAAGAAACAACTTTAAGACTCGGAGCATATATATACGCAATAGATAAAGTTGCAAGTGCGTTAAAATTAAGAGGCATATATAGTTAATATTAAATGAAGAAAATTATTTATCTGCTGATATTATTTGTTATCCCCGGTTTTTTATTTTCTCAGGTTGAAGAAAGACCAAATCCGCCGACAAATCTTGAAATAATTAATTCATTGCTTGACAGTTCATTAAATAAATTCGAGGATTATTTTACAATAATCGGAAGGGATAATTTTTATTTTTTTAGTAATTATTCTGATGATGCAAATTCCGCATATATTTTCAGTTATTTAAGAGGTAAGATACCGGGTGTTAAATTTACAGGGACACTCGACGGAATAACGGGAAATATCGTGAAATTTAATTTGAGAGATGCAGAAATAAAGACAGAATATGCCGGTACCGGATTTCTGCAAGTTCTTAAAAAAAATGTAAACAGGAAAATTGTATTAGGATTCAATTCGGAATTTTCAAGAGAAGACAGTCTGCTGATAACTTATGATTTTACAAAATCCCGCAACGATGAATTTGATTTTTCATATCTGAATTATGTCGAATCGGGTA
>CAYWMV010000103.1:4588-7912 GCA_964459055.1 uncultured Ignavibacteriaceae bacterium | reverse complement strand
ACGCAGATTTTATTAAGATATAAAAACATTTTGGTTCAGGCTTGGCTTGGTTATGTATTAAGAATAAAAGGAAAGCGATAAGTAACAAGTCGCAAGGCAAACATTACGAATTTGGCACGCTGATGATGCAGATTAACGCAGATTTTATTAAGACATAAAAATCTTTTGGTTCAGGCTTGACTTGGATATGATATTAATTTTTACAGATGGAATATGAATGTTGACAGATTAATTTTCAAATTTCATATTTTAATTAATTTCAACTGTTAACTATCAGCAGTTTTATTCGTATATTTATACAGAAACATAAAAAAAGGAAAGGAGAAATAATATGAAAAAGCTGATGGTCATAGTTCTATTTTTACTGGTTCCGTTAATAATCTGCTACGGTCAGGACGAAAATGCGGTGCAGAACAGGGATACAAAAACCGTACATTATTGCACAAAAGAGGTGAATTGTCCTGAATGTCAGGGCTGGGGCTGGCTGATAAGTCTGACGTACAAAATGGGAAATACGAACACGAGAACAAGTTCAATTGAAAGCGGTCATTTGCATTTAAGAAATAACGGAAATCTGTATACAATATTACAAAGAGTAAAATGTTATTACTGCGGCGGAACCGGAAAAATATGGGTGAAAGTGAAATAAATTAATTTTTTGGTACATTCCGGTGTTAAAACATAAATAAGTTACAGGTATTAAAATTAGTTAAATCAGACTTTTGCATTTTCCGGGTAAATACGGAAGTGCAAAAGTTTTTTTTAAAAAAAACTCATTAACGTTATGGGGCTGTCAATCCGGATTGCACAATTTATTTATCAGGAAAATCTACGTTTTATTATTTTCTATAATTAGTTATTTTATATTCAATAAAATAAAGAATTATTGAGCATCATTATAAAAGAGGTCGAAACATCAGGTGATTTACGTAAATTCGTCAAATTCAAATATACTTTATACAAAGATTGCCCGCAGTTTGTACCTCCTTTTATGTTTGATGAACTAAGGACATTAAGCAGCAAAAAGAATCCTGCTTTTGAATATTGCGATACAAAACTGTGGCTTGCCTTTAGGGACGGGAAGGTAGCAGGCAGAATCGCCGGTATAATTAACAACAAATACATAAAATTGTGGAACAAAAAGGCGGTTAGATTCGGCTGGCTTGATTTCATTGATGACAGGGAAGTTGTTGATGCTCTGTTCGATACTCTTATCAAGTGGGCTAAAGAAAAAGGAATCGAATATATTCACGGTCCTCTCGGATTTACTGATTTTGACTATGAAGGAATGCTGATTGAAGGTTTCAAAGAGACAGGTACGCTGGCAACAATTTATAACTATGAATACTATCCGGAGCATCTTGAAAGAATGGGTTTTGAAAAGGAAGTCGATTGGGTTGAATATGAAATCACCGTACCCGATAAAATTCCCGAAAAAGTCGAACGGCTTGCGGAAGTAATAAAAAAGCGTCTTAACATTGATGTATGTAAAGCAAAAAAGGCAAAAGAATATCTGCCTTACGGCAAGGAAATATTCAATATGTTCAATGATGCATACAGAAACTTATTCGGATTTGTTCCTTTGAGTCAGAAGCAAATTGATATTTACATAAAACAATATATCGGTTATATCCTGCCGGATTATTCCATATTGCTTCTTGACGCAAATAACAAGGTAGCCGGAATAGTTATAGGAATGCCGTCACTTACAAAGGCACTGCAGAAGTCGAAGGGACATCTTTTCCCCTTTGGTTTCATTCACGTGTTCAGGGCTTTAAGCACAAAAAATAAATATGTAGATTTATATCTCGGAGCAATACGCCCTGACCTTCAGGGCAAAGGAGCAGATGCTTTAATTATAACGGAACTTACAAGAGCGTGCATAAAAAATAAAATTATTTCAGCGGAAAGCAATATCGAACTCGAAACAAATACTCTCGTTCAGGCACACTGGAAGCATTTCGATTCCAGACAGCATAAAAGGAGAAGATGTTTTATCAAAAAAATTTGATAAATATTGACAAATAAGCCTAAAAAAATAATATTTCTGTTAATTTTTGCATTTGCATTACCAATAATTTACGGCTGGGGGGTATCAGGTCACAAAATAATAAACAGGAAAATTATCCTGTCATTTCCCGTATCAATGAATCCTTTTCTTTACTGGCGTGATTCACTTGCCGCACACGGTTCAGATGCAGATTACAGGAAATCCACAGACCCGAATGAGAGTCCGAGGCATTACATTGACGTTGACAATTATCCGGAATTTCTGAACACAGGCAGAATTCCCCAGACACTCGATTCATTAATAATGCTGCACGGATATACATTTGTAATTGAAAACGGAATACTACCCTTTGCAATAATTGCTACGGTTGATTCCGTTAAAAATTATTTTCTTGCACATAACTGGCAGATGGCGATGCTGAAAGCCGCAGATCTGGGACATTATACAGGCGACGGACACAATCCGCTTCACATAACAAGAAATTACAACGGTCAGTACACTAATCAGTACGGTATACATTCGAGATATGAAACAACGATGATAAACCGCGATTCTGGAAATATTATTTACGGCGGCGACAGCATTTCTTACATAAGTAATATTAATCAGTATGTTTTTAATTTCATCTATCAGAATTATCCTTATGTTGATTCTGTATTAAGGGCTGACAGTATTGCGTATTCTCTTGCCGGTTATTATAACAACACATATTACCAATATTTATGGAATCTTGCGAAAAATTTTACGACACTGCTATTCAAAAATTCTTCAAATTTCACTGCAAGTTTAATCTACACTGCCTGGATAAATGCAGGAAGTCCTGTTCCTGTAGGAATTGAACCTATTGCAAATGTTCCCGGCAGGTATATATTAAATCAGAATTACCCCAACCCTTTTAATTCGCGGACGGTAATAGAATTTTTTATTCCGAAAACTTCCCAAGTAAAAATTACTATATATGATATGAAAGGCAGGGAAGTTGAAACGCTGACAAATCAATCATACACACCGGGAAAGTACAAACTTAATCTGAAAATGAATAATTATGCGAGCGGTATATATTTTTATAAAATGACTGCGGAAGAATTTCAGGAATCAAAAACACTGATTCTGCTGAAATAGAATATAATGAAATTATATTTCTTTTAGGGGTAAGAAATTTTTTTCCCGGCACTAATTTCACCTGTTAAATAAACACAATCATAATTCTTGGATATTAATAAAGGTACCCACCGGGCAAGATGGGCTTGCCCGGCGGGAAAGGAGGGTTATGAGAAAAAACTTGTAAACCAATACCCTTCTTTTAAAGTACC
>CAYWMV010000103.1:0-4488 GCA_964459055.1 uncultured Ignavibacteriaceae bacterium | reverse complement strand
CACCGGGCAAGATGGGCTTGCCCGATGGGAAAGGAGGGTTATGAGAAAAAACTTATATAACCTTTACCCTGCTTTTAAAGGTACCCACCGGGCAAGATGGGCTTGCCCGATGGGAAAGGAGGGTTATGAGAAAAAACTTAGTCTATCTTGAATCTGAATCCTAAATAAAATTCCCGTCCTCTTGTTGAACCCCAAACAAAGGAAGTATCGAAGAAAGGACCAAAAGGATTATCGGGAGAAATAATAGGATTATCCTGCATAAAGTTAAAAATATTCTCTACGCCGGCATATAATTCTATATTTTTAAAATTTTTAGTAATCTGTGCATTAACGAGAACATATGTACCGGAATAATCAGGTCTCCGGTACTGAGACGGATACAGAGCAGTGGAAGGTAATTTCTGTTTTCCGAACCACTGATAAGTTGTATTAAAAATCCATTCATTATTATCAGTACTTAGAGAAAGTCCTCCAACAATTCTGTGTTTTGAATTGAAGGGCTGTTCCTTTCTAAAACCGTTTTCAAAATAATAGAGGTCAATATATTTATATGCAAATTTAAAATCAACATTCTTCAGATAATTAATATTGAACTCAATCTGAAACACGTTAGATGCAGCGTTATTTTTAACATTATTCAGATATATTTTATGCGGATCTGAATCATAATCGGGAATCAGTTTGCTGCTGAAAACTGTCCTGTAGAAATCAAGATTGACGTTACCGGAAAATGAACCAAAAGAAAAATATTGCAGTAAATCAATTCCGAAATTAACCATTCTTTCAGCATCCGTTTTTTCCGGCACAATAATATCCTTTGAACTTGCAAGATGACCTGCATATTCATTGAATAAATTCACGGTGCGGAATCCCGTTCCGAATGATGCTCTCATTACTGTAATGTCTGTTATCTGATATCTTAACAGACCTCTTGGAGTGTAAACAAGACCGTATTCATTATGATTATCAAGGCGCATACCCGCAATCAGGGAAAGTTTTTCGTGAATGATATCCGCTGAAGTTTCCGCGTAAATGCCCGGAATAGATTCCTTCTTAAGATAATTTCCCGCATATGTTTTATCGGAAGCGGTTAAAAATCTTATGCCTTCATCAATCTCATCATATTTGTAACTCATTCCGAGTCTCATATAATTATTACCTAATACGGGAAATTCATAAAGAAGATTTGCATAGAAATTCTGCTGCTTGCCGTCATATACTGTTGTCCCGTAATATGAATTCTGTTTAAAATACATTCCCGATAGAAAGAATTTAAATTGTTTTTTTGAATCGAGCTGATGGCTGATTCTCGTATAAATTTCGGCATTATCGAGACTGACGGTCTGACCATATATATCAGTGCTTCCTGTATTAGTTTCTTTATCAAAGTATTTCTGTCCGCCGATTCTTTCTTCATTGAGATATTTTGCGCCTATGGTAACATTGGTCTTATCATCTTCATCTTCCCCAAAATTCCATTTATTGAAAAGCATATATCTTGTAATGAGCGGAAAATCGAGAAAACCGTCATTGTTTTCGTCAATCCGATTTGATTTTTGGACAGTCTGAAATGCCAACAGAGAATTCCATTCTCCGAATTTCTGTCCTGCATTCAGATTGAACTGTTTTTCCATCATACTATTCATAAAACCGTTTACCATCAGCCGTTCAGATGAGTGATAATCTTTTAAAAGAACATTCATAATTCCGCTTATAGATTCATATCCCTGAATTACGGAATTTGAACCTTTAGAAATTGTAATTTTATCAATGAGAGTTCCCGGAATACTTGTCACGGAATATTTAGAATTCAAGCCTGTAACAAGCGGCAGATTATCAACAAGTATCTGCGTATATTCACCATCCAGTCCAAGTACCTTTAATTCTTTAGTATTAGTAAGAATATCAGTTACAGCAACGTCAACGGAAGCATTTTTTCCGAAACAACCTGATAAATCGCAGCAGGCGTCTTTTTTGAGTTCCATCTGAGTAATGATTTCGGTTTTCGTGTCTATATTCCGGATATATGATGAATTCAAATGTTCTTCAACTTCAATAACGTCTGTCGTAACCGGTCTTGACAGTTTTATTTCAACCAGAGGAGTTCCGGAAACATTTGCCGTATCGTTTTCATATCCGAGATAAGAAACAATAATTCTTTTATCATTTATATTTTCGGAAGACAATTGAAAATTTCCGTTGTTATCGGTCAGGGTGCCTTCTGATGTATTTATCCATTTAATGGTGACACCTGGCAGTCTTTTGTTATTAATATCGTAGACTGTTCCTTTTATAATCTGCGAATATGTATTAATCGTAAAAAACAATAAAATTATGTTAATAAAAATTAATTTTTTCATACCTTTAAATTTTTAAAAATTAAAAAAAAGAAAGGTACGATTTTAAATTCTCAGGACAGTGATAAATGAAAGCAGAGAATACGTTAATTCAGGAGACTTTTCAAATAAAAAAGTTTTAACAGGTTTGATTAAATCGTCCGATAAAACCTTAACCGGTTCGACGGGAATGAGATGCTGAAAATCTTTTTGATTAGGAACAAATAATTTATCTTCCGGTACGAAAGAGTCATCCGAATCGCAAAAGATGCAATTATGGGAAGTTTGTGTTTCAGGAACAGAACAGCAATTGTTCCGTGATTCCTGCTCCGTCTTGTAGCAGCAATCACAATTGCTGCGGGAATCAGTATCCAGGCAATCAAGACAGTTTCCGACTGTATATGAATGTGCGAATACGATTATTAAGAATGCTGCCGTAAAGTAGAGAAATTTCCTTATTTTTAAGTTTTTCAACATCATTATAATTCAAAAATAAAAATCATACCATATAAAAGTCAAGATAAATGGTAATTAAATATCGTAACCGAATAATATCCCGAAATAAAATCTCCATTCTTTGCCATACGTAATATTTTCACCGCGGAAGTTTTTTGAGAATGAATCAAATCCGTAAGCCGCATTGAAAAAGATACTCGTCGGAAAAGCATACGCAGAAAATGCCTGCAGTCTGAGTTCTATACCTGCGTCTTTTTTCAGATCTTTTGGTTTAAATCTTTTTTCTTCCCAGGCATCACCAATGTCTCCGAAAAATCCAAGATATAATTTGTCAAAATAAACGGGCGATACTCTCATATCAATATTTTCCCATAAGGGAAATCTGTAAGTAACATTCAGGGATGCGATTCTTCCTCCGCCTAAAGAGAAGAACGGATAGCCCTTCATTCCTGTCAGCCCGGCTACATATAAATTGTAAAAATTATCAACTTCAGGACCGAATATAACTCCTCCTCTGAGTTTGAACGACAGAGTATGCTTCAGGTTAAAAAGACCGATTGATTCAAGCCAGGTTGCCTCAATTTTATGCAGTTTATTATTTGCGTACAGTGTCCGAAGCGTTCCGTCATTTTCAACTGTATATTCAGGATTAATATCACTGGCTTCATAATCATACCTGAAATCAATTCTTCTTCCGATAGGATTTATATCTGAATTTCTTGTACGGAATGCAGATTCATAATTATATATAAAAGCAATATTGTGCGCCTTGAAATAATCTTCGGAGGAACCTCTAACAGAAATTCCGCTGCTGGGAATAAAAAACGGGTCAATTTCCGATGCATATTTGCTGTAACTGTATTCCAGTCTGACATTATGGCGGTTATTCAGAACCGGGAATCTCATTCCGAGATAAAATGCAAGGAGGTTGTAATTAACTCCGACCGTTATTGAATCGAGTGCAGCAATCAACTTTGCATCCGCCTGCCTTGTAACATTATATCCTTCAAAAAACAATTTCGGTTGAAAACCCAAATTTTTTGCCAGAGTTTCGCCAAATACCGGGAATCCGTCATCGTATTCAAACTGAAGGAATAAATCTCTTTCGCCTTTTCTGTTGACAAAACCTCCGCCGAATAATGAAAACCTTGTCATAAGTTCATCGGAAATAAAATATATTCCCGGTTTTAATGCATCAAGTACATTATTATCCTTCGTGTAATTATCAAATCTTATTACAGGAAATATCATCAACTTGTTGAAAATGGTCTTATATTTTACAGATGAATACTTTTCGAGTTCTTTATCGTTGAAATTTTTCAGTTTATTCCAGTCGAAATTATTTTGCGGACTTTGAAGTGAATCGGCATAGGCATATTTTTCCACAAGTTTGGGCGGAGGCTCGTAGTTTACAATATTTCTGCCGGGATCAGATACAAAATTTTTAAGAAGTGATATTTTAAATCCCGTTGAATGATATGTCGAATAAACGAGATTTCCCTTGTTGTCCAGGGAAGGCATAAATGCGCCTCCAAGAACATTTGTAATCTGCTCAGATTTTCTTGTTACAAAATCAAATTTGTATATATTGAAGATACCCGACCTGTTTGTTGAATAAAATAAATCATTACCGTCCTTAGAGATAACCGGATTTCTGAAATCAATTTCAGGTTCGTTTAAAATAAATTCGAACAGG
>CAYWMV010000102.1:0-7960 GCA_964459055.1 uncultured Ignavibacteriaceae bacterium | reverse complement strand
TCAATTATTGTTATTAATTTTATTTAAATCAATACTAAAATTACTATATTCTTTTATGATAATAAATCTTTTTTCATTATTATATTATTACTTAAAGGTTTTATATCATTTAATAATTCATCGGTTTGAGTAAAAAAAAAAGTGGTTTATATCATCTGTATTATTAATGTGCGGCATTCTTCTGTGAATATCTTTCATAAACCTGTTCGGTTCGGTTGTTATTATGGATACTGATAATTTACCGTCGATAAAAGTATGTAACGAAGAAAAAAAGAACAAATCACAGTTATCCAATGTAATTTTATGAGGGATTTTTTTATTATTAACAGTTTTCCATTCATAAAACGCAGTAGCAGGAACAAGACACCTGTTGTTTTTAAACAGGTTTTTCCAGAATAATTTTTCTCTGATTGTTTCAATCCGTGAGTTAAAAATAAGCGGGGAAGTTTTCTCATTTTTGAATTTAATCCCCCAGTTAGCATCGGTAATAATTAATTGATAATCTTTTTTTAACAATACAATTATTCTGTCTGTGGGAGCGATATTCTCATTTTTTACGTCGTCAAATTCTTCAAGAATAAAATTTCCATCCGGATTTTTGCTGAGTCTTTTGAAGATTGACAGCCCGTTTTCTTTATTTTCAAATCTGGAACACATTTAAGTAAATATATATAAAATGAAATAAAATTAGTAATTAATTAAATTGAAAAAAAATTCCGTAATTTTAATTAAATGTAAATGAGATTTCCAAAAATAAGTAAATTTAATGAATTGTATAACTTTTCAATCATATATATATTACTGCTTTTAAATTTATATGAGATTAACAAATTTTTTTATTCCTACATTAAAAGAAGACCCTGCTGATGCTGTTGTACCGTCACATAAACTGATGTTGCGTGCGGGGATGATAAGACAATTAACCGCAGGTGTTTATTCTTATCTGCCGCTTGGATTGATTGTTTTCAGAAAAATTGAGCAAATAATAAGAGAAGAAATGAATGCTATCGGAGGAAATGAATTTCTCCTTCCGGCACTATCGCCATCCTCACTATGGGCTGAAACAAACAGACTTGACGCATTCGGAGATATCATGTTCCGGATAAAGAACCGTGATTTAGTTCTCGCACCCACACATGAAGAAGTATTTACGGAAATCGCAAAACCGAATCTTATTTCATACAAAGACCTTCCCAAAATGTGGTATCAAATTCAAGTGAAATTCCGAAATGAAGCAAGACCGAAATCAGGTGTTTTAAGGGGAAGACAATTTACAATGAAAGATGCCTATTCGTTCGATGCAACCTGGGAAGGACTTGACAAATCTTATGAACTTCAGGATGCTGCATACAGAAAGATCTTTTCACGTTGTGGATTAAAATTTTTCTCAGTATCGGCATCAAGCGGAGCTATGGGAGGAAATCAGTCGGAAGAATTTATGGTGGAATCAGTAGCGGGTGAAGATATAGTTGTGTTAAGCGAGGATGGTTCATATTTTTCCAATATTGAGGTTGCTGTTTCTTTCAGAGAACCTGTATCAAGAAAAGATACTAATCTTCCAATTGAAGAAATATATACTCCTAATGTTAAATCGATAGATGAATTATCTGAATTTCTTAACATCAAAGATAAAACAAGACTTGCAAAATCAAGAGTATTCGTGAAACCTGCGGTAAATGAAAATGAAAAAGATGAATATATATTAGTACTTGTTTGCGGAGATGATGAAGTAAATGAAAATAAACTACAGAGTGTTACAGGAGCAAACATAAGGCCCGGTCATCAGGAAGAACTTAAAGCGATTACCGGTGCTGAAGCAGGATCAATTGGACCTGTAGGTCTAATAAATAAAGATGTAAAAATTATTGCCGACCTTTTACTGAAAGACGCAGACGAGTTAATCAGCGGTGCAAACAAGGATGACTATCATATAAAGAATATTGATTTAACAAGAGATGTACCGGAAATTAAATATTATGATATTAGAATGGTAAAGGAAGGTGAAGAGACATTGGATAGGCAATCGAGATTAAAAGTAACGAAAGCAATAGAAGCAGGTCATATATTTAAATTGGGGACAAAATATTCTGAATCTTTGGGAGCGAAATATCTGGATAAAGACGGTAAAGAAAATCCGTTAATAATGGGAAGTTATGGAATAGGCGTTGAAAGAATTGCTGCTGCGTATATTGAACAGAATTATGATGATAAGGGAATAATCTGGGAAGGGGAAATCTCACCGTTTCAAATAATTATTATATGTTTAAATACAGAGAATAAAGATATTAGAAATGCTTCCGAAGAATTGTATGAATATTTGTCGCAAAAAAAATATGAAGTATTAGTTGATGACAGAAACGATGTCAGACCCGGTTTTAAATTTAATGATGCAGATTTGATAGGAATACCGGTTCAGGTAATTATCGGTGAGAAAAATTTCAAGAAAGGCAAATATGAGATTAAATTGAGAAGAAACGGTGAAAGAATTCTAGTAGATAAAGACAGAATTTTTGAAAAAATATCCGAAATAATTAAATGAATTATTCCGGCATAAATGAAGTATTTTCCAGAAAATACATTTTAGCATCGAAATCCCCCCGGAGAATTTCGCTTTTACAGCAAATAGGGATTAATTTTATTTCTGTTGACAGTAATGCTGATGAATTTGAATCCAGATACCACAGCCCCGTAGCAATTGTTAAACACAATTCAAAACTAAAAGCCTGCTCAGTCAGATATAAATTTAAGAACAAAATTATCATTGCAGCTGATACTGTCGTTTATATAAATAAAATAGTATTGCACAAACCTGCTGATAAAAATGAGGCATTTATTTTTTTAAAAATGCTCAGCAATAAATTTCATACGGTTTATACCGGAATTTATCTGATTAATAATTATAAAAATGTAGAAATATTCGATTATGAAAAGACAAAAGTGAAATTCAGGGAACTAAGTGATAACGAGATAAAATATTATATTAAAAATTATAACCCGGTTGACAAAGCCGGTGCATATGGTATTCAGGAAGATTTTGGTTGTCTTTTCATTGAAAAGATTATCGGAGATTACTACAATGTAGTGGGATTACCATTAACAAAATTATATCTTAATTTATTAAAAATCTGAATTTGTTTTCAAAGTACAGAAGAAAAATATTGTTTTCAGTTGTATTTGGAGCATTGGTATATCTTGCCATCAGTTTATATGCGGACCTCGGGAATCTGATATCAGCATTTTCATTATTTAAATGGTATTGGTTACCGGTAATTCTGATTTTTTCTTTTATTAACTATTTATTCAGATTCCTGAAATGGCAATTTTATTTATATGAACTGAACATTTCATTGAGCGTGAGAAGAAGTTTCATAATATTTCTGGCTTCATTCGTGATGTCTGTTACTCCTGGAAAAATGGGGGAGGTGTTGAAATCATATTTATTGAAAGAGGAGAACGGAACGGAAATCAGCAAATCACTGCCTATTGTTCTGGCTGAAAGAATCACGGATTTCGTTTCTATGGTTATACTTGCGGTCGTGGGAGCATACGTTTTTAATTACGGACAGGAAATTGTAATAATAATCGGTGTAATTTTTATTGGAATAGTAATAATCCTTAGTTTTAGAAATATTTCTGTAAGTCTTATTAATACAATAAGCAAAATCGGTTTTTTAAAAAAATATGCAGATAATTTCTTAACGGCATATGATAGTGCATACAAATTAGTCAGAATTAAACCTTTAATAATTGCGACTTTGATTAGTATTTTAGCCTGGTTTTGTGAATGTATGGGATTTTATATTGTTTTGAAAGGATTTGAAAGTTCCTCAAATATAGATGTAAGTATATTAATATCTACTTTTATTTATGCATTTTCCACTTTAATTGGTGCTGTAGCGATGATGCCGGGAGGTTTAGGGGCAACGGAAGCTTCACTTACGGGATTGCTTGTAATATTAAATATTCCTAAAAATATTTCTGCTGCATCTACTATAATTATCAGAGTATCGACATTATGGTTCGCAGTTTTAATTGGAATTGTTTTCCTGTTAATTTATGAAAGTTCATCAGATATTAAAAGTGTAGAAAAAATCAACACATGATATAGAATCAATTAAACTAACATGTAATTCTGTATTATTAATGAATTTAATTTTAAAAATCGAAATTACATAAAACTTACTAAATATTCCTTTTTAAAAAACAAACCGGAGCGCTCAAAATAATTTATTTTATTCAGGGTTTTCTGCTCACGGATTACATTGATTAGGCGGATTTTGAACAAATAAATACTTTGATATCGGCTGGTCAGGATTTATCAATAAAAGATGAATTTTTGAGATAGATGAAAAATAAATCACTATATGCTAAGATAAAAATTTCAGTCAATAAATAAGTGTGTTTTCACTTGAAGTAATAATAAAATTAATATAATTTAAATGCTTATTTTATGCATATATATACGTAAATTACAGCATATTTTTATATATACATTACAATTTAATATATACATTAATAATGGTTTCTTGGAATTTTAACATATTTATTTGCGAAAAAGAGTTTATTGAAATTATTAAACAAGTAATCCGATGTCGGAAAATTTAAATAAAAATAATACAAAAGAAGGTAAGGAAACATCGAAATACGGTAATCTACTATTATTTTATGCAGTTTTTAAGAAATACCGGAAAATAATTTTACCTTTTTCCATCATCATATCAATTATTGTTGCCATTCTCGTTTTTTTTGTTATGGATCCCATTTTTAAATCTCAGGCAACATTAAAAACGACAACTAAAGAATCAGGTCTGAGTGGTCTTATGGGTATGACCGGTTTACCGGGAATCGGAGATTTATCGGAAATGGGTGGTGGTACTATGTTAAAAGAACTTACTATATATGAAAACATACTTTTAAGCAGAAAATGTGTTGAGGAAACAATTTTACATTTTAATCTTAATGCTGAATGGGAATTCAAATTTTTTGAGGATGCTGTTAAGTTTTTTAGGGAAGGTGTTTTAGAAATTAAAAAAGATAAGATTGCAGGTACTCTTGATATTGCAATTTACGATAAAAATCCTGTCAGAGCAAAAGAAATTGTGGAATTTTTAGTTAACAGACTAAATTCAATTTACACAGAACTAAATGTTCAAAATGCAAGAAATAACAGACAGTATATAGAGAGTAGATATCAAATTACTGTGTCGGATTTATCGAAAATTGAAGACAGTCTGAAGAATTATCAGGATAAATTCGGTGTAGCACCTGATATTCAAGTTCAGGCAGCTGTTAAGACCGAACTTGAACTGGAAGCAATGTTAAAAAGTGAGGAAATTAAATTAGATTTATTAAATAAAATGTTTACTCCTGATCAGCCTGAGATTAAGCAGCAGCAGGAAAAAATTTCGTCATTACGAAAACAAATTTCCGAGATACAAAACAAAACACAGCAGGAAAGTAAATTGAATATCAAAGGAATGCCTGATGTCATTTTGAATTATTTAAGAATAAAAAGGGATGTTGAAATTCAAAATAAAATACTTACAACTTTAATACCCTTACTTGAACAAGCGAAAATTGAAGAGAACAGGAATACTCCTACAGTTTTGGTATTGGATCCCCCGGTAGTTCCGGAGAAAAAAGTCAAACCAAAAAGGTTAACTCTTACTGCGTTATCTTTTGTAGGTTCATTTATATTTTCTTTTCTGTTTTTCATCGCTTTCACAAAATGGAAAGAATTTTATTTAATAGCAAAAGAAAACAAGTTACATTCAAGTACTAATGTATAATGAAAGTTTCTTTGTAAAATTTGTTTCTTTTCACTTGTTGATTAAGGTATTTGCTGTTACGACTCTGCCGGGGGCAGATACACTCAGAACGTATATCAATGTCTTAGATTTCTTTATTTTACTTGTTTTTATAATTTTGTCTCTTAATTTTGAAAACCTCGGGAAAACAAAATTTAATCCGGATATTCCGCTTTTGTTTTTAATACTTGTTCTGATTCTGTTTCTTTTGTCGTCTTTTTATGTCAATGTCAGTTATAATTTAAACACTTTGGATTTTTTTAAACTTTTTTCCTATATACTGCATTTCATAGTTTTCTTTTTCATTTTTCCAAAATATTTAAAATTTTCGTCTGAGAATTTTGATATTTTTATGAAAGGATTTGTTTATTTTGGAATATTTAATTCATTTTTTTCCATTTTATCGCTTCATTTTGGTGCATTTGCATTTCGGGATTATCCGACTGCGATTGGTATTTTATATCATCCAAACACTACGGCCTTTGTATATTCAATAGGAATTCCTATACTTTTTTATCTATACTTTAATAAAAAAATTAATATTTACTTTTTTGGTATTATTCTTTTTATATTCTCCTATTGTTTATTATTTACACTAAGCAGAGCAGGATACGTCGGGGCTTTAGTTTCACTGATGGTATTATTTTATAATAAGTCAAAGAAAATATTTTATTTTAGCCTCATTTTAACTTTATTTCTATTATACACTTTCTATGCAGATCTCATTGCTCTTAAAACTGACAGTTCATTTGCGAGAACAATAATTGTGCTAGCCAGTATAAATATGATTTTAAGTAACTCCGGATCATTTTTATGGGGGTATGGAGTTTCGAGAGCGACGGAAATCCTGTTCGATGAGAAACAAATGTTTGGAAGTTTTGAGATGAATGTCAATAACCCTCATAATTTTATACTATTACTCGCAATACAGTTCGGAATGCTCTTATCTGCTGCTTACTTATTTTTTATTATTTCTGTTCTATTCTCAGGATATAAAATGAAAAACAGACTGGAACAATCCGGTAAATATAAACTGTTCCTTTTGTTATCGATAATTGTAGGATTATTGGCTCAAAATATTTTTGAAGAACTGATTGTTGTTCCGGAATTTCCGGTTTTTGCATTTTTTCTGATTATCCTCGGGTCAATTTATTATAATTTCAAAAATAAAGAGCCTGTTAAGTCATGAAGAATATTGCAAAAAATTTTTCTGTTTTATTCGTCATAGTACTTGTTGCAAAAATTATTGAAATAACAAGAAATATTTTAGTCGCTTCGTTCCTCGGGGCGAATGATTCAGCGGATATTTTTATGAGTGTCGTAACAATTCCCGACAGTTTAGTAGTCCTTGTAGGACTCGATTCAATTAAGGGAGTTATTAACAGTGAGTTTTCTTCAATTGACAGAAATCACAATCGTGATGGTCTTAAATCAATGTTCTCAAATATTTTTACAATTATATCAGTAATAAGTCTGATATTTGCTATTATTATTGTTATTTTCAGAAATAATATTATTGATTTTTTGTTGCCCGGATTTTCTGAAGAGAAAAAACAAATTGCAGCAAATATTGCACTGTTCATTTTTCCTGTTTTCTTTTTTAAAACAATAATCGGGTTGTTTCATTCAATACTTAATGCTTTTAAAAAATTTTACTCGCCTGTAATTTTAAATTCATTTCCGGCAATAATTTTGATTGCTTCATTTTTTTTCCCTTATTACAGGGGGTTATTGATTTATAATTTATCAATATCCGTAATTCTGGGAAATATCATCATTTTTATATTATCCTATATTCTTGTTCAGAAAATTATCGGAGTAGTTAAGTTCCGTAGGATTATTTTTGATGATTTCACTAAAAAAATTCTAAGAGGCTGCACGGCTTTATTTATTTTACTAAGTAGCGAACAATTATTTGTTTTCTCGAAAAATTTCTTTGCGTCATATTTTGGCGAAGGGGCTATAAGTTCGCTAAATTATTCTCGTTCGGTCAGTACTGCAATTATGGGATTGGTTTTTGCTTCAGTTTTCAGTGTCCTTGTCTCAAATTTATCTACTATGCTAAGATTTGAAATGAAAATTAATTCCAAAAACTTGTTTACAAAAACTTTAATGAGTCTTATTTACATTATTGTATTTTGTGTTTCTAACTT
>CAYWMV010000101.1:0-7993 GCA_964459055.1 uncultured Ignavibacteriaceae bacterium | reverse complement strand
ACTGTCTGATATTAAATTTTATGTTAAGGGATTAAACAGTTTTCCAATCCATTGAGAAATTCAGGAAAAATTGATTATTGATATAAATTCAAGCACAGATTTTATCTGAAACCAAAATATTTTTTTTAAAAAAATCCGTGTCCGTCCGTTAAATCCGCTCGCCGCGGCGAGTCCGTGATCCTGATGCGTAACATTGCCCCATCAGTTTTTATTCAATATTGCGAATAATTTGGAAACTAATGAATAATAAATATTACATTTTTTAATCAAATTTTATTACTTAATTTGCTGATGATTTTGATTCTTTTTATTAATCAGAGTTATAAATATTAGTTTCATTTTCAAAATGATATTGTAATAAAAAAATGAAAAATAATCCATCCGATAAAAGTCAGTCAAGAAGGGAATTTCTTAAAGCCACCGCAAAAATTGCATTACCCACTATTGCATTTCTCGGTTTAGGTTCATTCGGAAATAATCTGTTCGGATTAAATAAAAAGGGAACCAAATTCTCCACAACCTGTGAGAACTCCTGTGAAGGCGAATGCGACGCAATGTGCGCCGGTGGTTGTGCATATGACTGCGAATCCACCTGTACAGGAAACTGTCACGGTTCCTGCGAAGGGCTCTGTGAAGGTCAATGTGAAGGCAAAAGCGGACCCTCGGTTAACAAATCCAATAAATCCCTTGAAGAAGCAAGTTGTGACTGCACCGGATGTACGGGCAGTTGTCTTGGTCCCTGCAAAGGCGATTGTATTTCCGGCTGCCACGTTGCCTGCGCCGGCGTCTGTAAAGGAAACAGTCAGGGTGTACCTGCCTGTTCTTTAAGAGGATGAATATTAAACTCAATTTAAATATAGTAATCTTTTAATTAAACTTCATTGTTTGTTGACTGAAGAAGAAAATAAATATAATTTCCGAACACAAAATGAAGCCTGGAAAGGCGGAATTGCAAAAAGCGTTACTTTTATTATCACCGAAGACTGCCAGTTCGCCTGCAAATACTGTTACCTGACAGGAAAAAGCAGGAAAGGTAAGATGGATTTTGATATTGCGAGAAGGACAATAGATTACTTAATATCAAGCAGAGCAGAATTCCCGCAGGATTCGATTATATTTGAATTCATAGGCGGAGAGCCCCTGCTCGAAATTGACCTGATGGACAGGATTGCAGACTACATAAAGGTAAGACTTTACGAAACATCACATCCCTGGTTCTATAATTACAGACTAAGTTTCTCCACTAACGGAATTTTATATTCAAGCAAAAAAGTTCAGAAATACATTGAGAAAAATATAAATCATTTAAGTCTGGGAATCTCAATAGACGGAACGAAGAGAAAACATAATTTGCAGAGAATTTACCGGGACGGGAGAGGGACTTATGACGACGTAATGAAAAACATTCCTTTATGGTTAAAACAGTTTCCCGACGGTGCCACAAAAATCACCTGCTCATCAGATGACCTTATTTACATTAAAGAAAGCGTTTTGCATATGTATGAAATCGGCATTAAAAACGTTGACATAAATGTTGTATTCGAAGATGTGTGGAAGGAAAATGACGACAAAATTCTTGAAGAGCAGTTAATTGAACTTGCCGACGAGATAATTGAGAAAGACCTTTACGAAGATAATATCTGCTCGTTTTTTTCCGAAAGGATAGGAACGCCGATGGTTGAAGATAAAAACTGGTGCGGCACGGGCAGAATGCTTGCAGTTGATTACAGAGGAGATTTTTATCCCTGTATAAGATTTACACCCTTCTCGCTTACGAATAAAAAAGCAATCACAGTCGGAAATTGTTTCACGGGACTCGACAAAAACAAATTAAGACCATTTTTATCACTTAATAAATCCGCTCAAAGCCCCGAGGAATGCCTTGAATGCGATGTTGCTGCAGGCTGTGCGTGGTGCCAGGGATATAACTATGATATAGCGGATACAAACACAATATATCAGAGGGCAATCCACATCTGCAAGATGCATAAGGCAAGAGTAAGAGCAAATAATTATTACTGGAATAAACTCGATAAAAAACTCGGACTGAAAGAAATATGATTAATTACTTAATACTTCCCGTTTCCAAATACGCAAAATCTTTCTGTTATTATGAGTCACCTGAAAATAACGGAAAGAAAGATATTATAGATTTTAAAGTTCTAAAAGAAGCAGTGCTCTATGCGATAAAAAACAAATGCGGACTGAACGTTCTTTACGCCAATGAGCCCCTGCCCGAAAAATATGAAAAAGAACTCGATAAAATTGAGCATGTAAAAATCCTGCCTCTCGGATTAAGAAAACAATACAAAAAAGGAATTTACATTATCGAAGAGCAGGATTTAAAATCCGCATATAAGATAAAAAAGAACAACGAACTTAATCTCATATTGAGAATCGGAAAAAATAAACTGCCAGAATTATTCGATATTTTTAATTCATTATTATGGAAATTCAAGAGACTGAATCTCGTCTTTACCGATATTCAGAATTTCACCGAAACCGATTTTGAGTTGTACAAAATGCAGTTAAAGAAAATCGGAGATGCCGTATTTAAAATATACCGCAATCTGAATAACATTGAACTGAATTTTCTTACGGACAGACTTTTTCTGACTAATATGAACAACTGCGATGCGGGAATTAAACACCTGACCGTCGCACCCGACGGAAAATTCTATCTCTGCCCAGGATTTTATTACACAGGAAAAGAAAATGCTTTAGGCAGTTTAAAAGAAGGGTACAGCATAAAAAACGAATATCTGCTTCACCTTAAAAACGCACCGCTTTGCAGTAACTGCGATGCCTGGCACTGTAAAAGGTGTTACTGGCTGAATCAGAAACTAACTCAAGAGATTAATACTCCTTCCTCACAGCAATGTATAGTTTCACATCTCGAAAGGAATGAATCAGGAAAAATTTCAGAAAAATTAAGAAAATTAAGACACTTCGGAAATTTAAATGAAATCCCCGAAATAAATTACACAGACCCGTTTGAGATATTGAATTTAGAATCTGAATTACCTGAAGAAGAAAAAATCATTATCATATCAGAATTACTGTCAAAACCTCTCGAAAAATTATTAACCCGTGAACTGCTTATGTATCTTTATAAAGTTGATAAAGAAGCAATAATAAAATTAAAAAATTATATAAGTACAAAATATGGCAGCAAAAAATAATAACCTCGTCGGCAAAGTTACACCCGAAGAAAGGGATGAAATAAAAGAATTGTTCGAAAGAAAAAACGGATTAACCGAACTGACAAAAACTCTTGCCGATTCAGACCAGAAATCATTTATTAAAAGTCCGCTGTATGATAAACTCATAAAAGATATGGGCGAAACCTCAACGCGTTTCCAAAAATGGTGGGATGACAAAAGCAAAAAATATAAGTGGAAGGGAAAAGAAGGTCACAGCTGGCAAATCAATTTCGAAACCTGCGAAATATTTATCGTTAAAAGTAAATAAATATTAAGCATTCGGTCTTAAAATTAAAATCACTAAAATTTACACGGGATTCACAAAAACATTTTATAGAATGTTCTTCTTTGCGTTCTCTTCGTGAAAAAATCTCTAATAATTTATAATTATTAATTCTTAATTTTTAATTGAATCGCGTCTTTGCCTCTTTGCGTTTTTTGCGTGAAATAAGAATAATTACCAGGCGCCGCCCGAACAGCCGCCTTCGCAGGTGCCTTTGCACATACCTTCACAGGAACCCGTGCATCCGCCTTCGCAATTATATTTACAGGAACCTTCGCACGTCAGGAAGCAAGCATTTTCACAAGTACCGCGGCACTCGCCTTCACAGGATGTTCTGCATCCTCCTTCACAGGATAAAATACAATCGGTTGGACCTTTTGACGGTTCTTCCGGATTTTGATTTCCTTTTCCCGGTTTCGCAATTAAGTCTCCTATGCGTCCGAGACTAAGAAATGCGATTGTTGGTAATGCAGCCTTCCCTACCAGATTAATAAAATCCCTTCTGTTTATCTTCGATTCCGAAGGTTTATTGCTTTTATTTCTTTTTTTATCAGCCATATATTTCAGCAATATTTATTACAAAATTTGTATATTTGCTTATCATATACAAGGTACTATTGTTTATACAATTATGTACAAAATTTGTTCCGCTGAAATATTTTTATTATTATTCGGCAGGCTCCTGAATCCGGTTTTTGTTCATCATCAGTTTCATAAAGGCAAGTGCGACTGTAAGGCAGACAATTCCCGTGAAAATTCCCGTTTCCGATACTATATATGCCGCGTAATCTTTTCTCACCGTCATTTCGAAAAATATGCCCATAAGAATTGTATTACCGCTTGCGTGCAGAACAACTCCTGTCCAAAGACTTCTTGATTTTGCAACCAACACGGTTCTTATAAATGAATCACCGACAAGGACCAGTGTAAATCCCGGTAATGCTATCCATAAAGGAGTTCCATAACCGTAAAAGCCTCCGATAATAGCAGGGAAATGCCATACTGCCCAGAATACTCCGACAATTAATGAAGTAACAGGAACGGATGTAATTTTTAATAATTTCGGTGTCAGAAATCCGCTCCATCCGATTTCTTCTCCGAGAACGGGAATACACGTTAATAAGAATCCCAAAGACATTTTTGATAGTAGTCCGACGATAAAAGGAGCAGGCAAATCAAAGCCCAGCATTTTTGCCCACTTGTAGTTCATAACCTGTTGAGCAGTAAATTCGGTTACTCCCGTCAGCCAGCAAAGTCCGTAGGCAATAACGGATATTACTAAAGGTAAAAAATATGCGTAAATCAGAAAGCGGATTTTTCCGGGTTTCCATCCGTAGTCCCTTATTCTGTCCTTCAATATAATCGAAGTAATAATTCCCGAAATGCCGGGAGCCCACATCATTAATAATACTGCCGGAAAACTATCTTTTGCTCCGCTGAACATCCATATAAATATTCCGGTTGTAATTATTGTGAGGATAATGAAAAATGTAATTACCTGTTTAATTATTTTTTCTCGTGATTCCATACCGGTTATAATTCTATTGTTTTGTTTTTAACTTTCATAGCAGGATTTCGAGATCCCGAAACAATACTGAAACAAGTTCAGCACAGGGCTCGGGATGACGAGTACAACGTTTTTACCTTACTTACGTGCTGAGGATTTTCTAACCATCGCCATACCGGCACCTAAAAATACTATCCCGATAACAGACAGCGGAGTACTTCCTGAATTCCAGCCGAAAATATAATTCAGGGCATTATATAAAATCATTAAAAATCCGATGCCTGCCATTATATAACCTGAAATAATTCCTTTCCTTTTTTTTGTCTCCATAATGATTATTTATTAAAAATTAACTTTCCTTTTTCCATCAGGATTTTTTTTCTTCCACTTGAATAAAAAACTTCAATTGTGGGATTTTTGAAAAGGTAGTCGCGGTGAATCCTTGCTTTGTTCTTCCCTCCGAAATCTTCATTATTCCCGAACGCAATGTGAGAGGTTCCTGACTTCTTTTCGTCTTCAAGCATATTGCCGGTTATCTTCACACCCGGATTAACACCGATTCCGAGTTCGCTGATTGTATTTGCATATATTTCTTTACCCGTTAATTTTTTAATCTGACGAACAAGTTTCCCGTCTTTGCTTCTGACGGATTTTATTCTGCCGTTTTCAATCTTCACTTCAACGGAATTTTTCAGTTTACCGATATCCCCTATGCTTACATCAAATACAACCGTACCGTTTGCCTTGTTTTCGACGGGGGCGCAATAGACCTCGCCGCAGGGAATATTTCCCGTTCCGCCTTTTTTTACGAGAATGTCGTGAAAAAATTTCCTTCCTTTAACTCCGATTGACAAATCCGTCCCCTTCCCGGTAGTTACATGCAATGATTCCACACCGTCAAGAAATTTCAGCATTGCGTCTGCAGTCATTCTCATTTTCGAAAAATCAACATTCGCCATTCTGTTCAGCATTCCGCCCGTAAAGCCCGGCATATGTCCCATACGGATTCTTTTGGTTTTTTCAGAAGCGAAAATCCATTTAATCCTGAACGGAATTTCTTCGCTGAAAGCACGGAATATGTTCAGCACAACGGTTTTTCCCTTCAGTAAATTCAACAGGTCGCCGGGAATTTCTTTAAGCGGGCGCTCCTGTTCGGAAATTATATATTTAATAACACTGCATCCGATTTCTTCCGATGCTTTTCGGAATGCTTCCGCTTCTTTACGTGAGAATTTGTCCGTAACAATTAAGACCTTATCTTTTGCTTTCACTCCAAGAACCGTCTCAAGTGCTCCCTTCGCCGCCTTAATTTTTGAAGTAACAATATACATCGCCTTATTCGTCGTAAATTTATGAGAATCTTCAATTAATTTACGCAAATGACAAGGGAAGTGTTACATTCCTAAGTGAAGGTATTTATCTCACTTTTTCCACAATTAAAACGTAATTTACTTTCGCTCCGTACATCATAAAGTATTGCGTTATATTGGGAATAACAGCAACGACTTCGCCATCGAGTTTATTGAGAAAATCCTCGAGTTTTTCGCGGATATCATCCTTTTTGACATCCAGTCTGTGTACTTTGTATTTCATAATGCCTCCTTTTTTTAAGTAATTGATTCCCGCTTACCCGGGAATGACAAAACACCTCATTTCTTATCGTATTTTTTCAGATACTTAATTGATTCCAGTAATTGCTGTGCATTCTTATAATCAGGGTCGTCTTTTCGTATTTTTTTCAGATGCTTTTCCGCATTCTCATAATCTTTTTCACTCATATATTTCATAGCCTTCATATAATCCGAATCCAAATTCTTTCCTTTCGCCATTGAATCAATGACAATTTCTTTTAATTCTTCATTAACGGATTTATCAAAATTAGCGGCGAGAAAATATACTAGAACGCTAAAACCGAGTATCAGAGCCATTAAAACACTTATTACAATAAGAACGGATGCACGTGAATTTTTTGTTTCTACATTACTTACAATTGACTGACTTTCATAGAACGGTGCAATATATTTATCGTAATATTCACGGTCGTTTACGTAATAAAATTTTGCAAGAGCTTCAAAGTGTTCCCTGTTTGCAGCCCAGTCTCTCTTTAATTCTTCTTTTGTCGGATTATTCATTTTTTTTGTTTAATTTTCAATTCCGGAATTTATTTTAATTTCCATTATTTACTTTGTGTTCTTCTGTATCTTTTTCAGTGGTCTCAGTGTTAAAAATGCGTATTATATTTTTTTCTTCTATGACTAAATTCTATGACTGTGTTCTTTCTTTTTTGCTATTTGCCATTTGATTCGAACGGCTCCCAGTCCGCAAAATGCGTCACATTCAGATTCGTCTTCGGCTCCGTTGTATATTGAATATTGCTGTTATATGTCCACTCCAGAGTTTCAGAGCCGCCGCCCGACTGCGTTGTGATTAATGCCTGATTACTCACAAATCCAATCGGGAATGCCTGGTCTCTTGGCGATTCCCTGTCACCGTGAGTCGGGTCTGTCGGAATCCATCCATAATTCGGCAGATACACCTCAACCCATCTGTGATAAACTTCATCGGTGCTTGCGAGGTCTTTCTTAATCCACGTCGAGCCCACATACCTCGTCGGGAGTCCCGCCGCCTTGCATAGTGAAATAAATACAAATGAATATTCCGAGCAGGAACCGTGTGTATTTGTTATAACCGTCGGTGCAGTGTCCCACATCCCGTCCATAATATAATGCAGATGTCCGATTAAGTACTGATGAATCTTCCGCATTATCCAGTAAGGATTTTTTTCATCGCCAACAACATCTTTCAACACCTTCCGGATTACTTCGCTGTTAATCTGATATTTCTCATCATCTTCGAGATATTTCTCCCTGATATCCGCCGGAATTTCATCAAGCGAGCCGACAAGTTCGGGATAAATAAAATACCTTACCATATAAGTTTTAAAAACCGTTTCCACCTTTATATCTTTGCTTTCGCCGGGTTTAACATCCCTGAAACTGA
>CAYWMV010000100.1:0-8008 GCA_964459055.1 uncultured Ignavibacteriaceae bacterium | reverse complement strand
TGAGTGCCACATATTGATGAAAGAAAATTTCGAAAAAGCCGGAGGTTATAATGAAAATCTTATCGCAGGTGAAGATTTTGACCTCTATAGAAGACTTAGAAAGTCAGGTAAAATATATTATTGCGGCGATTTGCCTGTTTATGAATCTCCCAGACGGTACAGGGCGTTCGGTTATCCGAAAGTATTAATCCAGTGGGCAAGAAATGCTCTTTGGATTATGTTGTTTAATAAATCTTATCAGAAGAGTTGGAACCCGGTAAGATGAAGTTTTTTGAAGTTCTTTCAAATAGCGGTAAATGTAAAGCAAGAACCGGTGTTATCAGGACAGACAATTCGGAAATTGAGACACCCGTTTTTATGCCGGTGGGCACTTTGGGTACTGTAAAAGCAGTAACTCAAAGAGACCTTGAAGAACTGAATGCGAATATTATTTTGTCCAATTCCTATCATTTATATCTGAGACCGGGTACTGATATTTTATCGAAAGCAGGCGGTCTTCATAATTTTATGAACTGGAAAAAATCAATACTTACGGACAGCGGCGGATTTCAGATTTTCAGTCTTGCTTCCTTATCAAGGATTGAACGCGAAGGAGTTACTTTTTCTTCGCACATTGACGGCTCAAAGCATTTTTTATCCCCTGAAGATATAATTGATGTTCAGAGAAAAATCGGCTCTGATATAATAATGCCCCTTGATATTTGCCTGCCTTTTCCTGTTTCAAGGAAAGAAACAGAAGATTCTCTGAAAATTACGTTTGAATGGGAAAGGCGGTGTTTTGATAAATATATTAATTCTGAACCGTTGTATAATCATAATCAGTATTTGTTTTCGATTTGCCAGGGCTCCGTTTTTCAGGACTTGAGGAAAAGAAGTATTGAAGAAGCGGAATCAATTGATTTCCACGGTAATGCAATCGGCGGTCTTGCCGTCGGAGAGGAAAATGAACTGATGTATGATGTGGTGGATTTCTCTACGGATTTATTATCGAAAGATAAACCCAGATATCTTATGGGTGTCGGTACGCCGGTTGATTTGCTCGAATGCGTGGAAAGAGGTATTGATATGTTTGATTGTGTTCTTCCGACTCGTAATGCACGGCACGGCAGGCTGTTTACTTTCGGCGGAGAAATAAATCTTAAAAATGCAAAATATAAATCCGAATTCGGCAGGAATTTTGATGATTTTAAAACTTATACCTCCGAAAATTTCAGTCTTGCTTATTTAAGCCATTTGTTCAGGTCCAATGAAATTCTCGGTATGCAACTGGCTACGATTCATAATCTGGGATTTTATTTTGAATTTATGAAAAGAATTAAAATTGCTATCTTTGAAGGAAGATTCGAGGAATTTAAAAAAGATTTTTTAAACAGGTATTTAATATCTGAAAACAAAAATAATTCAATATAGGAAAGGATTAAAAATTTGAATTTAATTAATTTAATTATTTTACAGTGCGCTCCCCAGCAGGGTCAGTCCGGTATGGAATCTCTTATGGGCTTGCTGCCTTTTGTTCTTATTATCGCAGTGTTCTATTTCCTGATTATCAGACCTCAGCAGAAAAGACAGAAAGAAAGACAGAAACTCCTTGACTCGGTTCAGAAGGGAGATAAAATAATAACTTCAGGCGGTATCCACGGCGTAGTCGAAGGTATTGAAGACAGAACCCTGCTCGTGAAAATTGCAGACGGCATTAAGGTAAAAATGGAAAGATCATCAGTGGCAACAATTATCGGTGTAACTGAAAGTCTGGACAAGAAAAAATAAATTTAATTCTGAATTGCAAGTCCGTTTTCTTTTGAACTTGCAATTTTTTTATTGATAAATGAAAAAAATACAGGACCCATTTTCGAAAATTGAAAAGGCAATTTCGGATTTTAAGAAAGGCAAAATCGTTATTGTTGTGGACGATGAAGACCGCGAAAATGAGGGTGATATGATTTTTGCGGCGGAAAAATCTACTCCCGCTCTTGTTAATTATCTGGTGAAAAATGCGGGCGGTTTGATTTGTGTTCCTTTGGAAGAACAGCGTCTGAAAGAACTTGAACTCGATATGATGACAAAGGTGAATACTTCTTTGCAGGAAACGGCATTTACTGTGAGCGTTGATTATAAAATAGGAACATCAACAGGTATCTCGGTATTTGACAGGGATAAAACCATCAAAGCATTAATTAATCCCTCTGTTAATACGGATGATATCGGGAAACCCGGACATATTTTTCCTCTTAAAGCGGATAAAGGCGGTGTTCTGAAAAGAGCCGGTCATACGGAGGCGGCTGTTGACCTTGCGAAACTTGCCGGACTTTATCCTGCGGGAGTCTTGTGCGAAATCCTGAAAAAAAATGGTGAAATGGCGAGACTGCCGGATTTGATTAAACTTGCAAAAAAGTTGAATCTGCATCTCATCTCAATCAGAGACCTTATTCATTATAGACTTAAAAAGGATAAATTAATCTCTAAACTGGCTGCCGCAAAATTACCGAGCAGATTCGGAAACTTTAATATGGTAATTTACAGGTCGCTGGTTGAAGAAAAAGACCATATCGCTCTGATAAAAGGCAATATTGATTCCGATAAACCCGTTCTCGTTAGAGTTCATTCGGAATGCCTTACGGGAGATACATTCGGGTCTTTTAGATGTGATTGCAGAGACCAGTTGATAGAATCTATGAAAATTATTGACAAACAGGGCACGGGAGTTCTCTTGTATATGCGGCAGGAAGGCAGGGGAATCGGTCTTGTTAATAAACTGAAAGCCTACAAACTTCAGGAAAAAGGAAAAGATACTGTCGAAGCAAATATTGAACTCGGATTTCAGCCTGATTTAAGAGATTATGGTATCGGCGCCCAGATTTTAAAAGACCTCGGAGTCAGAAAAATCAGATTACTTACCAATAACCCTAAAAAAATTATCGGTCTGCACGGTTATGGTATGGAAATAGTTGAAAGAGTGCCGATAGAAATATCCGCAAATCCCAGGAATGAGAATTATCTTAAAACAAAACGGGATAAACTGGGACATTTAATTTTATTGAATAAAAAATATGATAAATCATCAAAAAAAATATTATGAATGATCAAAACGGAAAAGTCTATTTAAAACGCGAAAGAATGAATGAACTCGAAAATGAGTTAAAGGAACTGAAAACCAGTAAGCGGAAACAGATTGCGGATAAAATCGCAGAAGCCCGTTCTCACGGTGACCTTAGCGAAAATGCGGAATATGATGTTGCAAAAGAAGAACAGACTCATCTCGAAATGAAAATTGCAAAACTTGAAAATATGCTTGCGAGAGTAATCGTTGTTGATGACGTTGCTATGCCTGATAATGAAGTACATATTTTGTGCAATGTAAAACTTCAGAACCTCGGTAACGGAAGTATTATGAGTTTTATTCTCGTTTCACCTGAAGAAGCCGATTTCGAAATGGATAAAATTTCTATTACATCACCGCTCGGAAAAACATTGCTGGGTAAAAAAATAAATGATACGGTTACCCTTGATTTGCCGGTTGGAAAACAACAATTTAAAATTTTAGAAATTTCCAAATAAATGCTATGTCTTATCAAAAATATTCTGCTCTGAAGGTTGGTCTTTTTGTCGCATTTGCTTTATTAATAGTAGGAGGTACTATTTTCTGGGCTAAATCATTCTACCTTAATAAAGGTACAAGGGAGTGCAAAGCATATTTCAATAATGTCACTGGTTTAAAAAAGGGCGACCCGGTTCTCGTCAACGGCGTTAGAAAAGGGAAGGTGTCTGAATTCGACCTTGAGGGTGATTCAGTCCTTGTTGAATTCTCTATTGAAGATGATGTTAAAATTAATGTTGATTACAGGATAGAAATTATTGCAACTGAACTCCTTGGCGGTAAAATGCTTAATATTACGCTCGGTAAAAATAAACAGGAAATTGATTATAACCTTCCGATGATAGGGTCATCATCCAACGATATGATGGCTCTGGTCGGAACGGTTAGTGATTTGGCGGGAGATATTAAAATTCTGATAGGCAATTTTAATGAAGCAACCGTTGACCTTGAAAAAGTACTCGTTAACGTAAATGAAATGATAGGTGACCCTGATACAAAAAAGAATTTTAAAAGTACAATCGGAAATATCGAAGTGGTTTCCCGCAACCTGAACTCCCTTATCGCTGAGAACAGGGTGAGCCTGAGAAACTTAACCGATAAAACGGGTGTGACAATAGATAAATTCGGAAATACTATGGACAACGTTAATGAAATTGTCGTGGACACAAAACCGGAGTTAAAAAATACATTTAAAGATGTAAATATCCTGACTGAAAAAGTAAATAAATTAGTTGATAATCTGAATATACTCGTGACCGATGTTACTGAACAGAAAAGCGGAGTGGGGAAGTTTATTTATGACGATAAATTTTTTGATAATCTGAATAATACATTGCTGGAAATCGAAAAATTAACCAAGAAAATCCGCGAAGACGGTGTTAAACTGGATTTATTCTAATATGTATCTTAAATTAATCCTGTGTGTTGCTCCGATTTTCCCCATCGAATTGAATGCATAATCAATATGATATTTCTCCTCGTATTTGAAACCTATACCTGCCGAAAAACCCCCTATTCCTATTGAACTTCCAGTCTTTAAATTCTGTCTTTGCTGGTTGTTATATCCAAGCCGGAGATTGAAATAATCACTTAGTATGAATTCGCCTCCGAGTGAAAAATTCTTGAACCTGTCTATGAAATCGTCGGTTTCTTCTGCAAGATTATTAAATGAAAAGTTGAATGTAAGCGGCAGATATTCGAGTTTTTTTGAACCGCCGAATTTTAATTCTAACGGCAGATTTTCTTTTGTATCCAGATATGAACTCACCTGCGTTCCAAGATTGAGTAAACTAATGCCTATGTTTGCATCAAATTCCTGTATCTTATACATTAGACCAAGGTCAAGTGCCAGACCTGTAGATGTGTACTCGTCTATGTTTGAATATATAACTTTGGCGTTTGCACCGTAAAATAATTTGCCTTCGTATTCATTTGCATAACCTAATGAAAATGCAAGGTCATTTGCACTGAATGTTCCTATGTTATTGAAGTTTTCGTCATATTTATCGAATGAACCGTAATTTATATATCTTATCCCGGCGCTGAAATATCCGTAATCTTTGTATTTCATTGCGAAAGCGGCATTACCGGAATTAATATCAAGAAGATATTTGAAAAATCCGGCGGATACCTGTGAATTTTTCAGTGTGGCAATTCCTGCAGGATTATAAAATAATGTATTTACATCGTTTTCCGCGGCTATGAAACTTCCCGCCATCGAAGAAGACCTTGCATCTACATCAAGTCTTAAAAAATTGTACGTAGTCTTTGTTTGAGGAATAACGTCTGTTATTCCTGCAAGTATAATAACCAATAATAAAACTTTTTTAATCCTCATAAAAATAAATTTAAACAATAATAATATAAGTATATTAATATTACAAGTAATTAATATTAATAGATTCTGAAAGAAGTAAATCTGTTTTTGCTGTCTGTATCTTCAATCTGCAGCGAGTTTACGCTTGAAAAAGGAGGACCGGTTTTTACCGCTTTTATGAAGTCATTAAGCATACCTTCTTCTCCTTCTGCCATAATTTCAACATCTCCGTTGTATAAGTTCCTGGCATAACCATTTATGCAAAATTCGTCGGCTTTTCGGTAACAGAAGTACCTGAATCCGACTCCCTGTACCGTTCCTTTTACTGTTATTTTAAGGCATTTCATTCTTTTCCCTTTTAAATAAATCTCTTGAAAATTCTGATATAAAAACTCCCGTTAAAATCAATAATGCACCTGTAATCTGACTTCTGCTAAGAATTTCATTTAATATTATGTAAGCAAATATAACGGCGAAAACTACTTCGGAATTGTATATCAGACTTGCTTTCACGGGTGTTGTGTATTTCTGATACTTGGTTGATAAAAATAATGCTATAAGAGTTGAGAAAATAGTGTTAAATAATATTACGAAAAGCAGATAGTAATCAGGTATGAATATTAATTCGTTTAATATATATACTTCGAGAAACAGAGTCGTAAAAAAACTGAATACAGACATTGCTATGAACTGTCCGTATATCAGGGAAAGATAATCGGTGGTTCTTGAATAGTAATCCAGCATAACAATCTGAAATGCGAAAGATATTGCACAAATTACCGTTAAAATATCGCCGATATTGACCGCCATTTTATCAAAACCTGTCAGGAAATACATTCCCGCTATAGCGACCATTATTCCGAGTATGTTTTCGGGTTTAGGATATTTTTTTATTATTAATATCTGTGCGAACGGTACGATAAGTATATTTGTACCTGTTAAAAATGCCGAATTTGATGCAGTAGTAAATTTTAAACCCGCTGTCTGTGTTAGAAAACCGATATATAAAAAAATTCCGAGTATTATACCCTTAAATATATTCTTTTTTTCGAGTGAGTATATTTTTTTTCTGAATATAATGTAAAATATAATCAGTGTAAGCGTGAATCTTATGAAAACGAAAAAAACAGGGGAAATATAATTAAGTCCGATTTTTATTGTGGGAAAACTTAAACCCCAGGATAAGGTCACGAATAGTAGGATGAACTCTGCTTTGTAATGTGATACTTTTTCCTGCATAAGTCAGTTACCATATAAATCCTTTGGATTTATAAATAATTCCGGCTGAAATTAGGAACCAGAGTATTATTGTAATTATTATCGGTATGTCCTTAATTACAATCTGTGAAGGGCTTTCGCCGAGATTTTTCTTGTGTATCAGGTACAGATACCTGAATATGCCGAATATCACGAAAGGCGTAGTGTATATTAAGTATTCCGTATGGAATGTTGTGATTGCTTTTTCGGAGACTGTATATAAAGCATAGCAGATAATTGTTCCTGTGGCTGCAACCGTGTTCATCTGGTCGGCAAAAACTATGTCGTAATCGGATAAAACTTTTCTTTGCTTTGATATATTTTCAACTTCTGCCTGTGATAATTCTGCTCTGCGTTTCGATACAGCAAGGAAAAGTGAAATGAATATAGTTGTCAGAATCATCCAGCTGGATAACGGTACCCAGATTGCTGCAGCACCGCCTATAACTCTTAACATGAAGCCCATTGAAATGAAAAATACATCAAGAAGCACAACGTCTTTAATCTTTATCGAATAAAATAAATTAATAATGAAATACGCTATAACCGTTCCCGCAAAATATATGTTCACTCTTGACGTAATTAAAACCGTGATTATTAATATTATTATGAAGAAAATTTGTGCCTTTTTTATTGAAATTTCTCCGGATGCAAGCGGTCTGAATCTTTTTTCCTTGTGAACTCTGTCTGCATCTATATCAGTGATATCATTAATAATATAAACAAGACTGGATACACCGCAGAAGGCTACGAATGCAACGAGAGATTTGAAAAAAGACTGAAAGTGAAGCAGTTCGCCCGCAAAAAGTAAGGGGGCAAAAACAAAAAGATTTTTTATCCATTGCTTCGGACGTATTAACTCAATCAGTTTTAAAATTTTCATACAATTAATAATCTAAAATATAACAATTGTTAAATTACAATTGTATTGAAAAAGTAATGCTTAAAAGTGGGATAAATTTTGAAAATACTCCTTCCTAATGTCTATCCCGGGCATTCGGGACTCCGGCTTGGGAAGGTCTTTTCGTGTCCTATGGCTTTCCTCCGTTTCCTTAGTGTTAAAACTGCATCACGTATGCATTCATAATTCATAACCCGGCTTATCCGGAACAAACTGCTCATCCGATGAACTCGTTCATCGGATGAGTCAGAATCCCAATAATCTGTGTAAATCTGTGTAATCAGCGTGCCAAATTCGTAATGCTTGTCTTATCACTTTAAACTTGTCACTTTACACTTGTCACTTTATTATTGCCATTTTGCGCATAATTTGAAAACTAATGGAATAACCCGGCTTATCCGGAACAAACTGCTCATCCGATGAACTCGTTCATCGGATG
>CAYWMV010000099.1:0-8083 GCA_964459055.1 uncultured Ignavibacteriaceae bacterium | reverse complement strand
TAAAAAAGCGGTAATTGTTTATTAATTGGAAATACACGAAAATTTGTTTACATTATTAAAATCTTTGTTTAATAAAACAAAGACAAAAATGGAGAAACAATATAAATATAATCTGTATCAGTCGGTTGAAACTGCGGATGAAAAAAAAGTTTTCAGTATAATATTATTTTTAACCGCTGCTGCAGGAATAATAGCCCAGTTCCTTTCATACAGTAATGAACTGATTTTCTGTCCGAATTTCGGCGACCCGATGACAAGACTGGATTCAAGCAGGAGGATTTACGATTCGATTACACCGGGGATATTAAACCAGATTGGGACAGTATGGCTGCCTGCCCACAGCATTTTGCTGATTCCTTTAACCAAGATAGATTTCTTATGGCACACGGGGCTCGCTGGAAGCATACTTGGATTTTCATCGTATATAATCGGAAGTGTGCTGATTTATAAAATCATTTTTAAAATAACGGGGAATAAGATAGCGTCGATAGTAGGATGGGCAATTTATGCTTTAAATCCGAATATATTGTATCTGCAGACTACTGCTATGTCGGAGCCGGTTTTTTTTATGTTCATGATTATTACTCTTTTTTACCTGCAGAAAGTCACTGAAGAGTGGGAATTTATTGACCTTATGAAAGCATCATTTTTTATGATGTGTGCTGCTGCAACGAGGTATGAGGGATGGATACTGATGGGATTTTTCTCGGTGATTGTATTTTATATTTATTTCAGGAAGAACAAAAATCCTTTTGTACCGGCATTATCGTTTGCAAGCATTCCCGTATTATTTATTATTTTCTGGCTGTGGCACAACTGGAGCCGGTACGGAGACGTCCTTGAATTTCAAAGAGGTCAATATTCACTGCTCCATCACGCTATGGTTTTTCTGAACACTTATATGATACCGACCAAAGATAATATTGAAGTCTCGATAGAATATTTTTCGAAAGCGGTCTGGATTAATACCGGATGGCTAACGATTATTGCTGCTGTTATCGGAATTATCTTATATGCGAAGCACAATAAACTGGATATTAAGAAGTTATTCCCGTACGGATTACTCGTTATCTATCCTTTTTCAATTTATTCTCTTTATGCGGGACAAAATGTTATGATGCTTCCGAATGCAAATCCACCGGGATTTGTTCATTCAAGATACGGATTATCACTGCTGCCGGCAATCGCATTGTTCTCGGGTTTTGCATATTATTATCTGCTTAATTCCGGTTTTATCAGAAAGGCATCGCCGGCTGCAAAAAATATTTTCGCTACGGCTTTTGTCTGTGTATTTGTAATCGGGCAGTTACTAATTTATGCTGTTGATTTCCCTTCTAAAGTTGCATCCCTTGAAGAACTGAATTACGGAAGTAAACAGATGTATTATAAATTCAAAGGTATATCAAAATTTCTTGAGAAATCTTATGACGGGGGAAATATATTACTGGACGAGGTTATTGTCAGGCTTTTGCCTTCCTGCAATGTTCCTTATAAAGAAAGAATATTCCCAAACACCTGGGAAATGGGTGAAAAGGCTATGCAGAATCCGACACACCACGTAAAATGGATAATTTTTGACAGGGAAATGAGGAGAGATAATAAACTCGCATTACATTTTGATGTCGTGTATGACCGTCTGCGGAACAATAAAGATTTTGCAAATTATTACAAAAGGGTATATACCAAAGAGGGGCTGGAGATTTACAGAAGAAAATGAAAAATCTTTCAGATTATTAATTTTTAAAAATATTTAATTTTGTTTATTTTGGGTTTTAATCTTAAACAGGAAATTGTAAATTTAAGGTAACTTAATAAAGTTCTTTTTCGTAATACAAAATAAAAAAAAATGAAAAAAATACTATTTGCTTTTATAGCAATTTTTTTATTTACAGAAGCGGGTTTTGGCCAGGCGCTGGTCGGGTCATATCCTTTTACTTATTATAATCCGTACAATTATTTCTGGGGCATAACTCAGAGGAATGATACTTTGTGGATTATGACGGATTATAACGGGACGGGATATACTTACAGCATGATATATAAAGTAACAAAGACAGGGGTGGTCAAGGATAGTCTGACTACACCTTTTACTTTTAATCACGGTCTCGCCTGGGACGGAACGGGATTCTGGATTGCTCAGGACTATAAATCCGGCGGTGCTAAAATATATAAGATCAATTCAAGCGGTGTACTGATCGACAGTATTACAACGGGAAGTTATGCAGGTGGTATCGGAGGAATTGCTCTCGACGGGAATGCCCTATGGTTCGCGGTGTATCATCCGGATAATACAAGTTATCCTTTTGCATATGCTTATAAAATGGATTTAACTTCAAGGCAGCTGGTGGATACAATTCCTTTGAGAGGGAAGCAGGTCCAGGGTATTGCGGTTAAAGGCGATACAATTTTTTATGTGAATGATAATTTCCAGAGCGACCCTGAAAGAATTTATGCATACAGGAAAGCGGTTGGCGATACGCTGTTTTCTTTTGCTGTCCCTGACCCTGACGGAGACTGTGACCCGAGAGGACTTTACTGGGACGGAAGCCATTTGTATCTGATGGCTTACAGAATCGGGAATAATGTTCAGGCATACAGAACTTTGTATAAATATCAGATATCAGGACAGGGAAGTCCCCAGATTACAACATCGGTGAATACAATTGATTTTGGAAATACAATCATAGGGCAGACTTCAACCCAGAATCTTACAGTTACCAACACAGGAACCGCTAAACTTATTATCACTGCCAAGACGATTACAAACAGTGTATTCGGTATAAATCCGAACAATGTTCCCGATACAATAAATGCAGGTCAGTTGAAGAATTACACAATGTCATTTACTCCTTCGGCTTTTGATTCAGTAAGCGGGCAACTTCAGATTGCAAGTAATGATGTCGGAGTTCCCGTTAAAACAATAACACTTAAAGGGAAAGGCGTTTACAGCGGCAGTAATATCCAGTTGTCGGCTACATCATATAATTATCAGCAGAGGAGAATAAATTCGCTTTGCGGGTATCAGTTCAGCATTTCAAATACCGGAACATCACCCCTGATAATTAATTCTATACAGACATCTTCACAGCGATTCAGATTCGATACCGTGTTGGTACAATTTCCATATACGATACAGCCGCAGGATGGCGATACATTCAGGGTTTGGTTCAATCCTAACGCCGCCGCAAGTTTCAGCGATTCGCTGGTAATAAATTCTAATGCAGTGAATCTGCCTGTTGCAAAACTTCAACTTACCGGGCAGGGGATTACGGTTAATCCTGTATTAGGAGATATTCTCTGGCAGGGAAATATTCCCGATAATCCATACACGAGTTATGATGACCCGCAGCCTAAGAGTTCAAAACGGATCGCCGATGTGAACGGCGATGGGGTTGATGATATAATTGTTTCAACCGGTAATTATTACACGCTTTGCTTTAACGGCAATTCTTCAGTGACGGCAGATGTTTTATGGAAATTTAATACAGCAGGGAATAATAATAACACCGGTTCTGTGACCTGGGAAGACTGTATGCAGGTTAGAACAGATGTTAACGGAGACGGAATTGAGGATGTTGTAGCAGGTTATGGCGGAGGAAATGAATATGTTTATACATTGTCAGGAAGAACAGGACAGAAAATCTGGGAATACGGCGATTCAATTGATTACAGCAGAGGCGATATAAATTCAATCAAGGTTGACAAAGATTTCAACGGAGACGGTGTGAATGATGTGCTTGTAGGAATAAGCGGAACGGGCACAGGTAACGGCGGAAGGCACGCAGTTGCCTGCCTGAACGGACTTAACGGACAGGAAATATTTTATGTAACGATGAGTTCACAGTTTGTAAATGAAGTCGTTGCCACGCAGTTCGGTGCTGCTGCCTGTCTCAGTAATAACGGCGGACCGTATTACTTTAACGGATTTACAAATACCGGAAGTCAGGTCTGGAGCAATTCGCTGACAAGTACTCTCTGGAGCGCCTATCAGATTCCGAGCATTGATGCAGATACTGTTAAGGAAATTATCGGGCTGTACGGATTTTCAGGCGGAGTTTTCTGCGTTTCAAATAATAACGGATATAATAAATGGAATTTAAGTCTCGGCTCAAGCAATAACGGAACATTTATTTTGCTTGACGACCTTGATTCAAACGGCTCGATTGATTTTTCATTATCAGGTCCGCAGGCGGTTCACAGAATTGATTCAAAGACCAGCACTACATTATGGACTTATTATCCGACAGCATCTTATATTCGTGATATTGACAGTTTGAGCGATGTAAACGGAGACGGGGTGAGAGATATTATAGTTGGTATGCAGCAACCGGGAAATGTGCTTGTGCTTAACGGTGAAAACGGAAATTTAATATTTCAATATTCCTTTGGTTCGACGATAAGTGCAAGGGCGGACAGGGTTTGCTCTATTAACAGCATTGACGGAAATTCCACAACAGAATTTATGGGCGGATGCAGAGACGGAAGAATAATACTGTTTAACGGCGGTCCGAATAATCCGGTCGGTATTAAGCCGATTTCAAATGTTGTTCCGAATGATTTCGTGCTTGAGCAGAATTATCCGAATCCGTTTAATCCCGCAACGATGATTAAGTTTGCGATTCCGAAATTGTCCGGTGTAAAACTTTCTGTGTTTGACATTACGGGCAAGGAAGTCCGCACACTTGTTAACAGCGAACTGAAAGCGGGAAGTTATGAATATATTCTGAATGCGGAAGGACTCTCGAGCGGCGTGTATTTCTACAGATTGCAGACGAATGAATTTAATTCTGTGAAGAGAATGATTCTTCTCAAATAATATATAAAAAATTATCATTCCCGTGAAAACGGGAATCCATTATAAAAAAAACTCATCCGATTAATTCCGGATGAGTTTTTTATTTCTATTAATCGGTTGCTAATCTTTATTTCAGAAGAATCATACTTTTTGTTGCTGTGAAGTTTTCCGTCTGCAGGCGGTAGAAATAGATGCCGCTGGTGAGGTTGCCGGCGTCGAATCGGACTGAATATACTCCCGGCTGTAATTTTTCATTTACGAGAGTTGCCACCTCTTTTCCTGATATATCAAATACTTTTATTACAGCATTCCCTGCATTTAACATTTTAAATTTAACATTTGTCATTGAATTGAAGGGATTCGGGTAATTCTGCTCAAGTGAAAATGCAGAAGGAACATTTACCGCAATTTTTTTGACACCGATAATTTCAGATAAATCCCGGCGATAAACCCCTGAATCTGTTCCGGCGAATATATACTGGCTTGTCGTTGTTAATGACCAGACGATAACATTATTCAGACCTTGTTTTTTGTAAATCCAGTTTACTCCGTTATTTGTGGATAAATAAACACCCCACGGAGAAAAACCCACACCAGCAAAGATATTATTGCTGTTTATTTTAAGTGAAAGAACAGACCCTGCATTAAAACTTGTACGATACCAGTTCAATCCGCCGTTTGTTGAACGAAACACTCCGCCATTATCCGTTCCCGCAAAAACATCATTGCCGTTAACGGCGAGACACAGAACAACTTCGGTATTCGTGCCGCCGATACTTATCTGAGTCCAGTTACCGCCGTTATTTGTTGACAGAAAGACACTGCTTGAAACCCAGTCGCCTGCAAGAATACTGTTCCCTACAATGGCGAAAGAACTTATATCAGTATTACTAATCGAGGTCTGTCCCCACGTCAATCCGCCGTCAGAGGAGCGGTAAACTCCGTGACCAAAGACAGTACCTGCAAAAATAAAATTATCCTTTACCGCGAGCGCCCATACAGCCCGATTGGTAAGTCCGAGTTGTGTCCAGTTTTGACCGTCGTTTGTTGAACGGAAAACTCCGTGGTCAGTTCCGGCATAAATGTTGTTTCCGTTTATAAGAAGAACGTTGCCCGGATAATTGTTCGTTGTACTCAATATCCAGTTAACGCCGTTATTGGTTGTTATATAAACGCCGTTATCAACTCCGGCGAATATATAATTCCCGTCTGAAACCAATGACCAGACATTTTTGTAAATGCCGATTCCATCGGTCATTCTAATCCACTGACCAAAACAATTATGAATCAAGTATGAAGAATTCAGAAAGATTAAAATTGCTGTGATGATAAAAACTTTTTTTCTCATATCTTTTTTCTTTAAACTTAAATAAATCCGCAGGTCAAAGTAAAGTCTCTGATATGCGTATAAATTGATTTCATTTTATTAAAATTAATTTTTTTGTTTCTGTGTAGTTTTCTGTTTGGAGGCGGTAGAAGTAGATACCGCCGGGAAGCGTCGAGGCGTCGAAGGTGGTTTCGTAGGTGCCGGGCTTGAGGTATTCGTTCACAAGGGTTGCGACTTCTTTGCCGAGTATGTCAAACACTTTTAAATTTACAAATCTTGAATCTTTAATCTGAAATCTTATAATCGTATTTGAGTTGAAGGGGTTCGGGTAATTCTGCTCAAGGGAAAAAGCGGAGGGGATTTCGGTTGAGATGTTTTTTATGCCGATTATTTCCGATAGGGAGCGGCGCCAGACGGAATGTTGATAAGTTCCTGCGAATATGTAATTGTTTGCAATAAGAAATGAGTAAACAGAAGGTACAGAATTAAAACCCTGATTTTTTTGAATCCAGTTTTGTCCGCTATTTGTGGAGATAAAAACGCCGGAATCCAAAGTCCCTGCAAAAATATTATTCCCGTTTATGGCAAGGGAAGAAACATGTTTATTATTCAAAGTTGTTTGACTCCATATTTGTCCGTTATTTGTAGAAAGCCAAACCCCATATGAATATAGATAATAATATGTCCCTGCAAAAATATTATTTCCTGATATAGCAAGTGAAAGCACATTTAAGTGATTCATATTCAAAGCCGTTTGAGTCCAATTCTGTCCGTTGTTTGTTGAGAGTAAGACGCCGTTATTTGTACCTGCGAAGATATTATTTCCCGATATAGCAAGACATAAAACACTTTGATTATTCAATGCTGTTTGCATCCAGTTCTGTCCGTTATTTGTAGAAAGCCATACGCCAAAATTACTTGTCCCCGCAAAAATATTATTTCCTGATATAGCAATATTATAAACAGTTTTATTATTTAAAGCTGTTTGATTCCATATTTGTCCGTTATTCGTAGAGAGATATACTCCATATAAGTTTGTCCCGGCAAAAATGTTATTTCCTGATATGGCTATGGAATGAATACTTAAGATATCCAAACCGGCTTGCGTCCAGTTTTGTCCGTTATTTGTGGAGAGCCAGACGCCTATAGATGTACCTGCAAAAATATTATTTTCGTATACTGCAAAGGATTTAACAGCACTGTTATTCATTCCATTACTCATCTGCACCCACTGGCACAAACAATCTTCAATTATAAATGTACAATGTGCAATAATAAAACCCAGAATTAAAACTTTTTTTCTCATACCTTTTTCTTTTAATTTAATAAATTTGCAGGTCAGAGTAAAGTCCCTGACCTGCACATAAATATTACCCGCTGATTGTAACGCTAATCGTTTCGCTCCAAGGTCCGGTTTCGCCGCGGGAGTTCACCCAGCGAAGCCAGTAGTGGGCGGTTTGGTTTGCCTGCGAGCCGCTGAAGTGCGCCACATAGGGCGACTTCGTATCGGTTGCAAGGTAAGTGAGTTCCGCAGCGTCAACGGGCGGAGTGCCGCCGACCTTCTGCCAGATTTCACAGCCCATCACGCCGAAGGGTTTCGCCTTGCTGTTCGGTGTGCTTTCATCAAAAAACGTGATGATGTGTTCAAGGCGGTTCACGTTGTTAATGCTTCCCATCGGGCGCGTCGTCGGAACGGGCACGGGCGTGTGCGTTTCTTTCGGGATAGTGATTCCCATTTCCGCACGCTGCTCATTTGTAACTTCGGAGTTCGACTGAACAATGCCCGTCAATTCCCGGACTTTTGCTTCGAGATTTTCGCGGGTAGTAATTTTCAGTTGAGCCGCCGCTTGAGCCGCCGCCTGTGCCGCGATGTGGGCGGGGTAATTTGTTTCCCATTCTGTGTGTTCTGTCTGAAGTGCGGTATTTTGCGCCGCCGTCAGTCCAAGTTCTGCAAAATGGTC
>CAYWMV010000098.1:0-8122 GCA_964459055.1 uncultured Ignavibacteriaceae bacterium | reverse complement strand
CGCAGATTAACGCAGATTTTATTAAGATATAAAAACATTTTGGTTCAGGCTTGACCGGGTTATGTATTTGGAGGGAATTCAGTCGAAGAAGAGGAAGTACATCAGGGCGGAAAAGGCGATTTGAGTAAGAGCGAGGGAGATATAGAAATACACATCATAATCTTTGGATTTATCGTACTGGGACTGTTCGCCGGTGTTATTAAAGTTATCGTAAGCTTCATTTGATAATTCTTTAAAGCGGTAAGTGGCATAAGTTCCGAGCAAAGCCGCACCGCCCGTAAGACCGATGGTGAGGAAATTCCGGTCTTTCTTAAAACCGGTGCTTTTGTTTTTAAATACTTTTATATCGGAATATACTGTATCCTTCAGAGAAATTTTTAAAGCAGTTACAGAACTGAATTCAGTAAAGGAATGAAAAAACGAATTCGTTTCGCCTGATGAATTATCACGACGGGCAGAATCCTGCGGAAATAAAATGGCGGGCAGAAAGAAAATCAGAATGAATAAAATATATAAGTCAAGTTTTATCATAATTATTTAAAGCAATAAATGTTACGGTCGTCAGAAGTTACAATAAGATATTCCCGCCAGACTACAACTGAAGAACGGATTCTTCCCTCGAATAAATATCTGTTAATCAAATCACCGGTGCCTGCATCGAAGCAATACAGATACTTATCATAGGAGCCGACGTAAACACGGTTTTTATGAAGCAGGGGAGGTGCAGTAATCACGCCTCCTGTTGAAAGTTCTTTTACAATGCTGCCGTCATTTAAATCCACCATTAAAAGTTTTCCTTCGACGGAAGGAACGAAGAGGACACTGCCGCTGTGCGTAAAGGAAGACATTACTTTATAACCCGAAGAATTTTTCCATACCAAATTCAATAAGGTGTCGAGGCAGAATATTTCACCCTTATTATTACCGAATATTACTTTACTATCGATTAAAGAAACATCTGAATTAATTTTCGAATCTGTTTCAAATCTGCCGTGAATTTCCCCTGTTGTTAAATCGAAAGCATACAAGTTCCCGTTATCATTACCGATGTAAATTTTATTGCCGAAAATTGCCGGAGATGAATAATACGCCTTAAAATTTTCCCTGCTGTTGACTTTTTTAGCATTCCAGATGAAATCGGGTTTATAATTTCTATAGCAGATAAGGTCGCCTTCAACTGTTGCAAAATAAATATAACCGTTTAAAAAAACAGGAGATGTTTCGGAGCGGTTAACAGGAATTTTCCAGTTCTCTTCGCCTTTCCTCAAACTATAACTGTAAAGGAAATTATCTTCAGGTCCGTTAGTAGTAAAGAGCAGGTCGTTTTCGTGGATAACGGGTGCGGAGGAGAGTGATTTTGCCTCAACGGAGATTGAACCTGCTTTCGTGCCGTTTACAATATTTAATGCATAAATTTTTCCTTCAAGAGTTGAGGTGAAAATTAAGTAATCGCTGACGGTAACGGGATATTTCGGAAAACCCGCATCAACATTATAACTCCAGATTTCCTTCAGTTCATCACCGAAAATATGATTTGATAAGGAAATGTTATTTCTCTGCGGTGTTCCGCCGGGCAAGAGCCAGTCATCGGGTGAGACCCGCAGGGGAGAGTCAGAAAATTTAATCGTTGTGCAGGAATAAAACGTTACAAGCATTATCAGGGTGAAAACCGGAATGAAAAAATATTTATATAAAAGATTATTTTCTGACATCAAAATCCGAGTCAATTATTTTAAAAAACAATACATACTTTCCCGAAAAATCAGGAAAATGAAAACACCGGAATAATACAGCATAATGAAAAAGTGTGAAGAACATTTATTATTTATTCCGAACAGCCGGAAACGACAACCGGTATTTCAAAAAACTTTCAAATAAAAATTAAACAAAATTTCAATTTAGTTCTTAATATATAATAATAAAGTCAATTCCGAAATGAAATAATTAATTTATCTTTTCGGAGTAAATAAATTTTCATTATATATTACTTGACTTATAAAAAGTTTTTCGATAAATTTTTAAAGTATAAAAAGAATACATAATGGATGATTTAGAACAATTTAACATTGACGGATTTACGACAGGAGACGGAGATACAAAAGATAAATTCAACTTTGAAAAAATACTGCGACAACTGAAACACTCCGGAAGTGAAATCAATTACGAATACGTAGAGGACCTTGTAAATTTATTTCTTGACGAAGGGAGTTACGAGAAGGCACTGAAATTAACAAACGTACTGATAGACAATTTTCCCTATTCTTCCGAAGCATATCATCAGAAAGCAATTGCACTGGACGGACTGCTGAATTATCAGGAAGCGGTTGATTATTTCGACAAGGCACTGCTGTTCGACCCGACAAATTCGGAAATTTACATCAACAAAGGCATTACATACGATTCAATGAATTTATACAGGGAATCATTAATAAGTTTCAGAAAAGCCCTTGAACTTGACCCCGAAAGCATAGATGCTTTATTCAATCTGGGTTTAACCCTTGAGAAGCAGGATAATTTCAATGATGCAATAGAATGCTTTCTCCGGCTTACAGAGCTTGACCCGAGTCATTCCGACGCATTATACGAACTCGGTTACTGCTATGATTACATGGACGAGGTAAAGACTTCGGAAATATTTTACAGGAAACATCTTGAACTGAATCCTAACAACTTCAACGCCTGGTACAATCTCGGAATAGTACTTAACAGGCAGGAGAAATATATGAAGTCTGTAGAAGCATACGATATGTGTCTTGCAATCAGGGATTCATTTGCGCCTGCCTGGTATAACTGCGGGAATTCATATGCGGCACTCGGAAGATTTTACAGAGCAATTGAATGTTATGAAAAAGCATTATCATATAAAAATGACGATTCTCATTCATATCACAATCTCGGCAATGTTTATTCCGAAATGGGAGATTACGAAAAAGCGATTATGAATTTCGACAATGCAATCAAGTTCGACCACGAAAACTGGGATTCATTTTATTCGAGAGGAAACTGCTATTTATATCTGGATGAATACGAAAAGGCGCACTGTGATTTTTGTTCCGCCGTAATACTGCAGGAGGATTTACCCGAAATCTGGATTTCAAAAGCAGATGCCGAAAAAAGTCTGAAAAAATTTGACGATGCAAAAATAAGTTATGAACGGGCGATTGCACTGAACGATAAGGATATGTATTTATGGGACGACTACACGGAATTACTTTTCACGATGCACAAATATGACGATGCACTTGAAGCGTTCGGAAATATGAACAGAATTTTCCCGGAAACTGCACTGCCTTATTACGGAATGGCGAAAGCATATTTTCTTAAGAGAGATATCGACAGGGGTATAGCAATGATTGAAAAGGGATTTGGCATAAATCCTGAAGACAGGTTTGAATTTGATTTTGATAAGGACTGGAAAGAGGTGATTAATTTCTTGTGTATGAAACTATAATCAACGTTCAATCTTAGACGGGAAAAATGGGTTGGTTTAACGGGAAATAAATTAGAATTCAGAGTACAATATAAAGATACAAAAGCAGGGGATTAACTTTTTATGCGGACATCAAACAGGTTATGTTCTTTAATCTGGATAATACGCCGGTTCTGAAAGCGTTTAACTATTTCGAAATTATGGGTGGCAACGATAACGGTTGTACCTTTCATATTAACTTTCATAAGGAGTTTAATAATATCCATCGCGATGAACGGGTCGAGATTTCCCGTAGGTTCATCGGCAATAAGAAAGAGCGGGTCATTAACAATTGCGCGTGCAATTGCGACACGCTGCTGTTCCCCGCCTGATATATCATAGGGCATTTCGTTCAATCGGTTCATTAGTCCGACAAGAGAGCCGACTTCAAAAACTTTTCTGCGAACAGCTTCACCCTTTTCGCCGGCGATATAAAGCGGCAATGCGATATTTTCAAATACATTTCTGTCGTTCAGCAGTTTAAAATCCTGGAACACGATTCCGATTTTTCTCCGAATAAGGGGAATATCAGTTCTATCGAGAGTATTGGAATCAAACTTATCGAATTTAACAGTGCCTGACACAGGAAATAAATCGAAGTAAAACAACTTGAGCAGTGTTGTTTTGCCGATACCGCTCTCGCCTACGAGAAAAGCAAATTCGCCTTCTTTCATCTCGAGGTTAGTTTTTTCGAATATCATTTTCGAATTGTAACTGAAATCAACGTTCTTTAGTTCTAAGATTGTATTATACATTAAAGTAATTTTTTTAAAATTTCAATTATATTTTTTCATTTTGTGAAGAGCAAGCGCGAGTTTCAGCGCCTCGACAGTACCCGAGATTTTTGCGATGTTTTTTCCTGCGATATCGAATGCGGTTCCATGAGGGGGTGAAGTTCTGATTATACCAATTCCCGCTGTACAGTTCACGCCATTTCCGTCAGACAGCAGTTTAAACGGAACCAATATCTGGTCGTGATACATTCCGAGCACTCCGTCGAATAACTTATACATTTTACTGCCGAAAAATCCGTCTGCCGAAAAAGGTCCTTCAACGTTAAAGCTTTTTTTTAACAGATAATTAACTGCGGGATTTATAATTTCGATTTCTTCATTTCCCATTTCTCCGTTTTCTCCCGAATGAGGATTCAATGAAAGAACGGCGAGTCTTGGAGATTTTACATTTTTTATCAGTTTAATAAAATCGTTCAGATATTTAATTTTGGTAACAATCAAGTCTTCTGAAATACGTCCGGCAACTTTTTTTAGCGGAATGTGAGTTGTAGCAGGAAGACAAATAATTTTTTTGTGATACATAATCATCGCATTACTTTTTCTGTTCATCAGTTTCATAAGAAATTCTGTGTGACCGGGGAAGTTATAACCTCCTGACATCAGGGATTTTTTCGATAAAGGCAGGGTAACGATACCGTCGCATAAATTATTTTTATACAGTTCAACCGCTTTTACAATCGCATCACCTGAGATTTTACCTGCATATTTATTAATCCTGCCGGGTTGAATTTTATAAAGGGGAGGAGAAGGAATATCAATGATCGCGGAAGAAGGAATAGGTTTCAACTTCAGTAAATCTGCATAGAAGCGGAGCACTTCCTGCGGACTCACGACACGAAGATTAAACCTTGAAAAATAATCGGTAAGATTGAATATTTTGAGAATAATTTCTGCCCCAATTCCGTTCGGGTCGCCTATTGTAAAAACAATCCCGGTATTCATAATATTTATCAGTCCTGAATAGTTGTTATTTTTGCGTCTGCCCAGAGTCCCTCGAGGTTATAAAATCTGCGTGTTTCTTCGAGGAAAATATGCACAACCACATCAACATAGTCGAGCAGCACCCAGCTTAAATTGCCGTACCCTTCATTATGCCACGGTTTTGCATTTTTTTTCTTGGATTCGAGAATGAGATTATCGGCGATTGCTTTCGAATGAACATTTGAAGATGCCGTGCAGATAATGAAAAAATCCGCCACCGGAGTAATCTCTCTCAGGTCAAGAACTTTTATGTCCTCACCTTTTTTATTTAAAATTAATTTTGCGAGGAATCCGGCAAGCGATTCCGGTTCCTCAAGATTAATTTTTTCGGGCATAATTTTTATTTGATTTTATAAATCTATATTTAATTTTCTGAAATCCTTGCCGATAATAATTCTCACTTCAGTGTCGAATTCATCGCCCCTGACAATATTCACCCTGCTTTCCTCGACTCCGATAATTGCCGCAATTTTTTTTGCCTTCTGAATATTTCCGTCCCTCGACTGTACAATTGTTTCCTGAATATCGTTTGTTCTGAAATTGTCGTATTTGATTACGTCAACTCCGCTTTGTCTTTTAAGGAAATCCGAGACTTTATATGCGAGTTTACTTTGACCGCTGCCATTGAGGACTTCCACTGTAATAATACTACCGGGCAATGTGTCTTTCGAGGAGAGGGAAACAGAGTCCTTCGAGGTTTTTATCGTAATTTTTCCGTCATCTTTTTTATCTTTAGAAGCAACAATAGAATAAACAAAATAAACGATGAGAAAAACCAGAATGATGATTATCGTATTCAGAGTATAGTTCAGAACGACTTTTTTATTATCCTTTTTCTTCATAAAAAGAAAAACCGAAAGTAATTAAACTTCCGGTTCAAAAAATTATTTTTATATTAATATAAACCATTAAAATCATTTCAACGCCAGTTGTCATAGAATCCGTTATTATGCATAAAGTAATTATTGTTGTAATAAGGGTCGTAGTATGGGTTATTTATATTTCTGTATTCTAATTTCAGAAACGAATTATCGGAAATTTTGTAATCGAGAGAGAATCTTGACAGGTTTATTCCCGAGAAGTCTTTCTGAAGACGGCTTGCATAGTTTTTTCCGAAAGCCGAAGACGCATAAGGTGAATATGACAGTTCAATATCTGCTGATACGTTCAGTTTATCGGAAATTTTATATGACAGTGAATTAATATAGGACGTAACCGATATGCTTCCGTATTTACTTCCCAGATATGAGACCTGAAAGGAATGTCTCATAGAGAAATTAGCGGGATTGATGAAACCGAGAATAAGATTTGTATTCTTATTAACGGGATTATCTTTCCCGGATTTATACTGGGCGAATGAATCCGGAGTTATCGAAATTACAGTTATAAATATAATTAATAAAATCAGTATTTTTTTCATTTTCCTGTTTTCTTTCAATATAAAGATTTTATATAAAAACAACAATGAAAACAATCTTATTATTCAGCATTAAATTGCAAATACTTAATAACCGAAGAACTTTGTTAAAACAATGATTTAAATGGTGTTTAAAGTGCAAGAATTTATTAGCGGAAATAATCTTGCTCCGGTATTCCGGAACTGCTGTAATTTTAAAAATTAAGTGAATATTTTTTTAAACCGAAAAAAGTTAATTTAACAAAAAACCTGACATTGAAAAAGAAAATTGCGTATTTATGTTTCTCATTAAGTTACGGCGGGCTGGAATATCACGCAGTAGAACTTTCTAAATGGATGAGGGAAAGGGGTAACGATATAACTCTCATTATTTCCGAAAAATCAGGAATTAAGGGTGATATAATAACAAATTCACTTCCATATATTGAAATAAAAAAGCCTGCGAAATATTACGACTTTTTAAAAGCGAGAAAAATATCGGAATACATTTTAAAAAATAATATTAACGTTATTATCTGCGGAGATAATAATGATTTGAATTTTTCGTCACTGGTTAAAATGTTCTGCGGCAAAAAAATCAGATTCATATACATTCAGCAAATGCAGATAGGCGTGAATAAAAAAGATATTCTTCATAACATTACTCATTCCCGTATAGATAACTGGGTGACACCGCTTGAATATCTGAAAAAGCAGGCGACGGAAAGGACGAATATACGGGAGGAGAAAATTCACGTAATAAAATACGGCAGGAAAACAGAAGAATACCTGAAGAAGAAAGACAAAAGCGAGGCAAGGCGTATCTTTAATTTACCGGATAATAAATTTGTAACGGGGATTTTAGGAAGAATTGACAGGTTAAAAGGGCAGGACTTTTTAATTGATGCCGTTCATTACATAAAAGAAAAATATAACACAGATATATATCTTTTAATCGGGGGAGAGCCCACAAAAAATGAAGGGGATGAATTCATGAACGAATTGAAAAAGAAAGTTCATAAATATAAACTTGAGGAAAAAATCATATTTGCAGGCAGATTAAACGGGACAACGGATTTTTACTCTGCGATTGATTTATTTGTAATGGCGTCACAGTCTGAAACATACGGACTGGTAACAATTGAAGCATTGCTATCAGGCACACCTGTAATAGGAACGAACAGCGGAGGAACACCCGAATTATTGAAATACGGTGAATACGGCATTTTATACAATCCCGGTGATATTGAAGATTTCACGCAAAAAGTGACAGATATTTATAATAATTACGATATTTACATCGAGAAATCCCGGACAGCAAGGATAAATTCCATTCAGGAATATTCCCACAGTGCCGAATGTGAAAATCTGGAAAAAATTATTTCAGGAAATTCTTAATGCCGTTTAATCCTTTCAAAAAAATATCTTCGGGAACAATAAGCGAAAGAACAATTTTATTCCCATTTTCAAAATCATAAAAAT
>CAYWMV010000097.1:0-8204 GCA_964459055.1 uncultured Ignavibacteriaceae bacterium | reverse complement strand
ACTAACCACTAATCAATAAAACTATACAAATGAAGATTTTCTTTGAGCCATTTTTTCTTTTGTCTGTAATCAGGGACATACTTTTTAACAACTTCCCAGAAACGGGGGGAATGATTTTTTTCTTTGATGTGAGACAACTCGTGATAAATAATATAATCGGATATTTCTTCAGGCATCATAACAAGCAAATAAGAAAATGTAAGTCTGTTGTCAACTGAACAAGTTCCAAGTCTTTTTTTCCCGACCGTTATTTTAAGACTTTTATATTTCAACCCTGTTTTTTCCGATAACAATTTTGCACGTTCATTAAGATATTCATAGGCTTTAAGTTTATAAAACACCTTCAGAACCTGAGGGATGTAATTATTATAACGGGAATCGAACAATAATTCATCTTTTATATCTACAACATTTTCAACTCCGCCGGTAATTTTTAATTTGTACATTCTCCCGAGATAAGGAAATTCCTCCCCGTCCCTGAATTCCTTAGATTTACGAACTAAATTTTCCGATTTAAAATTATCCAGTTTCTTTCTTATCCAGTCCTGTTTTTCTCTTACAAATCTGTCAATTAAATCAGCACTCATACTATACGGCGCCCTTACAATAATACCTCTTTCACGGGTAACAATTAAAGCAACAGACCTGCGGTTTGAACGGACTAACCTGTATTTTATTTCTTCTTCCACAAATAAACTTCATAATTTTTCTTTAAAAATGTTAGTCAGATATGACAATAACATTTTTTTGACGGCTGACATAATGCATTTAAAAGAAAATACCTAATTATTACATTAATATATTGGTTTTTTAATTTATAAAAAGGAGATAACATGTTATCATCAAAAACTTATACCGGCAGACGAAATATATTAAAGAAGAAAATAAAAAACGGACTGCTCATAATTCCGGGAAACACGGAAATCCCGATGAATTATCCCGCAAATACATACAGATTCAGGCAGGACAGTACTTTCCTGTATTATTACGGAAATGATGTACCGGGTTTGTTCGGCATAATTGATGCCGATTCCGGTGAAGAAATGCTCTTCGGAAATGATTTTGAAGTTGATGATATAATCTGGATGGGCAACCAGCCAACTGTAAAAACCCTTGGATTAAAATCCGGAATAAGAAAAACAGGGAATTTAAATCAGGTACGGGAAATCATCAGCGGGGCAATAAGTAAAGGAAGAGCCGTACATTTTCTTCCGCAATATTCGGCAGAAAATAAAATGATGTTAAGCGGTTTACTCGGAATAAAACCGGAAGTAATTAACAATTACAAATCTGTTCCCTTCATTAAAGCAGTTGTGTCCCAGCGTTCATATAAAAGCGCAGAAGAAGTAAGCGAAATTGAAAAGGCACTCGATATTTCCTACGAAATGCATACTTATGCAATGATGACGGCAAGACACGGAATTTATGAAAGGGAAATATCCGGAACGATAGACGGATTTACGTATGCTATGGGAAAAGGCAATTCTTTTCCGACAATACTTTCTGTTCACGGAGAAACTCTTCACAACCATCATCACGATAATTTAATGAAATCCGGTAATCTCCTAGTAAATGATTCGGGAGCGGAAAGTCTTGAATATTATGCAAGCGATATAACCAGAACTTTTCCGGTCAGCGGTAAATTCACACAAAAGCAAAAAGAGATTTATCAGATTGTACTCGATTCTCAACTTGCTGCGATTGATGCTATGAAGCCGGGCGTTAAATACAGAGATGTGCATCTTCTTGCTGCGAAGGTCATCGCAGCAGGATTAAAAAATTTAGGTTTGATGAGAGGAGATGTTAAGGAAGCAGTAGCAAAAGGTGCACACGCATTATTTTTCCCGCACGGACTCGGGCATATGCTCGGTCTTGATGTTCACGATATGGAAGGACTCGGTGAAAATTTTGTCGGATATAATGATAAGATTAAAAGAAGCACACAGTTCGGACTTGCGTATCTGCGTTTTGCAAGAGAACTGGAACCGGGATTTGTACTGACTGTTGAGCCGGGAATATATTTCATTCCGCAATTAATTGATTTATGGAAATCGGAAAAAAAGCATTCACAATTTATAAATTACAGCAAAGCAGAAAAATATAAAGACTTCGGCGGAATAAGAATTGAAGATGACGTTTTAATTACACAAAAAGGACACAGAATTCTCGGAAAACCGATTCCAAAGACAGTTCACGATGTAGAAGAAATCTGCGGATAGAATCATTAAGTACTGAACATATTTTTTATCACCCGCATTAAAAAATTAACAGAATTATGCAGATATGAAATCTGAAATACGTATTTCACGGAATTCGTTTCAGATTTATTTTCAATATAAATACAATTATTTTAAGGCAAATTTATTAATCGAATATGAAGAAATTTCTGCCTGTTTTAATTATCTTATTGGGGGGATTCACAAACAGTTTCAGTCAGTTATATCAGGGACCCGCAACGGGAAGCGTTCCTAACGGTGTTACGGTTTCAACAGACAACTTTTTAGGTATATTGTCTCCTAATCCTCTGCCTCCGACCGTCAGACTTCCGTTAAGGAATAAGATACCCATTGAAAAGTTACCCGACGGAATGAATAAGACACTTCCTTCTGCTCCTGAAGGTTCAAATTTCTTCAGTGACCCGGGTGCAGATAATCTGTCGGAAGTTGAGCCTGTTCTTGTAAAAAGTTTTCAGGGCTTTAATGACCCGGGAAATTATATTCCGCCCGATCAGTATATTGCTGCCGGTCCGACACATATTATGGCAGTTGATAACAACAGGTTCAGAATATTCAGTAAAGACGGCAGACTGATAAAGAATGTAGTAATTGATTACTGGTTTGCGCAAACAGTTTCTTCGGTTTCACCTTTTGACCCGAAAGTTTCATACGACCATTTTACGAAGAGGTGGATTATGGTATGGCTGAATGTTAACGAAACAACTCAAAAAAGTTATTTTCTGCTTTCCGTATCCGACGATTCGATTCCGACAGGTACATGGTACAACTGGGCACTGCCTTCAAATGTCAACGGCTCCACACCGATTAACAGTTGGGGTGATTATGAGGGAGTAGGATTCGACGACAAAGCTATTTACATTACCGCTAATCAGTTCGGATTCGGCAGTTATTTTCAGGGTTCAAAAATCAGAATTATTGAAAAATCTCAATTATATAATAACACGGCAGGACAGGTTGTCTGGACAGATTTATGGGACATAAGGGAACCGAATAATTTAAGCGCCAGAACATTCGGAATCAGGCCTTCAATACATTTAACGGCTGCGAATGACTTTTATTTGATGTGCCATGCTCCATATCAAACAGGTACTTTTTTCTCGCTCTATAAAATATCAAATCCTGTTACAAATCCCGTAATGACTGCCGTGAACGTTCCCGTAACGCAGTACACCGCTCCCCCGCAGGCAAATCAACTCGGGGGCGGAACACCGCTTATAGAAAGCGGTGATGTTGCACTTCGTTTTGAACCGGTTTACAAAAACGGATTTATATGGTGCACACATCAGGTGAGGAACGCTCCAGGCTCGCCTTATTCAAGTGTGAGATATCTGAAAATCAGTACCTCTTCCAATACAACCGCCGAGGATGTTGCTATGGGTGCAGACGGTTACTGGCATTATTACCCCGCACTCACGGTAGATAAAGACAACAATATTGCAATAACCTATTCACGTTCAGGTGTTAATGAATACATAGGTGCATATTATACAACGAGAACAACGAGTATGCCTCCCGGTGTTTTATCCGGAAGTAAAATTCTTCAGACCGGTAAAAACAATTACATAAAGCATTTCGGCAGCGGAAGAAACAGATGGGGTGATTACAACGGGATATGGATTGACCCCGCAGACGAAAATAATTTCTGGATGATATCGCAATATGCGGAAAAGACTTTCAATACATGGGCTTCATGGATTGGAATGGTAAGACTTATTCCTTTCAGCGGAAAATATCTATCACTCAGTATTGACACTCTCAGTTTCGGCACTTATGAAATAAATACTACCAGTGACACATTAAAATTTATTATTCATAATTTCGGTTTGGATACACTTTCCATCAGCGGATTTTCCGCGAGCAACAATCAGTTCGAGATAATAAATAATACACTGCCGGTAAAACTCGGATTCAATCAGTCAACCGAAGTTAAATCATTGTTTAAACCTACAGAACCCGGGAATTATCTCGATTCTGTAAGGATTAATTCCAATTCATCTCCGAAAAGCATTTATCTAAAATCGAAGTCCTATAAAATTAATCCGGGAATATCAGGTTATATGTACGGTATTACAGGCTCGCAATCCAGCGGAGCATTTCTGAAAATAAATGATTCTACAGGGATCGGCACTCAAATCGGACTTTCCGGATTTCAAGATATAAGAAGTATTACCATCAGAAAAAGTGACAATATTATTTTTGGATGTATCCCGGGTACAGGTTCTTCCAAACTTGTCAGAATAAATGCAAATGAAGGGGATGCATACATTACTTATGACGTTCCGGTTTCTAATCTGTTTTCAGTTGCTTTCGACGATAATGAATTGTATTGTGCAACAAATACCGGAATTTTGTATAAATATGATGTTAATACAGGAGACACAGATTTAGTAGGAAATACCGGCATTAATAATCTTTACGGAATGTCAGTAAATCCTCTAAACGGACAATTATGGGGGGTTTCCCTGAATAACAAAATATTCAGAATTGATAAACTTACAGCGGCTTCAACACTTGCCGGCATTCCCGGATTTTCTTTAACTCCCTCAATAACATTCGATGATAAGGGTAATTTATTCGGAATATCCGGACTTGGTTCGCAGGTCGGTACTTTAATTAAATATGATACCGCAGCAGGGACAGCGACAGCAATCGGAAGTACAGGATTTAAAGCGGTTAACGGAATTACTATAATTCCTGAAAAAATAATTACCGTCCCTGTAAATTTCGCCTTATACCAGAATTATCCGAATCCTTTTAACCCTTCAACAAAAATTAAAGTGGATTTACCGGTTAATTCAAATGTAAACATTACTGTCTTTGATATTCTCGGAAGAGTAGTAAAAGTGCTCGTGAATTCAGCATATTCCGCCGGTATTTATGAATTCGAATTCACCGCAGAAAATCTTTCAAGCGGAATATATTTTTACAGGCTGAAAACTCCAGCATTCACCGATTACAAAAAGATGGTGTTTGTCAGGTAAAAAGTGACAAGTGCAAAGTAACAAGAAATAACTTTTTACTTGTCACTTGTCACATAATATTGTATTTTTATATAAAACACTTTGATGTTGGTAAGATACCTGATAATATTACTAATCCTGCCTTTAAATCTGCTTATAGGGCAGAGTGTTACTTTTTACGATAAAATTAATCCCGAAATTGAAATTGTACTGGACACATTCATCACAGAAAATTCATACAACAACGGTAAAGCTATTCGGATTAGTAATGTTTTTCTTCCGGGAGAAGCGGGAAAACCGGATTTACCGACAATATCAAGAATAATTTCCGTTCCGGAAGGGGCAGCAATATCATTTTTCATAAAAGAAAAAGATATTTATACAATAAAGAATATAAAAATTTCACCCTCTCCAAAAATTGTACAGATTCCGGAAAATACAGAATACTTTATTAATCGGGACATATATAACAGAAATGCCTTTTATCCCGAGGATGTAGTGAGAAACAGTACCATTACTAGTATTCGAGGGATTAATATAGTTCAAATAGGAATTACACCCTTCCAATACAATCCCGTTACAATGGAACTGATTGTTTATAAAAAATTAAAAATTGAAATCAGGATTACAGGCGGAGGTAAATATTACGATGAACGGTTAAGAAATCCGTATTTTGATGTTTTGATTGGTAATCAAATTTTAAATCCGGGTGTATTGAAACAAAACGACAATATTACAAAAAGAAATTGGTTACAACACAGGAGCGATGTAACCAGAGGTGAATTGGATACTATGACCGGTTCGATAAATTCTGAATATATTATCATTACCCCAAACGGGCAGGAATTTCAAAAATGGGCTGACTCTATAAAAAATTTCAGAACTGCACAGGGAATTAAAACAGGAGTATTTACTTTAAATGAAATCGGCGGGAACACCTATACTGCAATTAAAAATTTCATTCAGACTGCTTATAATCAATGGGAGATTCCACCCGTTGCCGTTTTACTTCTTGGAGACTACGGAACAAATTCCGATAACAGTATAATTTCACCGATTTACAACAATTATCACATTTCCGACAATCTCTTTGCGGATATGAACAATGACGGATTGCCGGATATAATAATTTCGAGAATCCCGGCTCAAAATGAAAATGATTTATCGAATATCATTTCCAAAACACTTAACTATGAAAGAAATCCTCCATCATCCTCATCTTTCTATAATCAACCAGTAACGGCAACCGGCTGGGAAACAACAAACTGGTTTCAGATTTGCACAGAAGCAACAGGAGGATTTTTAAAATATCAACTTGGCAAAAATCCTGTAAGAGTTAATGAAGTTTACGCAGGCAATCCGCTGACTGACCCCTGGTCAACCGCACCGAATACTTCAACTGTTTTAAATTATTTCGGACCGAACGGATTAAACTACATTCCCGCAACTCCGCAGCAACTTGGCGGTTTTACAGGCGGAACTCCTCAGATGATTCTGAATGCAATTAACAGCGGGGCATTTTTTCTTTTACACCGCGACCACGGGAACATTACGGGATGGGGACAGCCCGTTTTCAATACAACTTATATTGACCAGTTGCAGAATATATATCCGGTAACGGTATTTTCGATTAACTGCCAGAACGGAAAATTCGACTATACAGGCGGAGATTGCTTTGCCGAGAGGTTTATAAAGCATACATACAACGGAAATCCGTCCGGTGCAGTTTCGGTTGTATCTGCTGTTGAAGTTTCTTATCCGTTCCTGAATGATATATTTACCTGGGGAATGATTGATAACCTGTGGAATAATTTTATGCCCGGATATTCATCAGCATTTGCCTCTCCGTTTTTAATGCCCGCATTTGCAAATGCTGCGGGTAAATATTTTCTGCACGGCTCAACTTGGACAAATGATTCTGTTAACAGAATAGAAACCTATTTTTTATTTCATCATTTCGGAGATGCGTTTTTTAATATGAGTTATAACCTGCCTTCAAATATTACAATAACACATCCAAATACAATTTATGCAGGTGAGAAGACTCTTTCGGTTCAGACGGAGTCAGGTACTCGTGTCGCATTATCAAAACCGGATGAACTCCTCGGCTCGGCAATTTCTTCGGGTGGTACTTTGAACATTCCACTGTCGGGAAACCAGATGGAAAATGATACTCTGAAAATAGTTGCTACAAAGCAAAACTCAAGAAGATATGAGAACAAAGTAATAACGCTGCCAAATCCGAACGCTTATCTTGTAATGACTAATGTTTCAATAAACGATAATCCTCCGAACGGTAACGGTAACGGAATGCCGGATTACGCAGAAACAAATTTACTGAATTTCAGAATCAGAAATTACGGATTCCAGCCCGCTAATAATATCAGTGCCTCTCTTTCTACAACATCAACCTGGATTACTCTTATAGATTCCACAGAAAATATTTCATCAATACCCGCAAGAGATTCTGTTCTTGTCAGCGACATATTCAGATATTACGTAAAAAATAATATTCCCGATACAGTGAATATAAAATTTAAATTAAATCTGTCAAGCAATAAAGGAATCTGGGAATATAATTTTGAATTTACTGCACATGCACCCGTAATTGCAAAAGGAATTTTAAAAGTGATAGATTCAACATATAATCCTAACGGAAAAATCGACCCCGGTGATACCGCCGTAATAAAATTCCCCGTTCATAATCTCGGCAGTTCACAGGGCAGGAACATATCCGTAAAATATTTAACAAATTCCAATTACATCACATTTCTGAATGACAGTATTGTTTACGGTAATATTAATCCTCACGATTCTCTGATAAAATATTTTAAGTTTTATGTTTCGGCAGGCACTCCGATTCAGACTGAAATAAAACTTTATTCCAGAACTTATTCTCCGGTTCAGAATCTGATAATTCTTGATTCCCATATCGTAACAATCGGACCTGACATTATTGTAAATATAGGTAACGGAGAAATATCCTGTTATTATCCGTTTTTCGGCA
>CAYWMV010000096.1:4734-8299 GCA_964459055.1 uncultured Ignavibacteriaceae bacterium | reverse complement strand
AAGTTCATAAAGTTCATAAAGTTCATAAAGTTCATAAAGTTCATAAAGTTTTAAAGTTTATAAAGTTTTAAAGTTTTAAAGTTTATAAAGTTTTTTAGTATTTTTAATTTCCGAAAGAATAATGTAAATATGTCATCTCCGGGGTAATTATCAATACATTTCATATTCAAAAAAAATTAATTGCTCTCTTTTCCTTTTATTTCAGTTGATAAATATTTAATTTAACCATTAAAATTTTGATGATTAATACAATTATATTTGCAATTATATTTTCCGGAGCGATTGGTCTGTTTATCTACTCCGCAGGGAAATTTATAAAATACATCAAACTCGGAAAACCTGAAAACAGACTGAACAACATTCCGCAAAGGATTAAGAACACGCTTTCAATTGCCATATTTCAGTCGAAAATTATGAGGCACCGGTTTGCGGGATTTTTGCACGTTGTAATATTCGGCGGATTTCTTTTCCTTTTGATTGTTGTTACCGAGGGATTCATTGAAGGATTCTTCCCGGATTTTTCATTTTCTTTTTTAGGAGGTTTCTACTCCGTAATAACGTTCACGCAGGATATTATGGGGGCTCTGGTGTTCCTTGTTGTTGTGTTTTCATTATTCAGAAGGTACATCGCCACTCCGAAACGTTTACAGGTTGAAAAGTCTTCAAGGATGGATGCGACGATTATATTGCTTATGATAATGTTTGTAATGGTAACTATGTTCGGAGCGAACATAGAAAAGATATTACTCGGAAAATCGGAAGGATACAGACCGGTTTCGCATTTGCTCGCATCTCTGTTCAGCAACGGGTCACAGACATTATACGGATTTTTCTGGTGGGCACATAATATTATTGTACTCGGATTTTTAAATTACCTTCCTTACTCAAAGCATTTCCACGTATTATCATCTATACCGAACACATTCCTATCGAATCACAAAATTGAAACGAAGAATACTCTTAAAGCGATTAACTTTGAAGACGAAACAATTGAGCAATACGGAGCAAAGGATATAGAAGATTTATCGTGGAAGCAACTTCTCGACGGATTCACCTGCACCGAATGCGGAAGATGCACGGAGGCGTGTCCCGCAAATTCTACGGGTAAGATATTGAACCCGAAAAAAATCATTACTCAAATCAGAAAAAGAACGGAAGACAAAGGTCCGCTCATAGTAATAAAAGCGGATGCGAATCCCCTTCTCGAAAAGACACTCGTTCACGATTACATCACACAGGAAGAACTCTGGGCTTGCACCACCTGCGGAGCATGCGTTGAGGAATGTCCGGTTATGATTGACCACCTGACATCAATTATAGATTTAAGAAGAAACCTTGCAATGATGGAATCGGCATTTCCGCAGGAACTCAACACGGTATTCAGGAATCTCGAGAACAACGAATCACCCTGGGCATTCAGTCCCGAGCAGAGAAATGAATGGATAGAGGAATTCACTGACGAAATGTCAAAATCAAACGAAGAGATTTACATGAAGAAATTGCCGAACATTGGAAACGCAGATGAAGTTGACATAGTTTTCTGGGTAGGATGTGCCGGTGCATTCGATGCTCGTTACAGAAACGTAACGAAATCCTTTGCGAAATTAATGAACAAAGCAAAGGTGAAATTCGGAGTGTTAGGCAGCGAAGAAAAATGCAACGGCGATACAGCGAGGCGGCTCGGGAACGAATTCCTTGCACAGCAGTTCATCACGCAGAATATCGAAACATTTAAAAAGTATAACGTCAAGAAAGTAGTTACGATGTGTCCGCACTGTTTTCATTCATTGAAAAACGAATACGTGAAATTCGGAATCGAACTCGAAGTCGTTCATCACACGGAATTCATAAACAAACTTTTAAGCGAAGGAAAAATTCATACAAACGGAAAAACGAAAGAGAAAATCACTTATCACGATTCCTGTTACCTCGGCAGATACAACGGAGTTTACGGCGAGCCGAGAAAAATTTTAAACGGAATATCGGAAAGTAAACTTATAGAAATGAAACGCTCGAAAGACAGGGGTTTCTGCTGCGGAGCGGGCGGCGGAAGGATGTTTATGGAAGAAACCGAAGGCAAGCGTGTCAACATCGAAAGAACGGAAGAAGCAATAAGAACAGGAGCAAATACAGTTGCATCTGCGTGTCCCTTCTGCATGACTATGTTAAGCGACGGAATCAAGGCACTGGAAAAATCGGAAGAAATAAAAGTTAAAGACATATCAGAGATTTTAATAGAAAACATAAAATAAATTAAAGGAGACATAATGTCATATTATTTCACATCGGAATCAGTCAGCGAAGGTCATCCCGACAAAGTATGCGACCAGATTTCGGATGCAGTGCTGGACGATATTCTGGCTAACGACAAAAATGCACGTGTAGCGTGCGAAACATTCTGCGCCACAGGATTAGTTCTGGTAGGCGGAGAAATCACAACGAAGCATTACGTTGACGTACCGAAACTCGTCCGCAGAGTAGTAAGCGAAATCGGTTATACAAAAGGCGAATACAGATTTGACGCACATTCGATTAACGTACTTTCGGCGATAAATACGCAGTCCGGCGATATAGCAATGGGCGTGGACAGAGGCGGTGCAGGTGACCAGGGAATGATGTTCGGATATGCGATAAACGAAACTCCCGAACTTATGCCGATGGCAATAATGTATGCACACAAACTTGTTAAAAGATTATCGGACATAAGAAACAGGCACAACGGACTGATGCCGTATTTAAGACCGGATTCGAAATCACAGGTAACGGTTGAATACGACGACAACAACAAAGTAAAAAGAATTGATGCGGTAGTGGTTTCGACACAGCACGACGGCGACGTAACCCAGAAGACGATACACGACGATGTAATAGAAAAAGTAATCCGTAAGGTAATTCCCGCTCGTTTACTCGATAAAAAGACGAAAATATACGTAAACCCGACCGGACGATTTGAAATAGGCGGACCGCACGGCGACACGGGTTTAACCGGCAGAAAAATCATCGTTGACACATACGGCGGCAAGGCACCTCACGGCGGCGGCGCATTTTCGGGAAAAGACCCGTCTAAGGTTGACCGCAGTGCGGCGTATGCGGCGAGGCATCTTGCAAAAAACATAGTCGGTGCTAAACTTGCAAAGGAATGCACGATTCAACTTTCTTATGCAATAGGAGTCGCGGAGCCGGTTTCGATTTTAGTGAATACAAACGGGACAGGCGTAATTCCGGATACGGAACTTTCAAAAATAGTCAGAGACAATATTGATTTAACACCGAAAGGCATTATTAAGAGACTGAATTTATTGAGACCGATTTACAGGAAGACGGCTGCATTCGGACACTTCGGAAGGAACGATGAGGATTTCACTTGGGAAAGACTTGATTTGATTTCTGTGCTGAAGAAATATGTGTGATGTTTCTTTGAGTAGATAGCACTGTATGAACAGGTTCCGACGCAGGAGAGACTCTGTGAAAACAGATTGTTAAGCAATAAAAAAAACGCAACAGCCTTCCCAAGCAGGAGCTTGGGAAGGAGTATTTTCAAAGCCTTCACAAGCAGGAGCTTGGG
>CAYWMV010000096.1:0-4634 GCA_964459055.1 uncultured Ignavibacteriaceae bacterium | reverse complement strand
CAAGCAGGAGCTTGGGAAGGAGTATTTTCAAAGCCTTCACAAGCAGGAGCTTGGGAAGGAGTATTTTCAAAGCCTTCCCAAGCAGGAGCTTGGGAAGGAGTATTTTCAAGTTTCACACAGCCTTCGGAGTATCGGAACCAGGAGAGATTAGGATGCATCGGAACCAGGTGAGAAAAAATTTCTTACTTTGCATCTTTCGCTTCTTTGCGGCTTTGCGTGGAACGAAAAAATTAAGATAAATAAATATTGTGAAAAACTTTATTTACGGTCTTGTTCATCCTCTCGCTGTTACGGAGAGTCTCCTGAGTGAAGCGAAGGGACTCTCGGAACTGAAATATAAGGAAAATGTAACGTGAAAAACTTTATTTACGGTCTTGTTCATCCTTTTAAATCGGTAACGATGTTCATAAAATATCCGAAACTGATATTGCAGTCAATAATCCCTGTAATAATTAATTTAATTATATACTCCTCAATATTTGCTTTTACTGTTTACAAATTCAGCGGACTTGCTAAATCGCTGACGGGAATGGAATCTGCGGAAGTGCTCTGGTACAATTACGTATTTTACATTTTGCTGCTGCTCGTCAGCATAGTGCTTATACTTTTCATCTGTTACTTTGTCTTTACGATTCTCGGCAGTATAATTACAGGACCTTTTAACGAAAATATTTCACAATACATAGAAGAAAAAATCCTGAACGAAAAAGTAATATACGACATCGGATTTTTCAAGGATGCATACCGGAGCATAACGGCAGAGTTAAAGAAACTTGTGCTTTACATTTTCTTCATCGTGCCGTTTTTTTTAATCGGATTCATCCCGATAATCGGAAGTTTGATTTCGGGAATTCTGATATTTTCATTTTCAGTTTTTTACACGGCACTGGATTTTTTCGATTACCCGATGCAGAGAAAAAATTACACACTAAGACAGAAGGTGAAATCAGTTTTAGCCAACAAGCCCGTATCTGCCGGATTCGGCGTCACGGGATTTTTACTAATGCTGATTCCGTTTCTGAACGTATTTCTGAAACCTCTGCTCGTAGTTTCAGGGACGGCAGTTTATTTTGAAAAAAAATACAAATAGAATTATGAGAATTTACGCGGACAAAGAATTAATCAAAAAGAAAGTAACGGCTCAGGCACTGAAAAATGCCGATTTATTTTCGGGATTATATCCTGACGAACTCGATTTAATATCCTCAATCTGTACGACGCTGAAATTAAACAAGAACGATAAAATATTCGCAAGCGAGCAGACATACACGGGATTCTTTTACATCGCGGACGGAATCGTAAAGGTGTTTGACATTGATATGAAAGGCGAAAAGAAAGTAATACATATATTTCACAAAGGCGATACATTTGCGGAAGTACCGGCATTCGAGAAACCGGCGGAAGTTTATAAGGGCGAAATTAAATTTCCCGCAAACGCAGTCTGTCTGAAGCACTCATCGAAAATAATTCACATCCCCGCAAAAGAATTCATTGACATTATTAAAAAGAACAGCAACATTTCATTCAGACTTTTATCGGGACTTTCAAAAAACCTGAAGGCGATGCAGAGCAGGAATTTCAACCTTAAGTTTCATGATGCGGACAGGCGGCTTTTGCATTTTCTTCTGACTAACATCGAGACGAAGGAAGATTTATTCCAGTACTGCAATCTCGGCGGCAACGATGAAATTGTTCTCAAGATTTCCAAGAACGATCTGGCGTCATACATCGGCACGGCACAGGCATCGCTTTCGAGAATATTCAAAAAGTTCAGCGTCCTCGGACTTATGAAAATCAGGGGAAAGAAGATTACTATTATTAATAAGAATGGATTGATGAACTATCTGAACGGGTAAAGGTTATTTGATATTTATTGTCGGATGGGACGTCATAATTGTCGGGAATTTATAAATTTAACCTTAAATACGAACCTCAATAAGCAAATGAATTATTGGCATATTAATTGCGTTATAGATAAAAACAAATTAAACTGATAAAATATGATAAGAAATGTTTCGATATTTGCATTTTTACTTTTATTACTGCAAATTATTAACGCCTACGGTCAAAGTCCGAACACATTATTAAAAGGAACGGTGATTGACGTAAGCGAAAACCAGCCGCTCGAGAATGCGGTTGTGAGAATAGTATCCGCAAAAGATTCGGAAATTAAATTCGGTATGCTGACAGATTCAAAGGGTGAATTTGAATTCAGCAATATCCCGAACTCGATGTATAAACTCACGATTAGTTTCATCGGTTATGCGGATTACACAAGCGATATAAAACTGGACAAGAACGCACCGAGGCAGGATTTGGGAAAAATCGTCCTGCAATCATCGCAGGATTCCACGGCAACAATCGAGGTGAATGCGGAGCGGTTATATTTTGAGAACAAGGAGAATATGAAAGTTTACAACATCGAAAAGAACATCATATCCGAAAGCGGAACTGCAAGCGACGTACTGAAAAACATTCCTTCGGTAACGGTTGACAGCGAAGGAAAGGTAAGCATACGCGGAAACAGCAACATTATATTCCTTGTAAACGGAAATCAGTCGGGAATATTAAGCACAGACCCCGCTTCATCCTTAGACCTGATTCCGTCGAATATGATTGAGTCAATCGAAATCATCAGCAACCCTTCCGCAAAATACGAAGCCGAAGGAATAACGGGAATCGTGAACATTGTATTAAAGAGAAACGTCGTAAGGGATAATTCATCGGACAATTTCATCATTTCGCTGAATGCGGGAACGCTTGACAAGTACGGCATTTCAGTCAATGCAAACATCAAGCGCGAGAAATTTTCACTGCTCGCATCATACAGTTTCAGGCGAATTAATATGAAAGCGGACGGACACACATACACTCAGAATTATCTGAACAGTCTGCTTTACTATCAGAATCAGGAAAATCATTTGAGAAACAGATTAACGAGCCACACGGGAAATGTCGGATTCGATTATTACCTCAGCGATAAAGACATACTGAACCTTTCCGCATCATACAGCGACAGAGGCAGAATCAGAAGCGAGAACACGCTTTACAGAAATTTTGACATAAATTACGTTCCCGTAAAATTTTACAACCGCAATAACACATTCGACATCAGCGGTTACGGAATGGATTTTTCCGCATCGTACAAAAAAGTTTTTTCGAAAGAACATTTTCTGAACATCTCCTCGCAGTATTCGAATTCAAAAGAAAACCTCATACTCGGTATAAACCAGAAATTATATAATTTGGACGGCACGCCCTCCGATTCACTCCCCTATCTTGAAAAAGATTACACGGAAAATAAATTTCAGATAGTAAATTTCCAGACGGACTACGTCAATTTAATAGAGAATTTCGGAAAAATCGAAACGGGCATAAAATCGCTTTACAGAAAAACCGATTCGTACTTCAACGTTGATTACTTTGATTACAATCTCAACAACTGGGCGCAATACCTTTTGCTCAATAACGATTTCGTTTACGATGAATACATCAACGCACTCTACGGAATTTACAGCAATAAGTACAAACAGTTTTCGTATCAGGCGGGAATACGCCTCGAGCAGACGAACACGACGGCGAATCAGTTGAATATGAATTTTGAAAGCAAAAAAAATTATCTCGACATATTCCCGAGCGTATTTTTAAAGCAAATGCTTTCGGGCAATTCCGACATCGCATTGAGTTATTCGAGAAGAATCAACCGTCCGACTACCTTTATGCTGAATCCATTCGTAAACAATGCAGACCCGCTGGTATTGAGGTTCGGCAATCCGGATTTAATGCCTGAATACATTAATTCATTCGAACTCGGTTACAATTATTACTTCCCCACTCTTTCGGTTTCGCCGACGGTATTTTTCAGAAATGTAAATGACGTGATGACGAGATACATTTATGCGGACACGAGCGGGCGTTCATATTTTACGTACAGAAATCTGGAGAAATCCGATACATACGGTGCGGAACTGATATTGAACGGAAGCATTTTTAAATGGTGGTATTTCAATTCAAATCTTTCATATCTGAAAATCGAATACTCCGGCAACGAAGGCAACAACAACAACTACGACACGTGGATAGGAAAATTGTACAGCAGTTTTCCGCTTACTCCGGATTTTGAAATTCAGATGTTATTCAGTTATCAGGGAAAGACATCCGGCGCAATGGGCATAAACGAGACGCCGCAAATATCGCAACAGGGAACATCCACGCTCGTGCAGGGATTGAACGAGCCGAATTATTATCTGGACATCGCATTAAAAAAAGATTTCTTCGGAAAAAAACTTTCAGTGATTTTCAAAGTGATTGACGTATTCAACACATCGAAATACGAGTCCGTAATTTTCGACAATGATTTTTATTCCGAATACTACCGCAAGCGTGCATCCCGCGCCGCATTCCTGACGCTCACCTACCGCTTCGGAAGCGACGGCAAAATGAAAAACGGCAAAAAGCCACTGCTCGAAGAGCACGAGGAAAACTGATTTTAATTTTAAAAATCGCAATTGAAAAACCGCATTTCAAAATCGAAGTGCGGTTTTTTGTTTTTGAGTTGCGGGGATTCGGGATTGAAGTGCGGAAAACCGCAATGAGATTTCATTAAACCGTAAAGGAAATGCCTTTATCCTCAA
>CAYWMV010000095.1:0-8358 GCA_964459055.1 uncultured Ignavibacteriaceae bacterium | reverse complement strand
CTTTATACAAGGCAAATACAGAAAGAGTGCCGATATACGGCACTCTTTTTTTTATACTTTCATCATTCAGAGCATAGAAAAAAAATTAACAAATAATTTTGAAAATATTAGAACAACTACGTTGCTTTTTTTGTTTCGCAGCTACGCTGCTAATGATTTGTGTCTCATTGATTATGCTACAAAGGTGAAGCAACTACGTTGCTTTTTCCGCTCCATAGGAGCGTAACCTTTGTAGAAAAAAATAAAAAACGTCCTATGCTTTTTTTAACGTGAAAATCAAAATCAACCCTATAACCAATAGCACACTCGCCGTAATAAACGAAGAAGCCAGACTTTCCGTTGCCGTAAACAGCATCTGCGAAACCCTGCTCAGCACAAATCCTCCGAGCCCCCAGGCGGCAAACATTATCCCGTAATTAACTCCGAAGTTCTTCAGTCCGTATAATTCTTTTGTAACAGAAGGAAAAATTGCCAGGTTAGTTCCGTATGCAAATCCTATTAATGTCGAAATTGTTAAAAGTACTGCCGGATGGTTATTATCGGAATTAGCAATAAAAACAGAAAGTATCATTAATATCAACTGAAAGGAGAACATATAAATTAGAGTTCTTTTTGTTCCTGCTTTATCCGATAATGCTCCGCCGGCAACTCTTCCGACGGCATTTCCGATAGCAAGAATAACGACCCCTAAAAATGCAACCTCTCCCAGTCCTTTCTTTACCATATCATTTATAAAACTGAAAACCATCAGTCCGACTCCCGCTCCAATGAAATAAATAAACCACAATCTATAAAACAAACCGGTTTTCAGAAATATTTCGGGTGTTACATCAACCTGTGAATATGCCTGCTTATTGAAACCCGTTTTTTTAGAAACAGGAACATAATCTTTCGGGGGATTTACGATGAAAAATGTGAAGATAATGACGACAAAAAAGAATGCAATACTGTAATATTGCATCGTTGCCTGCAAACCGGATTCGGAAATAAGATATTTCGAAAGCGGTGCAATATAAACTGAAGCAAGTGCAATACCCGATACAATAATACCCGCAATTAATCCTGTTTTTTCAGGCGGAAACCATTTAAGGGCGGGCGGTGTGATTGCCGCATAGCCAAAGGCAACACCGGCTCCGAGCATTACTCCAAAACCTGAAACCCATACTATATAATCTGTGGATTGAGATGAAATGAAAAGTCCACCGCTTACAAGGAATCCTCCTATGATCGTTGTAATTTTCGGTCCGATTACATCCTGAATTTTTCCTGCCAAAATCATTGTGAACGAAAACACAAGAACAGAAACTGAATACGGGTCGTTTATTGATGATAAAGTCCAGTCAAATGAACCCGGAGTTCCGCTTTTAATTATCGCTTCTATTTCTGTTTTGAAAATACTCCAGGAATATAAAATTCCGAGTGCAAGACTGATAATGAATGCTGCCGTTGTTACTGTCCGGCCCCTGTTTTTAATTTGTTCCTGTGTCATAAATCATATTTTGTGAATGCTTGTTGATCTTAAAAAGGATATAAAAACAATGCAAACTAATTTTATTAAAATTAATATTCTATTCAATTCAAGGAGTTCCGGATATATAGGTATTATCCCGTGCAGAATAAGTGTAAATCGGTGTTTCGGATGCAATGCGATTCATTAAAGAGACTTAATTATTTGAATATATTAAAGAATTCTCGTATTTTAACAAATTATTTATTCAGTTTCTGATAAAAGTTTACAATCAATAATAATACATAAATATCTTATTATCATTTTATTAAATTAACGGAGGTCAAATGCTTCACAAAAACATTGCTGAATTTGGAAAGGATAATTCGATACAGGCAAAATCCGGATTAGGAGTAAAACTATTTATAGTTTATTCAGTAATTTATGCCGGTTTTGTTTTTATCGGAACGTTTTATCCGCAAATGTTAGGCTTGCAGGTATTAAGCGGATTGAATCTTGCATTCGTTTACGGAATGGGACTGATAGTTCTCGCCGGTGTAATGGGTTTAATTTACAACTTTCTTTGTACAAGGCTGGAAAATAAAATGAATAAGGAGACCGAAGCATGATTTATGACGTATCATTAAGTGCAATATTAATTTTTATATTTTTTGTAATATCCGTCATCGGCTTGTCTTTTTATTTTGCGAAAAGGTCAACTTCTGCCAGCGGATATTATGCGGCAGGAGGGCAGATTCACTGGGCTGTAAACGGAATTGCTTTTGCAGGAGATTATTTATCGGCTGCTTCATTCCTGGGCATTTGCGGAATGATAGCATTCTTCGGATATGACGGGTTTCTCTATTCAATCGGATATCTTGCAGGCTGGGTTGTTGCATTGTTCCTTGTTGCCGAACCGTTGAGAAGACTTGGTAAATATACATTCACCGATGCACTTGATGCAAAGTTTGATTCCAGAGGAATTAAATTAGCGGCTTCAATTAGCACTCTGGTCGTTTCTATATTCTATTTAATACCGCAGATGGTGGGTGCTGGAGCACTTGTAACTCCTTTACTGGGACTTCCCCACTGGGTGGGTGTTATGATGGTCGGCTCTGTCGTTATTTTTATTGTTGCGACTGCAGGTATGACTTCAACCACTTATGTTCAGTTTATTAAAGGCGGTTTGTTAATTGTATTTTCCGTAACGCTTACAGTATTTGTACTTACAAAAGGAATAAATTTAACTCCGGATGAGGATTATCATAAATTTATTACTCTGAATGCAACCTTATCCGAAAACAAAGTTACAGGTGTTGATGATTTATCATATAAAATCACTGCGCAATATGACGATAAAAACCAGACCTTTGTTAAACTTGAAAAAGAGGGTATATTTTCCTGGTGGAAACTTAACAATAAAACGGAAAAACCTGTACTGGAAGAAGCATTATCAATCGTTGATACTAAAGACGGAAAAAAATTATATAATGGTGCCCCTAAAGAAGAAAGAAAATTTTATCAGGTCGGTCACGTTAATAAGATATTAGTTGATGGTGTTGAAGTTGAAAGCACGGGACCTGTCGGACCGTTTAAATTTATAAAAACTATCGAGTCGTCCGAAATAGTAAGATTTACAAAGAAAACATTTACACTCAATGATGAGAAAGTTACGTTATTTTATCAAACCCCGACTTCAGGTGTTGATTTAATGAAACCGGGTTTGTATTATAAACTTGACAAGGGTTCGAATTTCTGGTCAAGACTTGATTTTGTTTCGCTTATGCTTGCGTTATTTCTTGGCACATCTGCTTTGCCTCATATACTAATCAGATACTATACCGTACCGAGTCAGAGGGCTGCAAGAAAATCCACGATAGTCGCAATCGGCGCCATCGGATTTTTCTATATTTTAACATTATATATGGGAACAGGTGCAATGATAAACGGCGGACTTGATGTAGAAAGTTCCAATATGTCAGCACCGTTGCTTGCTAAGACATTCGGTATTACTTTATTTTCTATTATTTCTGCTCTTGCTTTTGCGACAATACTTGGTACTGTAAGCGGACTGATTGTAGCGGCTTCGGGAGCGGTGGCGCATGACCTGATGGATAAATTTTTCAAAATCAAAATGACCGAGAAAACAAAAGTTACTTATGGCAGACTTGCCGCAGTGGCAGTAGGTCTTGTTGCTATTGTTCTCGGAATTTTATTCCAGAGCCAGAATGTAAGTTTTCTGGTAGGTCTTGCATTTGCGATTGCGGCATCGGCAAATTTGCCTGCAATTTTAATGCTGCTGTTCTGGAAAAAAACAACGGCAAAAGGTATTGCCTGGGCAATTGTAATCGGTATGCTAACTTCTTTGATTATTATAATGTTGTCACCGACGATGTATGAAATAATGGGAATGCCTCCCGATTCTGCTCCGATACCTCTGCAGAATCCGGGTATAATTTCAATTCCGCTCGGCTTTATAACTTTGATAGCGGTTTCACTGGTTACAAAAAAGAAAAAATAATGTTTTTTGAAAATCTGATGCCCGCGTCACGCATTAGGAACACGGAATAAACGGAAGGATACGAAAAAACACAGACTATAAAAACTTTTTAATGACTAAAGTTGACCGCTTGAACACATAATATAATGTAATTTCAGGAGTTTACAACCCACGACTTTAGTCGTGGGGATTTGAATTAAACTCAATGTTTTTAACCGTTTTAACGGTTTCACTGTTTCATTAAGGTCAACTTGAGTTAATAAAATAATTTCTCCGCGTTCCCGCGGGAAATGTTCTGTCTTTACGTGATACTAATATTTTTAATTCATTGAAAACAACAGGTAATACAGTTATATGAAAATCGGAATAATCACCGACATCCACGAAGACATAACCTCTTTAAAGGAAGCATTCACGGTTATTGAAAAAAATAATTGCAACGAAATAATATGCCTCGGTGATATTACCGGATATGATAAAGTCTATAATTCGCATATTAAAAATCCCGATGCTTCCGAATGTGTAACGGCAGTACGGCAAAACTGTAAATATGCCGTAATCGGAAATCACGACCTCTATTCAATCCGGAAACTTCCCGTCAGCAATCCGGGTTTTGATTTTCCCGGGAACTGGTACTCGCTTGATATTAAAGAACGAATACTGCGGGCAGAAGGAAAAGTATGGACTTACGAGAATGAAACCCCGTCTATAAAGTTAACAAAGGAAGACAAAGAATATCTCGATTCGCTTCCTGAATATCTGATAATTGAGTTCGATAATATAAAAATATTATTTTCACATTCGGTTTATCCCGACTTAACGGGCTCACTCGTATTCAGACCTCATAATCCGTGGAATCTTAAAGAACACAAAGTTTTCAGTAAGAATCAAAAATGTGCATTCAGTTTTTCCGGACATATGCATCCTGCGGGTTTCGTTAGGGCTGATATTAATGATATAAAATTATTATCTTTCAGAAATTATAAAATGAAAAATATAAGGGCGCACTATTTCTGTCCCTGTATTGCAGGCGGTAAAGGGAAAAACGGAGTGATAATTATCGACCTGAAAGAAATGACAATTGAAGCCGTTAGTTTGTTTAAAAGTCCGTTCAGACGCTGGAGCATCGGAACCATTATAAGTAAATAGTTCTTTTATTTGAATTAATGATTCGCAATTGGAATATTTTAAATTTTTAAATTAATGACCCGGTTAAGCCGGAACCAAAGTATTTTTTATGTTTTTAAAAATCCGTGTCAATCTGTCAAATCTGTGGCATCAGTGTTCCGAATGCATAATGATGGTTTGTAATTCTTTGCCATTTTGCAAAAAATTTGAAAACTAACAGATTAATTCTTAATTCTTAATTCTTAATTCTTAATTGAAATGATTGGTCACAGCCATAAAATCAATATAAAAAAATTCTTCCTCACAATAATCCTTCCTACACTCATAACGATTGGTTTATTTGTTTTTTTAATTTTCATATTTATTATTCCGTATTTTGAACAAACTATGCTCGACGGTAAAAAAGAAATGCTCAGGGAACTTGTGTATTCTTCCATCAGCATTGCATCGAAGTACGAGCAGGAATCCAAAGCAGGATTGATATCTCCCGGGGAAGCGAAAATTAAAGCAATAACAAGAATAGAATATTTACGTTACGGCATAGATGATAAAGATTATTTCTGGATAACGGATATGCATCCGAATATGATAATGCATCCGTACAGAAAAGAATTAAACAAACAGGATTTATCGGATTTTTCCGACCCGAACGGAAAAAAACTTTTTGTTGAAATGGTTAAAACCGTTAAACAAAAAGGCGAGGGATATGTTGATTATGAATGGCAATGGATGGACGATTCAACCCAGATTGTACCTAAAATATCTTTTGTTAAGGAATTTCAGCCGTGGGGATGGATAATTGGAACGGGCATTTACATTGAGGACGTTAGAAAAGAAATCGCAGGTATAAAGCAAAAATTAACGCTTGTGTCACTCGGGATATCCGTAATAATGATTTTTCTTTTGACCTTAATCGTACGCCAGAATCTGAAGGCGGAAGTAAAAAGAAATACTGCCGAAAAAGAACTGGAAATATCACGTGAAAAGTACAAAACACTCGTAGAGGTATCAACCGAAGGAACGGGAATGTTCCTTGAGGGTGTGTGCGTGTATTCAAACAGGAAACTTCAGGATATTATTAAATGTCCGCAGATTGAAAAAATGAGTAATGACCTGCGGGAAATAATAAGCCCAAAAAGAAAAAATGATATAAAAAAAATACATGAATTTTACAAAACTGACTCAAACTATATCCGGTTCGAAACGCAGTTTATAACACCCGGTAAAAAAGAAATTGACGTTCTGCTTTCCGTATCCAAAATTACACTCGGTGAAAAAAACGGTTTTATCATTGTAGTTAAGGAATTAAACAGGGAAGAATTATCCGAAAAAGAAATAAATGACAGAGCAAGACAACTTCTTGACATATCTGAAAAAACTCAGATGGGAATTTTCAAAGCGGGAGCGGGAAGGAACGGAAAATTAGTTGAAGTGAATGAACATGCTTTAAAAATGTTCGGATTCGGCTCAAAAGAGGAATTAATGAACACTGATATAACAGATTTAATCGAGGATGAAGACAGGCGGAAATTCATTAGAGTACTTAATTCAAAAAATTATGTTATTGATTATCCCGTAAGAATCCGAAGGCAAAACGGATTATTTTCAGTACTGTCCGTATCTGCTGTTGCGGAAAGAAACGCTTCCGGCAGAATTGAATACATATCCGGTATAATGAAAGACATTACAGGACAGAGTGCAATTGATACTTTAAAAGCAGATGTGCTCAATGATATGCGGGCTTCAATGTCGTTTCTAAATCAGGAAGTAAAAACAGGAATGCAGAGTATTTTGTCCTGCGATATGAATACTTCAGTTTTGAAAGCAGTGAAATTAATGTCTGACAACAATTCCGATGCAATAATCATTTCATCGCAGGTTAATAAGTATGTCGGGATATTTACCGACTATGACCTTAGAACGCGTGTATTAACAACGGAAAATAATATGGCAAAACCCGTTTATGAATTTATGAGTTCACCCGTGATTTCCATAAATGAAAATGCGAATATATCCGATGCACTGATACTGATGAATGAAAAAAACGTCAGCCACCTTGCCGTAAAAAACACCGGCAATGAAATATGCGGCATAGTATCCGAAAAGAATTTATCCGGTATTCAGAAAAACACCTCCGAATTTCTGGTTGCTAATGCACGGAAATCCGTCTCGGTTAAAGAGTTGCAAAATGTGTTTAATCGTATTCCGTTTTATGTTAATGCGTTAATAGAAAGCGGGGCAAGGACTTACAGTATTACGAATTCAATTTCCGGAATTGCAGATGCCGTCACCGTTACACTTTCCAAAATGATTTCAACCGAGATAGGTCCTCCTCCGGTACCTTTTGCATTTATTGCATTGGGCAGTGAAGGCAGAAGAGAGCAGACTCTGGTAACTGACCAGGATAACGCAATTATTTATGCGGATGTTCCGGAAAGCGAAAAAGAAATGGTATCACAATATTTTCTTGGATTCGGAGAGCGGATGAGCGACAGATTAAATGAGATTGGTTACCGGTATTGCAAAGGAAATATTATGGCAAAAAATCCGAAATGGTGTCAGCCGCTTTCAGTATGGAAAAAATATTTCTCGCAATGGATAACTAAATCGGAGCCGCAGGACCTTCTTGATACGGCAATATTTTTTGACTTGAGATGCATTTACGGAGATAATAATCTGAAGAAAGAATTAAGCGGACATATTTCCGATGAACTGAAAATTAATCCAATCTTCCTGAACCAGACGGCAAGAGTCGGAATGCAGTACAAAACTCCGCTGAGTGTATTCGGAAAAATTCAGACAGAATCCACGGAAAGCCACTCAAAAAGTGTTAACATAAAAAATCCCTGCAGGGTAATCGTGAATCTGGTCAGACTGTATGCTATGCAAAACGGAATTACGGAAACCAACACGATAAACAGGTTAAGACACCTCTATGAAATGAATTCGATTTCATCGTCATTGTACAATGATTTAATTTATTCATTTGATTTCCTTATGTTACTGCAATTCAATACACAGGTGAAGGCAATAATCAGCGGCAGGGAAGCAGATAACAACGTTGATTTATCGGATTTATCGGGAATAGAGACCAACACGCTGAAAGACGTATTCTCACTTTTATCCACTTTCCAGTCGAAAATAAAATACGATTTCGGAATTAAGGAATAGGAATTATTCGCACCGATTTTAAACCCCGGAACGGGTTAAACTTTCTTAACTTCTCCCCACTCCGGAGGAGTGATATATTTATAGCAATGAAACAATCTAACTCCGGAGGTCG
>CAYWMV010000094.1:5091-8383 GCA_964459055.1 uncultured Ignavibacteriaceae bacterium | reverse complement strand
ATACAAAAATGTAATCTCTTTTTATATAGATAATCCTACCGGATTAAGTGTCTGTCTTATCGAAATAAACAGACCGAAAGCAAAAAATGCATTAAATACAGAAACAATGCTCGAAATTGTAAATGTACTCGGGTTGGTTGACAAAGACAACACTGCCGGTTGTACCGTTATAACAGGAAGCAAAGATGCATTTTCTGCAGGAGCAGATATAAAAGAAATGGCTGATGCAGGTGCAGTTGATATGTATATCAAAGACCAGTTTGCAGTATGGGATAAACTGAGAAAAATTAAAAAACCTTTCATCGCCGCTGTCAGCGGATATGCACTCGGCGGAGGATGTGAACTTGCTATGGCGTGTGATTTGATTGTAGCATCAGATACTGCAAAATTCGGTCAGCCTGAAATTAATTTAGCGGTTATTCCCGGTGCAGGCGGAACACAAAGACTTACCCGTGCGGTCGGAAAAGCCAAAGCGATGGAAATGATTCTAACAGGTAAACTCCTTTCCGGTAAGGAAATGCTGGATGTGGGATTGGTTGCCGTTCTTACAGGCGAAAATGATTACCTGACTGAATCACTGAAAATAGCGGTTGAAATTTCAAATAAACCTTCAATCGCAGTTCAACTTGCAAAGGAATGCATTCTGAAATCCTATGAACTTACTCTTAATGAAGGTATAGAATTTGAAAGAAAGAATTTCTATCTGCTGTTTGCTTCGGAAGACAAGTTCGAAGGTATGAAAGCATTCATTGAAAAACGAAAACCCGAATGGGAACATAAATAATCACAATGTATAAACTATTTCTTGCAATTTTAATATCTCTGTTTTTTATTTCCTGCCCTGCATTTTCACAGGAAGAACCGAATAAAAAAACCGAAGAATCCGAAACACCAAAGCCCGGCGGCGACGATCTGACTGCTGAACAGATATTCGAAATGAATAAACCCTATGTCGTTTCTATATGGTACGTATCAAACGGTTACTATGCATATTATTCTTATATTCCTAAGGATACAGTTATGCTCAGCGGAAGCGGTTTTATCATCAGCCCGGAAGGTATGGTAGGGACAAATAATCACGTTATACAGGATATAGACAGTATTTTAATAAAAACTTACGACGGTGTATTGCATAACGCCGAGGTTATTTTAACGGATGAAAAAAACGATATTGCGATTTTGAGAATAATTGATTCGGTTCAGACTGAATACCCGTTCATTAAAATTGCTTCATCGGACAGTGTGAAAGTCGGTCAGGTGATTTACGCAATTGGCAGCCCGATGGGCTTTGAATATACTATATCTGAAGGAATTATAGCGGGAGTCAGATATAACGAAAAAGTGAGTTTTATGGATTACACAACTTATCTGACGGTAGAAAAAGTATTTGATAAAGTGATTCAGATAACTGCAGCCATATCACCGGGTAACAGCGGCGGTCCGCTTTTCAACACGAAAGGAGAAGTAATCGGTGTTACAACATATTCTTACGGATTTTACGGTAACCTCAATTTTGCTGTCAGTGTCAGTTCACTTGTGAATTTGAGGAAAAACCTTAATATTTCGGATTTGAATAATGACGAGGAATTCAGGCTGAAAAGAAATGCAGATTTATTCAGAAGGACATACACGCTCGCAACGAATTTTAAATATCGAATTTACGACAACTGGTTTTATACGAAACAGGTTGATACTATGAAAACAATTGATACTTTTGCCGTCAAGCAGGACTCGCTGAATAAAATTAATTTTTCCAAAGGGGAGCAGGCATTTATTAAGTGTATGGAACTGCAGCCTGATTCGTTTTACGTTTACAGGGAACTGATGGATATGTATTTTTATACGGATAATTTTGAAAAAGCGGAGAATCTCTATAAAACCATAAGGGAATCATTTACTTCCGATAGTCTTCTGAATACGCTTTCATCATCTCTTGCGGAAGCATACTCTAAATCAAAAGACTACGGAAAAGCAATACAGTTTTACGAAAAGATGCTGAAGGAAGATACAACCGATATGTTTATAAGGTATCAGATTGCCAGCACGCATGAATTGATGAAGAACTATGATTCTGCGATTATCAGATACAAGAATCTGATTAAAAGAGACCCTGAATATATCCGGGCATATATACAACTCGGTAAAATATATTATGAAAATAAAAATGATGAACGCGAAGCAAAAAAATATTTAAGGAAAGCATTTGAAAAAAGTATAAATGAAGGTGCATACGGCTATTACGGAAGCGAGTATGTGGATTTGTTTTATCTGCTCGGAACTATTGCAGTTAAGGAAGGGAGGAAAACCGAAGCATTGCTTTATTATCTGGAACTGAAGAGTATATACACCTATACTCCCGAAGAACGCGAAAAAAAACAGAAACTGTATAATGCCATCATAAAAATGGATGATTAACAATATCCTGCCTGTTTTAAGGTACGGTTAATTACAGTTCGCTTGAAAAATAAATTTTATATTCATAACCCGGTCAAAACGGAACCAAAATGTTATTATATCTTGATAAAATCTGTGTTAATCTGCATACCTGTTCGCCGCGGAGAAATCTGCGTCATCAGCGTGCCAAATTCGTAATGCTTTCCTTGTCACTTTTTACTTGCCGGTTTATACAGAATTAAAACTAATAGAATAATGAGACTTTTTATATCAGTAAATCCGGATGAAGAAACTAAAGAAAAATTATTTTTAATCCGGTCTGAACTGAAAGAAAAAATTTCTAAAAAATATCCTTACAATATTAAATGGGAGAATAAAGACAATTTTCATCTGACACTTTTCTTTATCGGTGAAACGGATGAAAAGATGAAGCGGGAAATCATATCGGCGCTTGATAAAGTAAAAATTAAAGACACAGATGAAATTGTTTTGAAAGGTGTTTCGATAGATGCATTCCCATCCCTGAAAAATCCCCGTGTTTTATTTGTCAGTCTTGATGATGAGAACGGAATTATCAAAAAACTATATTTAAAAATCGCCGATGCATTGTATAATCTCGGATTTAAACCCGATAAAAAATTTCACAGCCATATTACGCTCGGCAGAATGAAACATCAAAGCGGAATTCATTCCATTGAATCTCAAAATGATATAAATTGTGATTTTGTTTATCCCGCAAAATGTTTTTCCCTTATGAACAGTAGGCTGACTTCAGAAGGCGCCATTCATAAAGTAATTCAGAATTTCCCGTTAAATTCAGACGAATGATTTTTCAACAGAAAAACTATTTAATCTGAATTCCTAACCCGGTCAAACCGGAACCGAATAATTCTCATTT
>CAYWMV010000094.1:2814-4991 GCA_964459055.1 uncultured Ignavibacteriaceae bacterium | reverse complement strand
CTTGTTACTTTTTTCTTGCCGATTTGCGCAGAATTTGAAAACTAATGCAATAACCCGATCAAGCCGGGGCCAAAATGTTTTCATTTTACATTTAACATTGAATATGTTCCGTGTTTTTCCGTTTCGATCCGTGTTAATCAGTGTTTCAAATGCGTTATACTTGTATCTGTGATATTCCGCTATTCCGCGTCTTCCGCGTGCCAAATTCGTAATACTTGCCTTGTCACTTGTCACTTTAAACTTGTAACTTCGTTTGCCATTTTACACAGAATTCGATTCCTGACGGACTAATTTTCAATTGAATAAAATTATAAATAAAATCAAGAAGAAAATTAACAGTTGCTTTTAATGTTTTTTCTGAATAAATTTTAAAAAAATATAAGAAAATGAAAACATTAATTACCGGTCTTTTCTTTTTAATTTTTTCAGTCAATATATCTTTTTCACAAACGGGGTGGGTTCAGCAGAATTCAGGTACATCGAATCAGTTGATTGATGTATGTTTCATTAGTGAATCTACTGGATGGATTTGCGGCTGGTATGGAACTATACTCAAAACAACAAATTCGGGTGAAACATGGATCCCTTCGTATTACAGTCCCCCTTCCGGACTCCAGAGAATTGTTTTTAATTCAGTGTCCGACGGCTGGATAATCGGACAAAAAGGATTGATATTGCATACTACAAACGGAGGAGATACTTGGAATGAAGTTTCCAGCGGAACTTTGAATTTGCTTTTAGGGATTCACTTCATTACTCCTTTAAATGCTTGGATAGTTGGAACGGGTGGCGTTGTTCTGAAAACTATTGATGGGGGTAATTCCTGGCAGAGTGTAAATTTAGGAACTTATGTTGATTTGACAAATGTATATTTTATTAACTCGCAAACAGGACTTATATCAGGTAATAACGGATTAATGCTCAGAACAACTAACGGCGGTCAAAACTGGAGTCAGATTCCTTCATTTACCGGCAATAATTTTACAAGAACTTTTTTTGTTGACCAGAATACAGGCTGGATTTCATCACATTTTGGCGGAATATTCAAGACAACAAATGCAGGTTTGAATTGGTCGTCACAGAATTCATCAACATTAACCTGGCTTCTTTGCTCACATTTCATTTCACAAAATACCGGCTGGATGGTAGGTGATACAGGCGTTATCATCAAAACAATTAACGGCGGTCAGAACTGGGTACGACAGACCTCGGGTGTAACCTCGCGTTTGCAGGCGGTCGCTTTTGTTAATTCTAATACAGGATTTGCTGTCGGATACAACGGAATTATTTTAAAAACATCCACCGGGGGTTTGACGGCTCCTGCCGTACCCGTTCTTGTATCTCCGGTTAATAATGCGGTTAATATTCCGCTTACTCCGGTTTTAACCTGGAATTCCGCTGCGGGAGCAGAATCATATAATGTTCAGGTATCAACGGTCGGCAATTTTTCAGTTATTACCGATTCGGCTACTGTTACGGAAACACAGAGAATTATCCCCGCCGGCAAACTTCAGCCGAATACTTCTTATTTCTGGCGTGTCAGGTCGCGTAATTCTTATGGCTCCAGTAACTGGTCTTATGTATGGGTTTTTACTACAATGGGTTCTTTACCTCCTCCAGTCTTGCTTTCTCCTTCAAACGGCACTCTCGTGTTTACTTATACACCTTCGCTTGATTGGGAAAATGTAACCGGAGCTGCAAATTATCTTGTCCAGATTTCTCCTTCGCCTGTTTTCAGTACTATCACGGATTCTGCAACCGTATCTGCAAGCAATTATACAATACCGTACGGTAAATTAAACAATTCTACTTTGTATAACTGGCGTGTCTGCGGAAAAAATAGTTCCGGAAACGGAATGTGGTCTTCTATCTGGCATTTTACGGTTAATGTAACGGGTATTAGCCAAAATACGGGAATAGTACCCGATAAATTCCAATTGTATCAGAATTATCCTAATCCGTTTAATCCTGTTACTAATATTAAATTTGACATTCCTGAACTTTCTGACGTTAAGTTAATTGTTACAGATTTAACTGGAAGAGAAGTTACAGTCCTTGCTAACGGAAAATTCAGTCCGGGTCAGTATGAAGCAAACTGGAACGCTTCAACCATCGCCAGCGGAATCTACTTCGTGCGATTGACTTCAGATAAATTCACTTCGGTCAAAAAGTTAATT
>CAYWMV010000094.1:0-2714 GCA_964459055.1 uncultured Ignavibacteriaceae bacterium | reverse complement strand
TGTTCCGTAGAGTCTCCTGAGTCCGCCTCAGCGGACGAAGGGACTCTCGGAACACCCCAACCACTAACCACTAATCCCCAACCACTAATCCCCAACCACCAACCACTAATAACCCAATCATCCAATCAATCAATACCTTTCTTCTATGACTATATTCTATTACTGTATTCTTGTTTTATTCCTCTATGACTAACTTCTTTGATATTTGTTTTTTATATTCGTATAATTTTATTATATGGAAAAACATTTCGAAAAATTCAGAAAAAATATAATAGGCCGGGATTATGAATACCTGACTCCATACGGCAAAGTAAAAATGATATATGCCGACTGGATTGCAAGCGGAAGATTGTACAGACCAATTGAGGAACGAATAATAAACGAACTGGGTCCCTTCGTTGCTAACACACACACCGAAACAAGCGAGACAGGGACTTTAATGACTAAAGCATATCAAAAGGCTCAAAAGGATATAAAGGAACACTTTAACGCGGGAAAAAAGGACGTGATTATTAATGCCGGGTTCGGAATGACAACTGTTGTTAATAAACTTCAGCGAATGCTCGGACTGAAACCTTTTGATAAATCTTTGTATAAGAATATTCCCGAAGAAGAAAAACCTGTCGTTTTTATAACTCATATGGAGCATCATTCGAATCATACTACTTGGTATGAAACTATTGCAGATGTTGTACAGATTAAACACGACAGTGAATTGCTCGTCAATCTTGATGATTTTGAATGTAAACTTGAAAAATATAAACACAGAAAAAATATTTACGGCTCATTCACGGCGGCTTCTAATGTAACCGGAGTAGAAACTCCTTATCATAAAATGGCTGAACTCATTCATCATTACGGCGGATATTGTTTTGTGGATTTTGCTATGGCGGCTCCGTATGTTGATATGAATATGCACCCTGATAATGAAAATGAAAGACTCGATGCTGTGTTTTTTTCCCCGCATAAATTTCTCGGCGGTCCGGGCAGTTCAGGTGTGATGATTTTTAATTCGGAATTGTATAAAAATACCAGCCCAGACCAGCCCGGCGGCGGTACGGTTTACTGGACAAATCCCTGGGGAGAATACAGGTATTATGAGGATATAGAACTTCGGGAAGACGGAGGAACTCCGGGATTTCTTCAGGCAATCAAAGCAGCACTTTGTATTGAACTGAAAAATGAAATGGGAGTTGTTAATATGCGGAAAAGAGAAAATGAACTGCTGAAAATCGCTTTTGATGAAATGAGGAAAATTCCCGGTCTGCATATACTTGCCGATAATGTGGAAAATCGGCTCGGTGCTGTTTCCTTTTATGTTGATAACGTTCATTATAATTTAATTGTGAGATTATTGAGCGACAGGTTCGGAATTCAGGTTAGGGGCGGATGTGCCTGTGCTGGTACTTACGGACATTATCTTCTTAACGTATCCTATGAACTCTCTCATACTATTACAACAAAAATTGACCAGGGAGATTTATCTATGAAACCCGGCTGGGTGAGACTTTCACTCCATCCGACAATGACTGACGATGATTTGTACTTTACTGTTGATGCAATAAAGCAAATCGTAATGAATCACGAAAAATGGAGTCAGGATTATGCCTATGATAAGTTTGCAAATGAATTTTATAATAAAAAATCTTCCGGAAAAAACACTGTGGATTTTAATAACTGGTTCAGGGAGTTGTAATGCACGAATTGTCAGTTGCTCAGAATATATTTGACCTCGTTAAAGAAAATGTTGATGGTAAAGCACGTGTGAAAAATATTTATTTAAAATTAGGTGATATATCGGGTGTGATTCCCGATTCTCTCGAATTTTGTTTTGATGTTATTACGAAAGGAACGGAACTTGAAGAAGCAAAGTTGATAATAGAAAAAATTCCGGTAACGGCAAAATGTAATAAATGTGTTCTTGAGTTTAGTGTTGAAAATTTATTTTTTCTGTGTCCGGAATGCGGCTCTTCTGATATAAAAATATTAACGGGAACGGATATGCATGTCACGGAAATAGAAATTGATGACTGAACATTTTAAATTCATAATTCATAATTCATAATTCATAATTCATAATTAAAAAAGTGTCTATACTGAAAATCGAAAGAAAAGTTCTGGAAAAAAACGACGAACTTGCGGCAAGAAACAGGGAACTGTTTAAAAAACATAATTTATTTGTAATCAATATTGTAAGTTCTCCCGGTGCGGGAAAAACAAGTCTTCTCGAGAAAACTATTGAATCGCTTAAACCGAAGGTAAACATTTCCGTCATCGAAGGCGATGTCCAGACGGATTTTGATGCCCAAAGGGTTGCACATTACGATGTGCCGGTCGTTCAGATTGTCACTAACGGCGGCTGCCACCTCGAAGCAAAACTCGTCGGCGATGCAGCGGCGAATATGAATCTTCAAAATGTTGATTTGCTTGTAATCGAAAATGTCGGAAATCTCGTATGTCCGGCAGGATATGACCTTGGTGAAGATATGAAAGTTGTACTTCTGAGCACAACGGAAGGGGATGATAAACCCCTTAAATATCCGAAAATGTTTCTGAATTCTTCAATACTTGTAATTAATAAAATTGATTTGCTTCCTTATGTTAACTGCAATATGGATAATCTGAAAAATAATGCGATGCAAATCAATCCCAGCCTGAAAATATTCGAGGTTTCCTGCACCTCAGGCGAAGGAATATCGGAATGGTGCAACTGG
>CAYWMV010000093.1:0-8390 GCA_964459055.1 uncultured Ignavibacteriaceae bacterium | reverse complement strand
CACTTTTCCATATGAGACAAAGGTGCCTGACACCAAAGTATCATTTGAAGGTTTTGAGTTCTAATATATAGAGGAATAAATTTTAAAAAGGAGGTAAGTGAGGAGTAATAAATTAGTAAACAAAAATGATTAAAATATTTCTCTTTAACGAATAACCCGAATTCAAAATCTTGTATTTTAGTATCGAATAAGAAAAGGAAACGGGGAAAGCAAGCACCGCGAGTGCAGGCAGTCTTAACAGAATGGTACTGTATCTCGGAGATATATAAGGATTGAAAATGAAAAAGTAATAAATGAACCCCAGAAGACTGACAATCATACCATATAATATAATTCTCAGCGGTTTTTTCTTCTCGGTATCCTTCATCCTGAAGTAGGAAATAAGGAAAAACAAAATACCCAGACCGAGAAAAGTAACGGGTATGAAGCCCATTAAATATGTTATGCTAAAAATTACATCATCAGTATTATAAGAGAAAATTATATAATTCATTACTGTTAAAAACAACGGAATAAGATATATTACAGCAATAACAAATTTTCTTTTCGGAAATTCATATTTTACCGGGAAGGTCAGAAAGAAATGAAGAATTAAAGAATAAAACATCATATTTCCGAACCAAAAATTATTGAATATGAAAGTACCGAATCCCGAGTAGTAAAGACCGCCTCCGTATATATTAAATCCCAGACAGGCGGAAACACCCAGCAGGAAAAACAAAAATGAAGTTAACTTATCAGGTCTTGACAATCCTACAACAACTGCATTGAAAAGAAAACCGAATCCGAGAAAAGCAAAGAGGAAATATATAAAGTGAAAATATTTGTCCACCTGAATATAAAGCGAAAAAACATCGTTTCCGCGTTTAATCTGATATTCAAGAATATCACCTGCTTCATATTTATTGAGCAGATTCCTGTACTGGTTCGCATCGGAAATGTAATCGCTGTTGATTTTTAAAATAACATCTCCCTTCCGAAGACCGGCATTTTCAGCAATGCCTCCGGGTTTAAGTTCCCAGATAATTATACCTCTGTTCTGATGATTTTCTGGATTTGAGTAATCAATGAAGATATCATCGATGGTTAAACTGTCCGTTAAAGATGCTTTAAGAAAAATCACGCCGCTTATCAGCAATGTATATACTGAAATTACTATAACAAATAATTTCAGAATATTCACGGGTATTTTTTTCAGAAATTTCATTTACAATTTAAATATCATATCCTAAACTAAAATAAAATGTATAAGGACCCCAGATAAAAGAATTCGAGGTGAGTCCTTTATTGACTAAAAATGTACGTCCAACCGAAAAACTTGCTTTTCCTATAGGGGTATCAAACTGCGCAGATAATCCAAGCCCGTGTCTTAGGTCTTTGAATCTTATATCTTCCGATTTTTCCCATATCCTGCCGAGATCGTATCTGAATGCAAGATATGTATCAAAAAATAATTTGTAGGGAAAACTGTATCTGAATTCCAGCGAAGATACAAAAACCTGTCTCCCTCTTAACTGATTCTCAAGCATACCCATAAATGATTCTTCGCCTCCCATATAAAACTGTTCCGCTAAGGGTGTAGTCTGGTCTGAAAATCCGAAACATACTTTCGGTCTTAGATTCAGACCTTGTAAAATGTCGAAATTATAAGCAAAACTTGCAAACAACTTTGAATATGTTTCATTTCCCCTCAATCTGTTCTGAGCAGTTTCATAAAAATAATTCATATCGGTTCCCTTATCCGGGAAAGGGAATTTGTCGCGGGTGTCCAGCCTCCCGCCGAATCTGAATTTCAGCACTTTCGTTTCAGATGCATAAAAAGTTCTGTCGAGGTCTTTAATTCTGATATTCTCCAGTGTTAATAAACCGTATATTGTCCCGATTTTTTCCATCTGCGTTCCCGCAAGCAGTTTCAGACCGTATCTGATATCCCTGAATTCACCTGATTTTGTTCTGTCAAATGTAAGATTGTCAGTGCTTATATTTTCTATGTAATCGAAGAAATCAAGGAAACCGTAGTATCCCGTAAGACTGAATGTATAAAAGGTTTTGAATAATCTGTTGGACTGGAGTTCGAATTTATATTCCCTCGACCTTAATCCGCCGTTTGCAACTAATCCGAACTCCGCTCCCGTCCCGAATATGTTTCTGTCCCTTAAATCACCGAGAAGCTGCAGATTTCTCTCATTATCTACTCTTACAGCAAAACTTAGTGTACGGTTGTTTCTCTCTACAATATTTACATTTATCGCACTTTTTCCCGTGAGCGAATCTGTTGTCCTGTATAAACTTACCTGACTGAAAAGATTGGTTCCGCTTATGTTTTTTAAACTGTATCTGATATCGTCGAATTTTGCATTTTGATTTTTCTTGATGGAAACTTCCCTCAATATTAGGTCTGGGTTGGAATTCGTATTACCGGAAATTCTGATTGAGTCAATTATTCCGCTGCTGAATCTTATATCCAGTATGCCGGTCGCCCTGTCAAAATAAAATTTTGTTATATCAACTGCAGTTAGTTTTTCCGACCTTAAGGCACCGAGAATGTCGAAATAAAGTATTTCCGCTTTGTTGAGATTAATTGCTTCACCTTCATTTTCGGTAAGGTATTGCAAAATAATTTTATCTGTTTGCTGTGAAAGTGAGGTGAAATTAATATCGTTTAGTACAGGATTATTTTCCGTTACGTATTTCAATATCAGTATTCCGTTGTCCCTGTATATTTTTGCATATACGTTACTGAAATATCCGAGGTCGTATATGCTTCTCAGCACTCTTTCAATTTGTGTATATTTTACAAATTTCCGGTATTGCTCTTCAGTTATAAGCGATTTTATACTGTCGGGAATCAGATCTGATTCAAATATTACCTCCGGATTAGTGAGAAAATTGTTGTACTGCTCCGATGCAGATGCTTCAAGCGAATCAAGATAATATTTCAGTTTAGAAGCCGCATCATCCGCTTCCGCTTCGCCCTTATTTATAAGATTTCCTAGGTTGAAAAAATCTTCCGCTTTGTGATTGCCGACATCGGGAGTAATTGTGAAATTCGATTTTTCCAGTTGATACTTGTTCAGTTGTGCCATTGATATTGAGAGAATCTGGTCTGCAGTATTAAAAGGATTATCTTTCAGTTCTTCTTCTGTTTTAAGAGGACTGGTCGAATTTATTGCTATAACATAATCAGCACCTTTCTCAAAAGCCACATCTACGGGTATGTTAGCCGTAAGCCCGCCGTCAATTAAATCCATATCCTTAATTCTGGTCGGCGAGTAAATAAGTGGAAATGTAAATGATGCCTTGACGCATTCGGTAATATTACCGTCAGAAAAAATTACTCTTTCACCTCTTTTCAGTTCTGTTGCAACGGGGAAAAAGGGTTTTTTCAGATTGCTGAAATTGTCAGTGTTGTTTACTCTTGCGTTCAGGAAAAGTTCATTGAGAAATTCCGTTATCTGCTGTCCTGAAGATAGGGAAGTCGGAATTGCGGGTACAAACCCGTCAAGTGACAGTGTAATCAGGTTCATATCCTGAATTCGCTTCTGTTCGGGAAAGAGGAATTCACGTGAATATTTGTTTGATATGGTAACGAGGTTTTTCCAGTCCGCTTTCCTTGCAAGACTGTCAATTTCCTTCGTCGTGTATCCCGTAGAGTATAATCCGCCGATTACGCTTCCTATGCTCGTTCCTACAATGAAATCAAAATTAATATCGTTCTTCTCAAATGACTTTAATACTCCAAGTTGGGCGAATCCTCTCGCACCGCCGCCGCTTAATACGAGAGCCACTTTTTTTCTGTTGTATTTCTGCGGAAATATATTGAATGAATTTGTATCTAAATTGTATTTGCTTCTTAATGGCAAATTAAGAAGTATGTAATTTGTATCTGTCTGTGCGAAAGATGATACGGTTATTAAAAACGAAAGAAATATCAATATGTGCTTTATTCTAAACATTTGTTTTTTCAGCTCCGGTCAGGAATTTAATTATCATACCTGAAAAAATAAATATAAATGAGAGTATCAATCCGGGATACATCGGTTCGATTCCGAATAAATATCCGGGTATTCCTCCGGCATTACTGATACTGCCTAGAATGAATGAGTATAACGATATCGAAAAAGATGAAATCATAGCAAGAAGCACGTAAATTCTGTCTATTTTTATTTTATCGGTATAAGAAAGTATAACGCCTGCCAGCAGCGGCGGTATTGTTAACGAGCCGACAGTGTACCATATTTCAACAACTGACGGAATAATTACGGCAATAACAAGTGAAATTATTGCAGAAAATATAATTCCAAACTTAGTATATTTGTTTATGTTTTCCTTTTTAATTCCGGAAAATTTTGTTACGATATCAACGCTGAATGTGGATGCTGAAATGAACATGTATGAGTGCAGTGTTGACATAATCGTTGCGAGCATTCCCGTAAGAAAAAACCCTTTCGCAACAGGCGGAAGTATTTTTTCGGCAAGTGCGGGGTATGATTCAACGGGATTTGCAAGGCCTTTTATGTGTGCGACGGAATATAGTCCCGCTGCTGTTGTCATTAAATCGAAAATAAACCAGAATACAAGGGATACCAGTATTCCGTTCTTTGCTGTTTTTTCATCTTTCGCGGCGTAGCAGCGCTGGTGGAATGAGGGGTCAACAAGTGCCCAGGAACCGATTATAAACCAGGATATAATATATAATGCCGAATGTCCGCCTGCAGGATTGATATACTCTGCCGGAAGCGAATTAATTAATTTCAGCGGTCCGCCGAATTCAATAAAACAAAACGGCAGTATTACGGCAAATCCGAGAAACATTACGATAAATTCTGCTATATTTACTTTTATATCACTTTTCAGCCCGCCGGAATAAATAAAAAGTACTGAGAAACCGGTCGCTGCCAGCATACCCCAGATTTGTGATATTCCGAATACAAGGTTAATAATAATTCCAATCATAAATATGTAAGGAGCGGGAGTTGACAGAATAAAAATCATTGCTCCGCTGAATGCACTTACTTTTTTTCCGAAACGGATGCCGAGTTTTTCGGGTATCGTGTATAGTTCCGACTTTCTGATTTTCTTTGCAAGAAAAAATGCAAATATTGTGATGAAAATATAGTAAGGGAATGCGTTGAGAAACCAGCTTGAAATTCCGTATCTGTATGTGAATTCGCCGATTCCGAGTATCCCGCCGTAAAATGTTGATACGAGCGTTGCAACGAATGCAGGAAGTGTTACGGTTCTTCCCGCAATGAGATAATCCAGTTCGGAATTGTCTTTGCTTTTTGTCCTGATTCCGATGTATGAAGTTATCAAAAAGAAAACACCGATGATTATTATATCGGATATGTCTAAGGTTATCTTCAACGGATTATTTTATAAAATGTTTTCTGAATAGTATTAAATCACCCGAACGGAAGGAGATTGTGATTTTTTCTGAAGTTGATATGTTGAGTGTCCCTTCCCGTACTCCCAGTTTTAATGTTTCATCTTTTAATGAATAGCGCAATCCTGCCGTTTTTATATTTTTCGCTGCGGGAAAGGGCAGAAGTGAAATTAATTGGTTTTTTCTGTATTTGAAACTTATTTTTTTATTAATGAATTCTATGATGAATATATCGTCAATGAACTTTATATTAAGTTTTTTGTAATGCCTTTTCAGAACACTGAAATTGTTCAGACTGTGGTCGGATCTTAAACTTGTAAATCCGAATATCAGAAGGTCCTGTATCCCTGTCTGAATAACGAAGTTTAGTGATTTTTCGAAATCGGTTGTTTCCTGCTCGGTGTATTTTATTACGGGTACGTCTTTTTTCAGATAGTAATTCAGTACGTTCTTTTCCACTGAATCGAGGTCTCCGAGTATGATATCGGGAGTTATGTTAATTTTCTTAAGGTAATTTGCTGCTCCGTCCGCTGCTATTAGATAATCGTTACTGCCGGTAAATGCGGATATAATCTTCCTGTGGGGAAAAACACCGTTCAAAAAAATTACCGCTTTAGTTTTCATTTTGTTTTTATATCGATTATTTTATTAACGTTATTTGTCAAAATATACTGTAATTTTTGTAAAAACAATAATATTATTTATTAAAAGATGTCCTTCATTAATCCATTGATGCTGCTTGGTCTGGGATTGATTGCAGTGCCTGTTATTATTCATTTATTCAACCTCAGAAAGGCACGGAAAATTAACTTCAGTTCACTTATGTTCGTCAGGCAGGTCGAGGAAACAGAAATTAAAAAACTGAGACTGAAGGAAATTATTTTATTGCTTATCAGGATTTTTCTTATTGTGTTTCTTGTACTTTCTTTTGCTAATCCCGTAATTAAGAGTAGATTTACTCTGACGGATATTAAGAATAAAACCGTTCTGCTGTTTTTTGATGATTCGTTCAGTCTGAATAATATGCCCGCTAATTCAAATTATTTTGAAAAATCAAAATCATCGGCGGCGGATATCGCAGGATTTTATAATCCCACGGATAATCTTCTGATCTTCCGGGGTACAGGCGGTTTGATTGCTTTGACTGATGTAAAGGAATCACCCTTATCGCACATACCCTTTTTTATTAATGAGATTCTCGAAACTGTCAATCTGAATCTTGCGGTTAATAATTCAATTCTGAATGAAGTTATTCTGATATCGGATTTCAGCGCAATTAATTTTAAGGAATTTAACGGAACAGGAGGTTTTTCTGCCGATAAGGAAAATGTTTATTTTTATCTTCTCGATGTCAGTGACAGGGAGCCGTCGAATGTATCAGTTCAGAATGCAGCCCTCATAAGCGAATTTCCCGACCAGAATGCAGATTTGGTTTTCAGAGTGAGAATGAAAAATCATAATGATTTTCCCGTGTCATACGCCTCATTTGAAATGCGAAATAACGGAGTAAATGTGTATTCCGCTAATCTTGATTTCACTGAAAATGAAATTAAGGAACTTGAAGTGAGATTTAAACCTTTTTCCTACGGTGAGCAGAAAATTGAGTCTGCAGTCATAATTCCGAATCCCGCCGAAGACGAAATATCTGATGATAACAGATTCTATAATGTTGTGAATATTCCCGAAAATATTAGAATAATGCTCGTTTCGGATAATTTAGAAAATGTGAATTATATATCAAAATCGCTGGATGTATTTAATGAAGGCAGCGGAACAGGCAGAATGTCATACATTATCAGAAATTCAGTTACGGAAGAAATTAACGGTTACGATGTACTTTACCTCGTTAAAAAAGATTTTACCGAAAGTGATGTGAATCTGCTGGAAAAATTTTCGTCTGCCGGAAAGGGTATTTTCATATTTCCGCCCGCAGATGCGGAATTGCAGAATTTCAATTCGCTTTTAAAAAGAATTTCTTCTCTTGGAATTGAATCGAAAGAATTCAGTGACGGAAATGTAAAAATATCGGAAATTAAAACAGAACATCCGCTTTTTAAAGGTGTATTCAGAACAGTCGGAAATGAGTATTTAACTCAAAGTCCCGAATCACCGGATATGAAATCATATTTCAGAATTCTGGCGGGTGAGAATACTTATCCCGTGATTTCGCTTAATAACGGCGTGCCGCTGATTTCCGAATATTCGAAAGGGAATTCAAAAATTATTTTATCCGCTCTGCCGCCGGATTTTCAGATGAGCGATATCCCCGCAAAGAACTTCTTCCTCCCTATGCTCATCAGGGGAGTGTATCTGCTCTCGGACAATAATAACGTTGTGCGAAACGGCAGAATCAGTTCGGATTTTGTGCGGGAAATAATTAAAAAGAATATTGATACTGTATTTGCACCCGACGGTACAGGTATAGCCGTTAGCGGAAATAACCTTTCCAAACTAATCAGAAGTCAGTTTAACGGAACAGGATTTTATCAGATATCTGATTCGGCATCAGGGAAAATAACTTTTGCAGTAAATAATGATTCCGCTGAAAGTTTCTTCGGAAAATATAATGAGAATTCTTCGGTTGATTATTTTAAATCAAATGGTTTTCCAAACGTGCAGTATTTCACCAATACAAGTGATTTAAAATCAGCAGTGGAAAATAACCGTAAGGGAATTGAACTCACACCTTTTTTCTTAATATTAGCGGTTTTATTTATTATCCTCGAAATTATTTACTCCTCTTTTCTATTAAGAAGAAAACAGAAAACAAATAACTAACCACAAACAACTAACAACTAACAACTAACAACTAATCACTAATCACTAACCACTAACCACTAACCACTAACCACTAACCACTAACCACTAACCACTAATCACTAATCACTAATCACTAATCACTAACTGACAATTAGCAGGACATAGGTTACACAAAAATTGCACAACATAGGTTACACTTTAGTTGTAGCAATACGCACAACATAGGTTACATTTTTAGAAATTA
>CAYWMV010000092.1:0-8394 GCA_964459055.1 uncultured Ignavibacteriaceae bacterium | reverse complement strand
TCTTATTTTTTCTCCTTTTTTTATTTTTTCAGCCGTATTTCTGAAATCAAGTCTTTTTCTGGATACATCTATGCTGCAACCTATTATAGCCCTGACCATGGAATGTAAAAATCTGTTAGCGCATATTTTGAATATGATTTCACCTTTGGATTTATTGTATTTGTATCCGAAATGCTCAATTTTGCATTCAAAATTGTGTTTGTCTGTTTTGTTTTTACATAAAGATTTAAAATATTTATTGCTTTTTATGAAAGCAATAAATTCATCCAGAATTTTGAAATCCAGTTCGTATATTAATTTAAAATAATAAGACCTTTCGATTGCCTTATCATATAACGTAACTTTGTATATGTATTCACGCATTCTTGCGGAGTATCGGGAATGAAATTCAGGACTAACTTTGTTGATTCTCTTAATTCTGATGTCACCGGGCAAAATTCCGTTCAATGAATAAATAAATTTTTTCGGGTCGGTTATTTGCTCCGATTTGAAATGTGCAATCTGATTGTATGAATGAACTCCTGTATCCGTTCTGCCGGCGACTGTAATACTGATTTTATCTCCCGTTAATGTACTGATTGCGTTTTCTATCGTTTCCTGAATTGTTTTATTTGTATTTTTTTGTCTTTGCCAGCCGTTGTATTTACCTCCGTCGTATTCAATTGTGATTTTGTAATTAATCATTTTACTTTGCGGACGGATATATCAGAAAGTTCTTATGAAATTAATCCTGAATCCGTCAGGACTACCGGAATTTGAACCTGTGAATTCGCTGTTTACTTTAAGTTTTCCGTCTGTTTTTGTTATGAGGAATGCGCTTAAAGCACTTGCAAGACGGTTTAGTATCATTCCGGTTGTGAATATTTTAGTTGAATTGTACATCCGCTCGCTTTTTCTTCTTTGCTCGTCGTAGTTCGTTCTGTTTGAAACGTTATCCCAGTTCCAGTAGTAGGTGTTTATGTCGTAGAGTTTTTCGTATTCACCTCTTGATAATCTGTAATTGTTGTATTCATAAATATCGTTGAAGTTACCGACGTCGGCAAAATAATCATCATTTTTTCCCTCTTTGTTCAGTCCCGAGTGAACGGAAGCAAATGACCTTGCATCATTGCGCAAAGCGTCGCCGTAAATATTAACACCGGCGAATCCCAGCCATAATGCTCCTTCGGCTGTAAGAAAGTATTTTCCGATGTCCATTCTGCCCGCGTAAAAGTGACCGGCTCCGGGCAGTATTAATGACAGAATTAACGAAATTCCGGGAGATTTACCGCCGTCAGTCATTTGTATATTGGATTGATATTTTAAATCAATTTCGTTTTTAAGAATTTCTGTTTTTAAATCTTTTATATTGTCAGGATTAACCTGCGATTGTAAGCAGACTGAAAAAGACAGAATGATAAATAAAATTAAAGTGTATTTCATAAAATGCTATTTTTCTTTTTCGAGAGTTGTTTTCATTTTTGTTATGAATTCTTCCGGCTTGAGAAACCCTGTTACTCTTAATTCTCTGTATTCTTCACCCTTCGAGTTCATGAATACTACTACCGGTAGACCTCTGATTTCAAATTTTGTTTCTATTTCGGGTATTGCTTTAGTTAAATCAATTTTGATATTGTTAAATGATTTGGAAAGTTCGGAGACTTCCTTGTCGGTGTATGTGTATTTGTCAAGTTCTTTGCACTGTGCACACCAGTCGGCATAAAAATCAATCATTACCGGCTTATTGTTATCTTTTATGCTTTTTTCTATCATTTCCAGTGATGTGACGTTTTGCCATGCAACTTCATACGTGCTTTCCTGGGGTTTTAACATGAATGCACCCCAGATAATACCGGCAATTGCTATAATATATTTAATTTTTGTGTAAACTTTGGAATTTGCACCTTTCTTGTCTATTAAAATTAAATAAGCACCTGCGAGGATTAGATAAACACCCATAACCAATGTGGCGATATTTTCCGGTGCCAGCGGGAGTATTGTGTATAATGCCATTCCTATAAGAATAAGTCCGAATATTACTTTTACACCTATCATCCATTCACCTGAACGCGGTAGTTTGTTTAATGAACTTGAAAAAGCGGCAAGTATAATGTAAGGTAATCCGAGTCCAAATGATAACACCGCGAATAACAGCAGCCCGTACAGGGGTTTTCCGACCTGTCCTACGTGGACAAGTAAACTTAAAACGAAAGGTCCTATGCAGGGAGCGGCTATAAAACCTACAAGAAGTCCCATTATGAAAGAACCGAAAAATCCCGTTCTGTTTTTATTGCCTGCCAGAGCAAGTTTCTGCGGTATTCTTATTTCATACAGCCCGAACATGCTTAAAGCGAGTGCTATAAAAACCAGAGCAATGATGATTATTATTATCGGGTTTTGAAGTGCCTGTCCGAAAATACTTCCCGTTAATGCGGCAATTAGTCCGAGTGCGGAATAAGTAACCGACATTCCGAGTGCATAAAATACACCCATAAATATACTTTGAATTTTACTTCCGCTTACCTGTGCTCCGAAATAACTTATTGTTATTGGTATTAACGGATAGACGCAAGGTGTCAGATTTAATGCGAGCCCGCCGAGAAATATAATTAAAAGTCCTAATAATAATCCTTTTTCGGACATGAAATTCGAAACTTCGGATTCGGATGTTGATACTTTCGTTGTATCGGAATTGGTTGTCCTGTTGTAATCTTTTTCAGTCTCGCCGGATTTTGAGTAGTCAAATATTCTTTCGCCGTATTGTATTTTTGAAAATAATTCGCTGTTAGTGAACTTTGCTTCAGGAGATTTTGAATTAATCTTTATATCTGTTTTCAGTTTTACTGTCATAGGCATATCGCAGACTTTATTGTCGCACGCCTGATAATAAAAATCTATCGGAACTGAAAAATCTCCGTCTTTAATGTCCGATTTAGGAATAATATTAAATCCAATGATAATTTCACCTTCATATACATCGAGTTCTGTATCTCCGCCTTCTAATCTGAATTTTTTGTCAGGGGGATAATGAGCGGTAAGGGATTTGAAATCTTCGGATTTTAAAGTTACTGTCGTTGCTATGAATGAAGGGTCAGTCGGCTTAAATGAATTTATGTGGTACTTCTCTTTTACCGACACTTTAATTCCGAGTTTTATCGTGTCGGTTGATGTGTAAGATTCTTTGTTTTTTAAAACTTCAATTTTCAAATGTTTTGTATCCTGTGAATACAAATGTGAACCTGCCAGAATAAGACCAAGTAATAATAATATTATCTTCTTCATAAAATTTTTAAGTAATTTATCAAATAAGTTATATTTAAAGGTTTTTATTGTCAATATAAAAAATTGTTTTTTAAATAAGTTAAAAAATTCATTTAATTGAGAAATGATAATTTGTGACATTTAATTCGAAATCTCTATGCCGGTCAGTTTTTTGTACAGTGATATTGCGTAGGTATCGGTCATTCCTGCTACAAACTCACATATCTGAAGCAATCTGATGTAAAGGTTGTTCTCGGGATATCCGATATTACCGAGATATTGCTTTGGCAGCAAATCCAGTATCTTCTTATTCATAATGTCTTTATCACGGATTTTATCACCCAGCGTATGATAACTGTTGACTGAATTAATAAATAAATCAAGTAGTTTACCAACAACGGTAAATCCTGAAATTTCAATCATTACTACCGGTCTTGAATTGTATATGTTTTCTACCGACAATTTTTCAATTATATTCAGATTTTTTATTGTATCAGTGTCAAGTTCTTCAAGAAGAGATTTACTGAATTTTCCTTCAAGTATTTTCGTCTCGTTATCGAGAAATATTTCCGTTACTTTTTTCACGAGAAAAGATATTACTTTTGACCTTAGATATCCTATTTTTTCTTTCCTGTCGAGTATATTTTGATATTTCGTTTTTCTGTATTGTCCAGAAGGCAGAATACCTGTCAGTATTTCTATGGCTTGTTCAAAAGGTACAAGTCCTATCCTTATTCCATCTTCGAAATCAATAATCCGGTAACATATATCATCTGCTGATTCAACGATGTATGCAAGAGGATGTCTCGCATATACACCCGGACTTATTCTTATTATACCGAGTTCGTCAAATATTCTGATGAAGTTTTCTTTTTCAGACTGAAAGTACCCGTATTTTTTATGTATGCCGGGTATGTATTTACTTTTTCCTTTCAGTGAACCGCAGGGATATTTAATAAATGATGCAAGCGTTGTATAAGTCAGCATAATATTTCCCCTGGATATGTTGTTCATATTAGTCAGAATTCTGAATCCGTTTGCATTTCCCTCGAAATTTGTCAAATCAGACCACTCTCCCGGTTTTAAATGTTTCTTGTATTTTATTCCGTTTCCTTCTTTGAAATATTTACTTATTGCATTTTCACCTGAATGCCCGAACGGAGGATTGCCGATATCGTGTGCAAGACAGGCAGTTGCAACTGCAGAACCGAAATCTTCTACACTGATTTTTTTAAGTCTATACCGTTCAATTATCGTTTTACCCGTGCTTTTTGCTATTGACCTGCCTACACAGGAGGTTTCAAGACTGTGTGTAAGCCGTGTGTGTACGAAATCGCTTTCCGGGAGTGGAATTACCTGTGTTTTATCCTGTAAACGCCTGAATGCTGATGAAAATACGACTCTGTCAAAATCAATTTCGTATGAAGTTCTCGTTGAACTTTTTGTTGTCGGTATATCTTCGTCAAGTCTTTTATCGGAAAAAAGTTTGTTCCAGTCCATTTAAGGTGTTTAAATTAAGCAATAATAAAAATATTAAATTCATTTTAATAGACAAATATTCTTCTTTTAATAAGACAATTAAACTCTTATTTGATATTTGTTTTGCTGCAGGTTCGGAGTAAGCACAATTATCATATTTTAAAATTTCCGGTAATTGATGATCCACTAAAGGCATTTTATATGCAATTTAATCCGCAAACTTGATTTTTATTGCATTTTCTGTTATTTTTGTATAGATACTTATAATTAATAAATTAAATAAATATAAGTTTATTATAGGTTTATTTTTACGATTTATTTTTAATTAAAGGATTTACTAAAAATCAGAAGGAGAAAAAAGGTGAAGCCTGTAATAAAGCAAAAAAATTCAAATACAAATCCATTGAGCGATTTAATCGACGATGATGTATTTGAAAAGCTTAAAAAATACAAACTGCTCGATGAAAAAGCAATAAGAGATTATAAAATTAGACAGATGTACAAAGATATGAGAAGAGAAATGAGTGCCGGTGAAGCAATTGATAAAATTCAGGAAATGTTTCCTTATCTTCAGTTCGATACAATAAGAAAAATTGTATATCAAGTATCAAAATAATATTTAAGTTAGTATGTAAAAAAAGCCGTCGTTAACCGACGGCTTTTTTTTTATACTCAAAAACTATATTCATAATAATTAAAGTAATTCGTATTTTGCAGGAAAAATCTTATGGAACTTGATAATAAAATAATCGTAAATCAGATAACGGATTTTATTAAGTCAAATGTTAATAATGCGGGATTCACTAAAGGCGTTATCGGATTGTCGGGTGGACTGGATTCGGCAGTAAGTGCATATTTGAGTGCACTGGCACTTGGTAAGGAGAATATGCATTTTGTTTTAATGCCGTATAAATCAAGCAGTAAGGAAAGCGTAACTGATGCTATGAAAGTAGTTGAATCTCTTGGAGTCAGTCATTCTTTAGTTGAGATTACACTTATGGTTGATGCTTATATTAATAATTATGCCAAAGAAGGATTATCAGTAGTCAGAAAAGGAAATATTATGGCAAGAATGAGAATGATTGTTTTGTATGACATATCAGCCGAAAGAAACGCCCTTGTAATCGGAACAGGCAATAAAACAGAAATACTTCTGGGTTACACAACAATCTACGGTGATTCAGCCTGCGCACTAAATCCGCTGGGTGATTTATATAAAACACAGGTTAGAAATCTGGCAAAGTATCTCAATGTTCCGGAATCGATTATTCTAAAAAAACCGTCCGCCGATTTATGGGAGGGACAGACAGATGAAGATGAGATGGGTTTAACTTATGAAGAAACAGACAGATATTTATATAATAAATATGATTTGAAGCAAAGTAAAGAAAATCTTCTTGATATGGGATTTGATGAAAAATTAATGTTGAAAATTGATAATATGATTGAGAAAAACAGATTTAAGAGTTTACTGCCTCCGATAGCAAAAATTAACTAAATTTTTCTTTAACATAAACCGGCAATAATTATTTAAATGAAACGCATAACTTTTATAAATTTTGTATTATTTTTATCACTAATTGTTAATATATCCGCTCAAAGCCAGTGGTTTGAAAACGGTGTTGTAAGTTCAGCCGATGTTCTGGCTTCAGAAGTCGGAATAAAAATTTTAAAAGAAGGAGGAAATGCAATTGATGCCGCTGTTGGAGTGGGCTTCGTGTTGGCAGTGGTTTATCCTCAAGCCGGTAATATCGGGGGAGGCGGTTTTTTTGTGATTCATCTTGCTGACGGAAGAGAGATTGCTCTGGATTTCAGGGAAACTGCTCCATCAAAATCTTTCAGGGATATGTTTCTCGACAGTAACGGGAATGTTATTGAAAATCTCAGCACAACGGGAAATCTTGCTGCTGCAGTTCCGGGTTCTGTTGCAGGTCTCCTGTATGCGCTTGATAAATACGGAACGATGGACAGACAATCCGTAATGAAATATGCAATCGATTATGCTGAAAACGGATTTGTTATGCACGACAGACTTGCAAGATCCCTTAACAGTTATCAGAGTGACTTTGAGGTATTTCCCGGAACAAAAAAAATCTTTGGTAAAATGTTTTACGAGGGTGATACTTTGATTCAGAAAGATTTGGCTGAAACTCTAAAGAAAATATCGGAAAAAGGCAGGGACGGATTTTACAAAGGTGAGGTAGCAGATTTAATTGTCACGGAAATGACACGAACCGGAGGTATAATAAGTTATTCCGACCTCGAAAATTATAAACCGGTTGAGAGGGAAGTTCTCCGAGGAACATACAGAGGATATAAAATAATATCAATGCCGCCGCCAAGCAGCGGAGGAATATGTCTGCTGTATTTGCTGAACATACTGGAGAATTATGACATTAATAAATATGACATAAATTCATCAGAAAACATACATTTATTTGTCGAAGCGATGAGAAGAGTATATGCAGACAGGAGTGAGCACATCGGTGACCCCGATTTTTACAAAGTACCGACCGATATATTGATATCAAAGGACTATGCAAGGACGAGTTTTTCCGATTTTGATGACACTAAGGCGACACCAAGCAGTGAATTAAAACCAATGAAAATTATAAATGAAGGAAAAAACACAACCCATTACTCAGTTGCCGATAAATACGGCAATCTTGTTTCTGCAACAACGACAATTAATGACACATATGGAAATAAAGTCGTTGTTGACGGCGCCGGATTCTTTCTCAATAATGAAATGGATGACCTTTCCGTGAAACCAGGTGAGCCAAATATTTTCGGACTGCTTGGAAACGAAGCAAATTCAATAGAGCCGGGCAAAAGACCTCTGAGTTCTATGACTCCTACAATAATATTTACTCCAGACGGAAAACCATATCTCGTGGTAGGTTCTCCTGGCGGCGGCAGAATTATAACATCTGTATTGCATACAATTGTCAGGCTGATTGATTTTAATATTGAACTGGAAGATGCGATAGATTACCAGAGATTTCACCATCAGTGGTTTCCGGATGAGATTCAGATTGAAAGAGAATTACTGGATTCCCGGACACAGAAAAAACTCACGGAAATGGGGCATAAAATACAAAACATATCGAAATTCGGAAGAATTGATGCAGTTATTTTTTCTTCAGCCGGGTTGATGAAGGGATATTCTGATTCACGCGGATACGGAAAAGCGGTTGGTTATTGAATTTATGTGTTTATTACTATGATTAAGTTTAAGAATAAGAAAAACAGATTTCTAATTTACTTTTTCAGAAAATATTTTCATTTCTCACTGAAAAGAAATTTTTACCGCATTAAATTAAAAGGCAGGGAGTTGCTAAACGAAAAAATCAGTGAAAGCAAATCCGGTAACATCCCTGTAATGTTTTTATTCAATCATCCAAACTGGTGGGATGCGGCTCTGGTTGTACATTTCAGTTACAATTTTCTGAAAATGGGCGGATATTGTCTGATGGAGTATAAGCAGATGGCGGATTTCAGATTTTTTAATAAAATAGGTGCAGTTCCTATTATCAGAGAAAATGCGGGGTACTCTTTAAATTCAATTAATTTCATAGCAGATTCTGTCAAAAATAAAAACAGTATATCGGTAATTTTTCCGCAGGCTGAATTAACGCATAATTCAAAAAGACCATACAAATTTTATTCGGGATT
>CAYWMV010000091.1:0-8423 GCA_964459055.1 uncultured Ignavibacteriaceae bacterium | reverse complement strand
TATTGCTCTATCCACTGCGAATTCACTCCCTCCGCGGTTATTAATCCCGTTATTATCGTTATTATTAAAAATAAATTTTTCATACTGAATTATTTTATTTATAAATAATTACTTTATCAAAACAGTTCTTAAAGAACTACACAACTTTTGACAAAACCTGCTTAAGACTTTATTAGGAGGGATTAACTTTAAAAAAATAATATTTATTATGTTAAAATTCAAGTAACATAGTAAGTGTAGAACAATGCGGAATTTAATACACTAACTTAGCATATCTGGATAATGTTGTGAGTTTAAGAATTTACATAATTAAAAACTTAATAAGATTTTGTTGAAAATATAATTGCTAACTGATATACACATCTGCTATCATTATACAATTTTTGCCACAGAGTTTGTACTGTCAAGATTAATTTTTTGGAAGCAGTACCGCAAATATAATGTTTTCACCAAAGCAGGTTATTGAACTCCTAGATTTAAAAATATATTTAAAGTTTTTTAAATTAATTTGTATAAATGCATTTACAAATATATACAAAAAGAAACCCGGGACTTTTACTGACTTGGGCATCTCTCCTTAATAATTTCTATTACTGATTTTTATTTGATAACCATCATCCTTTTGACATCGCTGAATCCGTTCACTTCCATTTTGTAAAAATATACTCCGCTTGCAAAATTGCCCGCGTCAAAATCAACAATGTAATTTCCTGCAGGTTTAACTTCATTTACGAGATTTGCTACTACTCTGCCGAGAACATCATACACTTTGAGAGATACCAACCCCTGCTTTGGAATTGCGAAATTTATTTTAGTTACCGGGTTGAAAGGATTGGGGTAGTTCTGTGCCAGTTTATACTCTACAGGTATCTCATTTCCTGTTTGCCCTGAACCTACAAAACCTGATATAATTAGACAAATATTAGGTAATGTCGTATATGATGAGCCGGGTGAAGTAATTTGAGTACATCCGTCACCTGATGACAGGTCGGAATGCTGATGCAGATTCCTGCCTGTCGCTGTTGTACCTTTGACTGTTGTATTCGATGTGTAACTTGAATTATTGAAGCAGATTTCAATAAGCAAATTTGAACCCTGGATATAATAAAAAGGAGTCGATAAAACTATATATTGTAATCCTGTCCCCGGTACTACATAGGTTCCGTCATAAACAGTTGTCCAGCCTGTTGAAGTAAATGCTGTTATGGAAGTGGCGGTAGTATGCTGCATTTTTATTTTAAATCCGTTCATTGTTTGTGATGCTGCAGAAACCACATCAAATCCAATTTTCATTACATAACCTCCTGATGAACCGATTTCACTACCCAAATACAGCATTTGTGTTCTGCTGTCCATATAAAAAGTATAAAATGGCCAACCGATTGCAATTGTGCCGTTTCCTACGCAAAATGTCGTCTGCATTATAATCGTGAAATTATACTGTGCTGTAGAATCTATATTATGGGCAGCGGATTTATCCCTCGCAATAATTTTGTAATATATAACATCTCCGTAAATTACCTGCGAAGTATCCGAATTAAATGCAGCAGACCAGTTATTACCGCTCGTATTAGCAAGATTAAATCTGTTCCATATTCCTGAAGTACTCTTTTTCCATTTTACCCAAACAGAATCTACTCCGATATTATCAGTCACGACTGCATTTACTGTTGCAGGCCACTGATGTCTGGGAACATTAGATAAAGGAGTATGTGTAATAACAGGTTTAACTGTGTCGGTTGCCGCGGTAAAAGAGTGATAGTTTGCAGGGGCGCCTCCCGGATTTGTTGCCGTTCTGTTTAAACTATCTGTTGTTTTTATATAATATCGGTATAGACCTGCACCTGTAAGAGTGATATTTGCAGACCAGTTTGTACCGCCTGTGTTTGTCATTTGCAGACTGTCCGTAAATGTTGTTGTGTTCTTCGAATAATACAATTTTGTTTTAGAAGGATTGATTCCCGAACCGGCAGGAGTAATTGTACAAAGCACCTGCCTTGTGCCTGTAATCTGTTCAGTATTTGTAAGAGGTGTATGATTTATCGCAGGTCCGATTTCGATAGGGGACGTCCAGCACTGGTACGTTCCTGAAAAATCATCCATCCAGAACGGATAAACGGTATTGTTATTTGCCGCGATGCCGATATAATCACCGAAATACCCTCCTGCAAGACCTGAAATCGGTTTAGGATAAAACTTATGTCCGCTTACATTTATATTTGTGAATGTGACTCCTCCGTCAATTGAACGTGCAACAAAAACTTCCGTTGAGTCATTATTCGGTGCATTTCTGCTGTCATAGAAAACGATATTAACACCTCCGTATGCATCTACACAGACGTTTGAGAACCACTGATCTTTACCGTTGTTAATAGGGTCATTATTAATCCTGATTGAAGGACTCCAGTTGAGACCTCCGTTTGTAGAGCGGGCAAAGCAAATATCAGGGTCGGTTCCGGCGGGGGCAAGTGTTTTCTGTGTCCAGGTAACATAAATATTACCGTTATAGGTACCGCCTGTTTTATCCACTGCCATCCAGGGAAAACTGTTAACTCTCACACCTGAAGTTTTCAGATTTCCTCTTATTCCTTCAACCTGAATAGCCGTTTCGTTAACGAGAGAAAAATTTACGCCGCCGTTTGTAGATTTTGCAAATCCAACATATTTTTCCGTATATGGAGATGCTGTCATTCTCGACGCCCATATCATATATACTTCTCCGTTCGGACCTGTATGCAGATTAACTCCCTGAAATGCCCAGTTCAGAGATGTGGAAATTATTTGAGTATTAACCCAGTTTACGCCTGCGTTAGTAGAGCGGGTATATTTAATCGGACGTACGGCAACGGAGAAGTCCGAATAAGCGAGGTAGAGATTATTCAAATACGGACTTCCTGCCTTATCATCTATTGTCATATGATTTTTATCTGCAACGCCGGAAGATATTGAGGAAGCAATCACGTATGGAGCCCACGTAACGCCGTTATCAGTACTCCAGGTCACCACCTGGGTGCTTGAGTTCGAGCCAATTGCATTCATAAATATTTTTCCGTCCGTGGAGATAACCACTGCAGGGTCGCCGCTGTTTGCAGCAAGTCCCGGAAGTGTATAGTTGCCTGTCCAGTTCAAACCCGAGTTAGTTGTCAGTCCGAAGCCCGTTCCATAAAAAGATGGACCGTATGAATTCCATCCTACTAAAATTTTGTTCGGTACGTTCGGATTGAAATAACCGACAACTTCACTCTGGGTTGCGGTATGTTGCCATATCCTGTAACTTGGTCCGACAGTAAATATCCCGTCAGGGGAGTTAATAAAAACGGGATATGTATTGACAAATCTTCCTGATTCAAGCGGAATGAACGGGGAACCCGTTTCAATTTTCTGCTTAATCATTGCGTCATCAGGATACTTCTGGGCAGTAAATAAAATTACGAATGCGAGTAAAATTAAGAGTGAAATAATTGATTTTCTCATAACGTTATTTTTTTAATTTTTACATAATGTAATTTATGAAATTTTTTAATAAAATTCCATTTTTATTTTTTGCCGGATTTTCAGAAAAAAAAACGGTTACAACGCTGAATATTGTAACCGTTATCTTTTACCAACTATAATGACTCTATTCTGTTTCCTCAGTTGCCTGTTTGCTGAATCTGACCTTCGTTTTCTCTTTGTTTTTGTTCTGCTGTTCTTTTTGCTTTGGAGCCGTTTTGTTCACCAAAGTTAAGGGAGATAAACAAGAATGCTGTTCTTGTATTTGTTTTCTGGAAAATTGTCTGTGAAAAATCTGCTTCCGATACTATTCTTCTAAATTTCTGCTGGTTCAGCAAATCCTGAACTCTGATACCTACAGTAAGTTTTTTATCAAAGAAACTCTTCTGAACTGCAAGATTCAGCATCTGGAACGGGTCAATTGTTCCCTGAGAATTATACTGCTTTCCGAAGAAAAAGTATGTCAACTGAACATCGAATAATGCGGGTATGGCAGCGTTGGTCGTGAATCTTGTTCTCCAGGCATTGAAATTTTTGTCATAAGTTGCATTGTCATAAATGTTCGTATTGAAATAACTTGCACTTGCATAGAATGTCCACCATTTGGCAAATCCTCCCTGCAATAATAGTTCAAGACCGTATGTATCGGATTTTCCTTTATTCTCGGGTCTTGAAAAATTTATTCCGTTCGTATCAATAAAACTTAAATACTGTATGGTATTATTTGTATTTCTGAAATATCCTGTTAACGTTGCAGAGCCGATAGGAAGATATCTCGTATATCCGAGTTCAAATGAATTTATATATTCGGGATTAAGATACGGGTTACCTGACCGTTTTGTATATTCGTCGAATTGTTCTACAAACGGGTTAAGAAAATATAGATTCGGCCTGTTAATCCTTCTGCTGTAGGTTGCCTGAACAGAATTCTCATTTCCGATTTTCTGCGATAAACTTGCACTAGGGAAAAAATCTATATAATCCCTGTTGAATTTTTCCGTTCCCTGCATTATTGAAAAGTCAAGGTAAGTGTGCTCACTTCTTAATCCTGCCTGATAACCGAAATCCTTGTAACTTCCGGAATAAGTAAGATATGCGGCTGAGATTAAATCCTTATAATCGGCATCGTTGTCAAGTTTTCCGGGAATCGGCTGCCAGTTCCCGTTTACAAGTTCCCTGAATATATAATCGCCGAATATATACCGGTAATTAGATTTTAACCCTGTTTCCAGTTTGTCTGTTTCACTTAAAGGATGTATGTAATCTGCCTGGAAATTAAGGAAATTAAAAGTGTAATTTACGTCATTCTGAGTTTCGTCAAGGAAATTATTCTGGTCGTATATTTTGTAATTGAGATTTGTTTCCTCAGTTCTGCGTGAATAATTCAGAAAAGTCGTGAAATCCCTGCCTTTCTCTTCGAACTTTTTGGAATATGTAAGCGTTCCCTCGATATTGTATCCGTCTCTTGAATCATCAATAAAATAAGTCTGCTCTGATATCAAAGCATTATTTAAACCATAAAAATTAATAATATTTCTGTTAGCAATTCCCCGGTCATAATAAAATCCGTTTGCTACAAAGGACAATGTATTTAATTTGTTAAGTTCATAATCCAGACCGAAGGAACCGAAATGCGAATTCCCTTTATATTTCCAGTCAAATTTCTGATTTATCATACTGAAATTCGGATTATTAAAATTATTCCTGTAAAGGTCAGTAACACCCGGCATTAAATAACGCCAGAAACTGTAGTTCCCGTTTAGAGTTAATTTATCCTTTTTCCACATAGCGCCTCCGGAGATGTTATATTTATCTTCGGTTCCGCTGTTAGCCCTTAAATTCCATCCGTAACCTTCTGTTTTCTGGTCGGATTTCATTACCAGGTTTATTATCCCCGAAACACCTTCCGCTTCGTATTTTGCTCCGGGATTGTTGATAACTTCAACTTTGTCAATAACATTGGCAGGCAAATTCTGTAATACCTGAGTACCCTGGCTTAAAAGCGCAGACGGTTTTCCGTCTATTAAAATCTTTACATTTCCGCTGCCTCTCAAACTGACATTTCCGTCATTATCTACATCAATAGAGGGGATATTTTTTAACAAGTCAAGAACAGTTCCGGTTTGTGCAGTTAAATCTTTCTTAACGTCAAAGACTTTCTTTCCCTGTTCATAAGTCATAATCGGGATTTCACCTTCAACTTCGATTTCCTGTGTTGTCTCGGTATTTGTTTCAAGTTCAATTTTTCCGAGATTTACATTAAGTTTTTCTTTATTAATTTGTACATTTTTTGCTACGGCGTTTCCGTATCCGATATAACTTACTTTAATATTATAGATTCCTTCCGCTACATCCGTAATTTCAAATTTTCCGTCCTTGTCCGTTGCACCGCCGTTAACAGGGTTTTCGGATTCAGGCTTGAAAATCTGAATGGTGGCAGATTCCAGAGGAGAACCTGTGTTTTTATCAAAGACAACTCCCGATATTTTTCCGTTAACAATCTTATCTTGTGAAAATCCGCATAATGTGAATGCAAAGAACAATATTAAGAATGTTACACTTATTGTTTTTAAATTTTTCATACAGGTTTTTATTTATAATTTTTTGATTGACATTTTAATTCATTTACGGAAAAAACAAATATTAGTTGCAGTTTATATTTAAAAACGGTTGCAGTATTAATATACCGCAACCGTTTTTTGCTTTACGATAAATTATTAATTCCCGGTCTGCTGAATCTGACCTTCATTCTCTCTTTGTTTTTGTTCCGCGGTTTTTTTCGCTTTTGAATTGTTTTGTTCACCGAAGTTAAATGAAAGAAACAGAAATGCTGTCCTTGAATTCATTTTATTGTATATCTTCTGTGAAAAATCAGGTTCCGATACAACTCTGGTAAATCTCTGCTGGTTAAGTAAATCCTGAATTCTTATGCCGATTGTTAGTTTTTTCTCGAAGAAACTCTTCTGCACAGCAAGATTTATCATCTGAAACGGGTCTATTGTCCCCTGTGAATAGTACTGCTTCCCGAAAAAGAAATATGATAACTGAACTTCGAATAAATCCGGAATGGCTGCATTGGTAGTAAATCTTGTTCTCCATGCATTGTAATTTTTATCGTAAGTGGCATTGTCAAAAACGTTTGTATTGAAATAACTTGCGCTCGCATTGAAAGTCCACCATTTGGCAAATCCGCCCTGCAGAATGAATTCCAGTCCGTAGGTATTGGATTTCCCTTTATTCTCGGGTCTCATCAGATTGACACCGTTTGAATCGACAAAACTCAGATACTGAATTGTATTGTTTGTATTTCTGAAAAATCCCGTAAGAGTTGCCGAACCAAGAGGTAAATATCTTGTATAACCGAGTTCCAGTGAATTAATATATTCAGGATTTAAGTCGGGATTTCCACCCCGCTGTGTATATTCGTCGTGCTGAATTACGAAAGGATTCAGGAAGTAGAGTCCGGGTCTGTTAATTCTTCTGCTATAAGTAGCCTGAACCGAATTATCGTTTCCGATTTTCTGCGAAAGACTTGCACTCGGAAAGAAGTCTATATAATCCCTGTCATATTTTTTAGTCCCTTTCATAGTGGAGAAATCAAGATAGGCGTGTTCACTCCTTAGACCCGCCTGATAACTGAAATCCTTGTAACTCCCCGAAAATGTAAGATAAGCGGCAGAAATTAAATCCTTGTAATTTGCGTCGTTATCTGCGATGCCCTGGATTGGCTGCCAGATTCCGTTTATATGTTCTCTGAAGATGTAACTTCCGGGGATATAACGATAATTAGATTTTACTCCCGTTTCCAGTTTGTCTGTTTCGCTGAAAGGATGTATGTAATCCGCCTGAAAATTCAGGAAATCAAAAGTTATAACAATATCATTTTGGGTTTCACCAAGAAAATTGCTTAAATCATATATTTTAAAATTCCGTTCTTCATCCTCTGCTCTGCGTGAGTAATTCACAAAAGCAGTAAAATCTCTTCCTTTCTCTTCAAATTTTTTTGAGTAAGTAAGAGTGCCTTCTATATTATACCCGTATTCATTGTCCTGAACAAAATATATTTGTGTCGAAGGCAGAATATTATTTAATCCGTAGAAATTTATTGAATTCTTCATACCCATATTTCTGTCATAATAGAACCCGTTGGCAACGAATGATATTGTATTTAATTTATCTAATTCATAATCTATTCCGAAGGAACCGAAATGAGAATTACCCTTATATTTGAAATCGAATTTCTGATTAATTGTACTCAGATTCGGATTGAAAAAATTATTTCTGTAAAGGTCGGTTTTTCCGGGAATTGAGTAACGCCAGAAACTGTAATTGCCGTTTAATGTTATTCTGTCTTTCTTCCAGGTTGCTCCTCCCGAGATGTTATATTTATCTTCAGTACCGCTGTTTGCTCTTAAATTCCAGCCGTATCCCTCCGTTTTCTGACCTGCTTTCATTACTAAATTTATGATTCCGGATACTCCTTCGGCTTCATATTTAGCACCCGGATTATTAATTATTTCAACCTTATCAATTACGTTTGAAGGCATATTCTGTAAAATCTGAGTTCCCTGACTTAAAAGGGCTGACGGTTTCCCGTCAATCAGTATCTTGACGTTACCGCCGCCGCGAAGACTTACATTTCCGTCATTATCAACATCAACTGACGGAATATTTTTTAACATATCGAGTACGGTTCCTGTTTGTGCGGTTAAATCTTTTTTAACGTCATAAACTTTCTTCCCCTGCTCGTAAGTCATAATCGGCAATTCGGCTTCTACCTCAATTTCCTGTGTAGTTTCTGCGTTTGTTTCGAGTTTGACGGTACCGAGACTTACAGACAGTTTCTCTTTGTCTATTTTAATATTTTTAGCAACCGCGGTTCCGTATCCGATATAACTTATTTTAACGGTATAGACTCCCTCCGATATATC
>CAYWMV010000090.1:1609-8425 GCA_964459055.1 uncultured Ignavibacteriaceae bacterium | reverse complement strand
ACAAGTGGCAAGTTACAAGTTTATAAAGTGGTAAAGTTGGAGCAGGTTATGACGTAGGAGAGACTGTGTGAAAACCACTAATCAAACCTCTTGTCATTCCCGTCCCGATTTTATCTGTAGGAATCCATTGCTTATTGAGGGTTTTTTCTGGATTCCTGCTTTCGCAGGGATGACAATAAAAGGGTTTTCACACAGCCTCTCCGGCTTGGTAAGGTTTTTGCGTTTTAACTGCTTGACAATCTGTTTTCACACAGCCTCATGAGCGTGGCAACAATGGGAACATTGGCGAGTGGGCAAGATGAAGGTATCAAGAGGCGGCATTATTGACAGGTGCCATTTGATATTTATTTTTTCATATATTTAAATTAATTTTAATAATGTTAACAGTAGTATCCATACTACTCGTATTATCCATAATATCCCCGTTTTTATATAAATTATTCAGGGGGATAACTAATTGGATTATCAGTTCAGTTATCGCCGGAACTCTATTCCTTTTCATTAATACAGGAAGAGTAATTCTGACCGAGGGGTTTTATCTCGAAAGTTATGAATGGTTCACTTCTGCTAATATCAATCTTGAATTCTACGTTGACGGACTTGGGTTCGTATTTGGTATTATCGTGCTCGGTATTGGTTCTTTAATAGTATTATATTCAGGCTATTATTTAAAAGGCAAAGAATACACAGGGCGGTTTTATTTATACATAGTACTTTTTGCCGCTTCAATGCTGGGTTTGGTAATATCGGGGAATCTGATATTAATGTTTATTTTCTGGGAACTTACCGGAGTCAGTTCATTTTTCTTAATCGGTTATTATTTTTACAGGGAGGAATCGAGAATATCGGCACAGCAGGCATTACTTGTTACCGGTTTTGGAGGGCTTGCTTTGCTGGCGGGATTTATTTTAATTTATTTATCCGCAGAAACTTTCAGTATAAAAGAACTTCTCACAAAACGTGAATTAATTGTATTTACGGAAATGTATCCGGTTGTATTAATACTCGTACTGACGGGTGTATTTACAAAATCCGCTCAGGTACCGTTCCACTTCTGGCTCCCGAATGCGATGGTAGCGCCCGCTCCGATAAGTGCTTACCTGCATTCCGCAACGATGGTAAAAGCGGGAATATTTTTGTTGATGAGATTTTATCCGATTCTGGGGGACACTCAGGAATGGAAATACCTGCTGACGGGATTCGGGACATTCACGATGCTGATGGCAGGGTTTATATCCGTTAAGCAAACTGATTTAAAGAAGATACTTGCATATTCCACAGTATCCGCACTCGGATTAATGGTAACATTAATGGGCATAAGCACACAGGAAGCAATTCAGGCGGCAGTTGTATTTTTAATTGCCCACGCTTTATATAAGGGAAGTTTATTTCTGATTGCAGGACTCGTTGAGCATTCAGCAAATTCAAGAGATATAAATGAATTATCGGGGCTATACAAAACAGTCCCGTTTCTCGGAATAATATCATTTGCTGCAGCGGCATCGCAGTCCGGTCTGCCTTTATTCTTCGGATTTCTTGGAAAAGAACTAACATACTCATCTGCGATTGACACAGATTTTCTTAAAGTATTTTTACCGTTAGTATTTCTTACAGCCAACATATTTATGGTTTGCGCCGCATTGATGGCGGGTGTAAAACCTTTTATTGGAGAATATGAAAAGGAAAAAGTAAAAATCAGTACGTTGAAATTCATTTCTCCTTTCATACTATCATTAACAGGTTTTCTGATATTTTATATCCCCGGAATTATTGATGCAGGAATCGTCAGACCGGCAGTTGATGCAATCAGCGGAGTTAAGTCCGGTATTGGACTTTCATTATGGCACGGTTTTAACCTGCCGCTGCTTTTGAGTTTAATCACGCTTGCAGGCGGTTATTACGTCTTCAGATACAGGTACTATTTTAAGTTGCATCTCGAAGATTCCTTGATGTATTTAACTCCGTCTTCGGTGTATAACTCATCATTAACATTTCTTAAAAAAACCGCTTTTCGCATGACGAAAATACTGCAGAACGGATATTTAAGAAATTACCTGATTGTGATAATTGCTTTTACAATAGTTATGATGCTGCTGCCGTTAATAGTCAGAAATCAAATAAGCATATTCATTGATGAATCTGAAATTCAATGGTATATTATATTTTTATACACATCAATGATTATTTCGGCATTATTCGTTACGGTTACGAAGTCGAGACTTTCAGCAATTGCAGCACTCGGTGTCGTAGGCTTCGGAGTCGTAGTAATTTTCATTATGCACGGAGCACCTGACCTGGCAATCACGCAATTCGCAATTGAAGTATTGACCGTGATTTTATTCGTCGTTGTACTTTTCAAACTTCCTGTATTTGCAAATCTGTCGCCAAAAAGAAACAAGATAAGGGATGTTGTCATTTCTCTTTTTGCGGGATTCACCGTATTCCTGATTCTGTATATGATAACAAATGAAAGTATGAAGCCCTTGATATCGGATTATTATGCCCGGAACAGTTTTATTGCCGCCAACGGAAGAAATGTTGTAAATGTAATCCTTGTAGATTTCAGAGGACTTGATACGATGGGTGAAATCACGGTGCTGGCAATTGCGGCATTCGGAGTTTATGCATTACTGAAACTTACAATAAAAAGCAAAAGCGAGGATAAAAAATGAAATCATTAATACTGACTACAGCAATAAAATTCGTAATGCCGCTTTTGTTTTTGTTTTCATTGTTTCTGCTGTTCAGAGGTCATAATTATCCCGGCGGCGGATTTGTCGGAGGACTTGTAGCAGGGTCTGCATTTGTCCTGTATGCAATAGCAGAAGGTATTGACGGGGCGAAAAAAATTATGAGATTTTCACCCGAAGTTATAATCGCAGCAGGTTTATTGATTGCCCTGTCCGGTGGAATAATTCCTTTAATATTCGGAGAAGTAATATTCAAAGGATTGTGGATTGATTATCCTTTACCCTTAATAGGTAAATTCGGGACTCCTTTTCTTTTCGATACAGGCGTATATTTGGTAGTAACGGGTATTACTTTAAAAATAATTTTTTCAATACTGGAAAGTTAATGTATTTACTGATATCAATATTAGTCGGAATATTATTTGCTGCGGGTATTTATATGATACTCAGAAGGAGTGTCGTAAAATTAATAATCGGTCTTGTATTGCTGTCTCATGCCGCTAATCTGCTGATATTTACCGCTGGCAGAATGAACATGACACAGCCGCCGATAGTTAAGGAAGGGGCTGCATTTTTAAGTAAACCTTATGCAGACCCGCTGCCCCAGGCTTTAATACTGACTGCTATTGTCATCAGTTTCGGACTTACTGCATTTGCCATCGTACTTATTAAAAAAACATATCTTATTAATAAAACTGAAGATTTAAACGAACTTAACATGACAGATAAAATAGACGAACTTGAATAATAATTTATTAATATTGCCGGTGATAATTCCGCTGATTACGGCGATTCTGCTGATGTTTTTTATCAGGTTCAAAGTATTCACACTGATTTTAAATCTTTTGGGAAGTCTCGCTTTATTTACAGCATCGGTGATAATATTCCAAAACGTCGATATCGAAGGAATACAGACACTTTCAGTAGGCGGATGGAAATCTCCGTTTGGTATAACATTCGTTGCCGATACTTTTACCGCAATTATGATTTTAATAGCGGGTATTATATCGGTTTCGGCGTCCATATATTTTTTCTCGATGGTCGATGAGGAAAGAAGAAAATACGGATTTTACATATTTTTTCAGACGATGATGATGGGCGTCTGCGGTTCATTTGTGACCGGCGATATTTTTAATCTGTATGTGTGGTTTGAAGTGATGCTTATTTCTTCCTTTGTACTGCTTGTTATAGGTTCCGAAAAACAGCAGGTTGAAGGTGCGGTGAAATATGTAGCGGTTAATTTGATTTCCTCGGTTATTTTTCTTTCGGCTGCGGGATTATTATACGGACTGACAGGAACATTAAATATGGCAGACCTTTCGCAGAAAGTATCTTCATCGGAGAACACGGCTTTAATTACAACCGTATCAATGATGTTTCTGATATCCTTCGGAATTAAATCTGCCATTTTCCCGTTGTTTTTCTGGCTGCCTGCTTCATACCATACTCCGCCTATAGCCGTAACGGCAATATTTTCGGCATTGCTTACGAAAACCGGAGTATATTCGATGATAAGAATGTTTACACTTGTGTTCAGGCAGGATATTGAATTCACGAATACCGTTATACTTTTTATTGCGGGATTTTCAATGATAACAGGAGTGCTCGGAGCATTGGTACAAAAGGATATCAGAAGAATTCTCATATTTCAAATAATCAGTAAAATAGGTTATCTGTTAATGGGACTGGGAATATTTACGGCATTATCATTAACGGGTTCGGTATTCTTTATGATGCATATTATAATTACGAAAACAATTTTATTTTATTTAAGCGGTATAATTTACATTGCCTATAAATCCTATGAACTGTCAAAGTCAGGCAGCATATATAAGTGGTTTCCGTTTATCAGTTTACTATTTCTGATTTCAGCGGGTTCACTTTCAGGAATTCCGCCGTTTTCGGGATTTTGGGCAAAATTTCTGCTTATAAAAGCCGGCTTTATTGCAGAGTATTTCTTCATATCTGCGATTGCACTTCTCGTGAGCATTCTTACACTGATTACAATGCTGAAAATCTGGAATGAATCGTTCTGGAAAGATTCCGTTTGTGATTTCAACAGTATAAAAAATAATTTAAAACAAAAATCGGCAGGATTCAAAATATCACTCTATTTACCCGTGATACTACTGGTTATACTAATGCTGGCAATGAGTTTTTACCCTGAACCATTCTACTACTATGCTGAAAAGGCGGGAAATGAATTAATGAATCCTGAATATTATATTAATGCAGTGCTGACAAAATGAATAAAAGAACTATAATCCTGGCAGTATTTCTTGCGTTGTTGTGGCTTGTTCTCACAGGCGAATATACTGTTATAAATTTTATTTCAGGACTTATATTATGTTATTTAATAATTATGTATTCCGGGTCTTACACGAATATCAGGTTCCGAATAAAAATGATACCGGGCATTTTCTTGTTGTTCATTTATTTTTTAAAAGAACTTGTATTGGCGAATCTAAAAGTTGCATATGAAATTATTACTCCGTCGCTGAAAATGACACCCGGTATAATAAAAATTCCTCTGGATATTGATAATGATTTACAGATAACATTACTTGCAAATCTGATAACACTGACTCCCGGCACATTATCACTGGATGTAACTCCTGACAAGAAATTCATATTTGTTCACGCAATGTATATTAAGGACAGAGAAAAATTCATCGGTGAAATTAAAAACGGTTTTGAAAAAAGAATAAAGGAGATATTTTCTTAAATAATGTTACTGAACACCATAACATATTTTGCGCTGCCTGTTCTCGGACTTTCGTTTCTGTTAGTGTTCTTAAGGTTGATAAAGGGACCAAGCATACCCGACAGGGTGGTTGCACTGGACTTAATTACGATAATAATAATAGGGTTTATCTGCTGTTATGCCCTTTTCGCAGATAATCTCGTTTTTCTTGATATAGCAACCGTGCTTGCTTTAATAGGTTTTTTGGGTACTGTCGGTTTCTCATATTTTCTAAATAAAATGGGGGAGAAATAATGGAAATAATCAGTGTTATCTTGTTAATAGCCGGATGCATATTTATACTGATTTCAGCCATAGGGATTAACAGAATGCCCGACCTTTATATGCGTATGTCCTCAACTACCAAAGCATCAACACTTGGAATTTCATTAATTGCTTTATCTTTAATATTGCATTTCCTCAGCATAGACCTTGCTTTCAGATTAATCTTATTAATTTTCTTGATATTTCTTACAGCCCCAATAGCAGCACATCTGATAGGAAGAGCGGCTTACAAAATCAATGTAAAGATGTGGGATAAATCAATTCTGGACGAAATGAAAGATGATACGGAGGGAAATAATAACTTAAAGAAAGAACAGTAAATTTAAGGATTTACTGACTTAACAACTTTCCCACTAATTTCACTGTGCCTGCCGATGCTTTTTCTTCTATAAATGTCAGATTGGGGTAATAACCTGATATGGTAGGTTTATTCGGGTCAATAATATACTTTTCCGCTTCATCGGGTACGTGTTCGATAAGTCCCGCCGCAGGATAAACAACCAAAGAAGTTCCGATTACAATAAAAATATCCGCTGTAACACAAATTTCTGCAGCTTCCGAAATAAGAGGTACCGGTTCGCCGAACCATACTATGTGCGGTCTCAACTGTGAACCTTTCTCGCACATATCACCTTTATTGATATCGTCATAACCGATTTCATAAACCACATTCGGGTCTGCCGTGCTTCTTGCTTTTGTGAGTTCACCGTGCAGGTGTAAAATGTCCGTTGAACCTCCTTTTTCGTGAAGATTATCAACATTCTGAGTAATGATTTTTACTTCATATTTTTTCTCCAGTTTTGCAAGTGCAGTGTGTGCGGCATTCGGCTGAACATCTTTTAATTGTCTTCTTCTCTGATTATAGAAATTCAAAACCAGTTCCATATCCTTTGCCCATCCCATCGGTGAAGCAACTTCGTAAATATCGTGCTCTTCCCACAGACCTCCCGAATCCCTGAAAGTCTTTATCCCGCTTTCGGCACTCACACCTGCACCGGTTAAAACAACAATTCTTTTCTTCATAAAAATCATTTTAATTATTCACAAAATAAAAATTCCAAAAATGAAAAAATATTCTTTTCGGTATTAGTCAATTGT
>CAYWMV010000090.1:0-1509 GCA_964459055.1 uncultured Ignavibacteriaceae bacterium | reverse complement strand
CTCAACAACCCTGTTCGCATTTACTATCATCCAAACCGGGATGTTCAATCTGAATTGTTGAATGATTTATTTGAAATAAATTATTTAAATCGTTGGAAATATTTTTCAGTAATGTATTATCATCAACTGCTTTATCCGAAACAATATGCACGGTCAGAGAAGATTCAGTTGTGCTCATTGCCCATATATGCAAATCGTGAAAACTCTTTATACCTGCGGCTCCCGTAAAATATTCTTTAACCTTTGATAAATCGATATTCGGCGGGACGGCATCAATTGCCATCTTGAATGACTTGGAAAACAAATCCCAGATACCGATTAGTATTACTGCCAGAATAACAAAAGTAATAACAGGGTCAATTATAAATAAATCTGTCAGGTAAATTATAATACCAGATATGACAACTCCGAGCGAAATCAGAGTATCAGACAACATATGCAGAAAAGCGCCTCTTAAGTTCAAATCAGAATCTTTTCCTTTAAAAAACAGCAATGCGGTGATTCCGTTGACCACAATACCGGCAACAGCAACATAAGCAACGCCTTCACCTTTAATTTCGACGATATTGCTCAAACGATTTATGGCTTCGTATCCGATTATTGAAATCGCACCAAAAAGGAGGATGGCGTTAACAATGGAAATTAATACTGTTATTTTCTTAAACCCGTAAGTGAAATTCCCGAAAGGTTTTTTCAGAGATAATTTGTATGCTGTAAAAGCAAATATCAGACTTACAACATCGCCGAGATTATGACTTGCATCTGCGAGAAGGGCAGTGGAATTCAGTATAAATCCGAAAATATATTCTACAACGATATAGCCGGAATTCAGCAGTATCCCCCATAAAAACGCCTTATTATAATATGTGTGATTATGTGCGTGCATAAATAAAAATATCAATAATAATAACAACCATAAATGAAAATAGTTCGGCTTTAATGTAAATTGCGTTTTTAAATTATATATTACTGGCATATTTGTTACAGGGATATTATTTAATCGATATTTATGCAAATAATGCCATAAATAATTCACAGGTTTACACATTTATTATTTTGTTGCTTTTTGAAATCAAATAATTTAACTTCTGATAAAGCCGGGGTTGGCTAATTTGTTTATTGTTACCCGTACTGGAAAGTATAAAATAAAAGAAGATGGCTAAATTTATTTGTCCGTATCCAAATATCTGGTTTCAAATCTGGATGAAGTTATATCAGGAGGCAAAAAAGAAAAGCATCGATGTATCTGCAATTCCTATGCCGCCGGTAGGTACCGGGTGGGATTTATTTAATGATTTTGAAAAGGAAGAATTGTGGCACAGCACAATTGACTGGGCTAGGGATAACGATATATTTGATGTTCTGCCTGTAATGACCGATGAGGAGTATTATAAAACGTAATATTCTTTTTACTTCATTGATGTCGAAAAATCAGTAAGTTAGTGTATGTAATATTAGATTGTTAATATATGTAATAACAAATAATTGTTATTTGTTGTTATATACAAT
>CAYWMV010000089.1:0-8435 GCA_964459055.1 uncultured Ignavibacteriaceae bacterium | reverse complement strand
ACAACATCAAATCCAATTTGTGTAATATAAGCACCCGGAGCAGGGATTCCGATTTCACTTCCGAGATAAAGCATATCGGTTCTGCTGTCCATATAGAATGTATAATAAGGCCAGCCGATTGCAGTTGTGCCCGTTCCGATTGTAACTGTTACCTGATTGATAATTTTAAACTTATATAATGCAGTTGAATCCGTATTATGTCCTGAGGAATTATCCCTTGCGAATACTCTGTAGAATATCGAATCATTGACTGCCACATCGGAATTCAGGGAATTAAACGTTGCGGAATAGTTATTTCCGCCTGTAGGTAATAATTTAAAATGCTTAATTCCTGTTCCTGTATTGTTCTTATACCACCTCACCCAGACAGAATCAACTCCGATATTATCCGTAACTACAGCAGAAGTGGAAACAGGCCAACTTACTTTCGGGACATTTCCTAACGCTGTGTGAGTAATAACCGGTTTTACTGTATCAGGCGAAGCGATAAAGGAATAGAACATTCCCGGTGCACCGCCCGGAGCAGTTGCCACTCTGTTCATCGAGTCAATAGTTTTTAAATAATATCTGTATGTACCCGGTCCTGAAAGCGTAATATTTGCAGACCAGTTGTTTCCGGTTCCATGAGTCATCAAAACACTGTCAGTGAAAGACGAAGGATTCTTAGTAAAGAAAAGTTTTGTCTGGGAAGGAATAATACCTGAACCTGCCGGAATTACCTGTGCAAGCACCTGTCTTGTTCCGGTAGTTTGTTCTGTATTTGTCAACGGGGTATGATTGATAGCGGGTCCTAAATCAATAGTTGTTATCCATGCCTGATAAAGACCTGTTATATCGTCTGCCCAGTATGGAAATATTTTATTATTTCCTGAAGTAATTCCGATGTAATCACCCTGATAACCGCCTGCTAAGCCTGAAATTGGTTTAGGTTTAAATCTATGGTCGGAAACGAGAATGTCAGTCCACGTAGTCCCGCCGTCAATCGAACGTGAAACATAAACTTCTGCCGAGTCTGTAGATGTATTTCTGTCATCATAATAAACAACGTTTATACCGCCGTATTCATCAACTCTCAATGCAGGCATGTATTGCGTTTTTCCGTTGTTCAATGCATCCTGATTAACTCTGATACCTGCTGACCAGTTTGTACCGCCGTTTGTTGAGCGATGGAATATAATATCAGGGTCAGAACCCGCAGGAGAAAGATTTTTTTCTGCTGTAACAATATAAATCCATCCCTGTCTGGGACCTGTTGTTCTGTCAACACCCATCCATGGAAAATCATTTACTCTTATGCTCATTTTATTTGAAAGATTTCCTCTGATTCCGTTGCAATCATAAACATTGTTGTTGGCAGTCCAGTTGACACCTCCGTTTGTGGACTTTGCAAAACCTACATAGTCACCCGTGTAAGGTGAACCTGACATAGGACTTTGCCAGCATATTATAGCATCACCGTTCGGCATAATTGCTCCGTTAACGCCCTGATGATAATGACCGGAAGGCGGGGTTGATACGGTTATGTAAGAACTGTAACTCGTCCCGTTATTGGTTGAATATGCAACCACGCAGGGCGGTGATGAAACGCTGAACAACGACCACGTAACATAAACTCTACCGGCATAAGGACTGGATGGGACATCACATACAAATGTGTGATTTTTATCCTGAGAACCTGTAGTAATAGTATAAGTACTTGACCAGTTTGCTCCGTTATTTGTTGAATAAGCGGCAAACATACCCGATGTAGGATACCCGAGATAGGACTGATAGAAATATCCATTAAGACCGATTGCCGGTGCAGGGTCACCACCGTGACCTGTTACAACAGTTGTGAAAGTTGTGTCCGAACCAAACCAGGTTATTCCTGAATTTGTTGAGACATAACATCCTTCACTAATAAAAAGAGGGCTTGTTGGATGTTTGACAGCATTAGAACTTGCGAACAAAATGTTCTGATTGGTAGGATGTCTCGTTATCGGGACTTCACTTTGAGTACTCCAGGTTGTCGGATGCACTCTTACATTTGGATTAACCATTAACATTCCGGCGTTTGTATTATATACAACCGGACCGTTAAATGTTTTTGGTATATTATCCGTAATTATGGTATTCGGAGCGTATTGAGCAGCCGGATTGAAATACAACTGCGTAGAACGCGGGTCAACGCTCCATTTTTCTGATTTAGGGTCATCTGTAGTCTGGCCCATAAATATTATTGCGCCAAAAACCATGGCAAACAATAAGGGTAAATAGATTTTTCGCATAGAGAAATAAATTAATTAATGTGATTTGTGAATTTTTTTTACTAAAACGATATATATATATTCAAATTTTTTAAATGCAAAAAGTATAAAATAATTTAAATAAAATAAAATATTTTTTATTAACAAGCAAATTCAAATTTATGGTATAAGTTTTTATTCAGTTAGTCCTCAAATTCTGCTTAAAATGGCATGTAATTTTACCCATCCTTCACAAGATAAGTCTAAAAATTCTCCTGAACAAGTTACGGAGACTGTGTATAAACCGAAAGTTGATTCCCGCAGTTGCGGGAATTCACTGTTTTTCGAGGGTTTTTTCCGGATTTCTGCTTCCGCAGGAATGACAATCAGAAGGTTCTCACAGAGCCTCCGAAGCTTAGTACACAGAAGGATTTTCTAATGTGACCGGGGTTTTGGTTTTAAGGTTGTTTAAAAAGAATTGTTAATTCTTTCTGTATATATAACACAAACCATTTAATTAAATAAATAGCCCGAATCCTTTCAGACCCGGGCTATTCTTCAATAACTAATTTCTATAACTAACTTCTTTTATTTGATAAGCATCATACGTTTTACATCACTGAATCCGTTTACATCAAGTTTATAGAAGTAAACTCCGCTTGACAATGCACTTGCATCGAAATCAACTATATAATTTCCTGCTGTCTTGACTTCATTTACAAGATTTGCAACTTCCCTTCCGAGAACGTCATACACTTTAAGCGTTACCATTCCCTGTTTCGGTATCGCAAAGTTTATTTTCGTTGACGGATTGAACGGATTCGGGTAATTCTGTGCGAGTTCATACTTCGACGGAATTTCGCTCCCGTTCTGTGTAATCCCAAGCGCAGGTCCCGGATTCATAATCAGACGAATGTTGGGTAACTGTGTGTAGGTTGTTCCCGGTGATGTAATTGCAGTACATCCGTCTCCTGAAGATAAATCCGAATGCTGGTGCTTGTTTCTGTTCGTTGCTGCTGCGCCGTTCACAGTCGAGTTCGATGTATAACTTGAATTATTGAAACATATTTCAATTAAGAGATTTGAGCCGCCTGTGTAATAGAACGGTGTCTGTAATGTAACCAACTGCCAACCGGAGCCAGGAACAGAATACGTTCCGTTATAAGCAGTTGTCCAGCCAGTTGACGTAAATCCTGAAATAGAAGTTGCAGTAGTATTCTGCATCTTAATCTGGAATCCGTTCATCACCTGCGAAGCCGCACTTACAACATCAAATCCAATTTGTGTAATATAAGCACCCGGAGCAGGGATTCCGATTTCACTTCCGAGATAAAGCATATCGGTTCTGCTGTCCATATAGAATGTATAATAAGGCCAGCCGATTGCTGATGTTCCTGTTCCGATTGTAACTGTTACCTGATTTATAATCTTGAACTGATACAATACGGTTGAATCCACATTATTAGCAGCAGATATATCCTTTGCGAATACTCTGTAGAATATCGAATCTCCGACCGCAACATCCGCATTTACAGAATTAAAAGTTGCAGAATAGTTACTGCCGCCTGTCGGTAATAATTTAAAGTGCTTAATTCCTGTTCCTGTATTATTTTTATACCATCTGACCCATACTGAATCCACACCGATGTTGTCCGTAACTGATGCTGATGTGGAAACAGGCCAGTTAACTTTCGGTACGTTTGTTAAAGGTGTATGCGTAATAACCGGTTTCACTGTGTCAGGTGAGGCAATAAATGAATAGAACACTCCCGGTGCACCACCCGGAGCTGTTGCTTCCCTGTTAATAGAATCTCTTGTTTTAATATAATATCTGTATGTTCCTGCTCCTGACAATGTAAGGTTTGCTGTCCAGTTATTTCCCGTTCCTTTTGTCATTAAAACACTGTCAGTGAATAATGAAGGATTCTTTGTGAAAAATAATTTCGTCTGAGAAGGATTAATACCTGAGCCTGCAGGTGTAATTTGCGCCAATACCTGCCTCGTGCCGGTAATTTGTTCGGTATTCGTTAAAGGTGTATGACTAATTGAGGGACCTAAATCAATTGTCGCTGACCAGGTTTGATATGTTCCTGTAGAATTATCGCACCAGGTTGGGAATACTTTATTATTAGTTGAAGTAATTCCAATGTAATCACCCTGATATCCGCCTGCAAGACCTGAGATTGGTACAGGTCTGAACCTGTGGTCACTGACTAAAATATTTTCGAAAGTTAATCCGCCGTCAATTGACCTTCCTACATATACTTCTGCTGAATCATTCGTAGTCGGATTTCTGCTGTCATAAAATACTATATTAATTCCACCGTATGAATCAACGTTTATATTTGAAAACCACTGGTCTCTTCCGTTGTTAATCGGGTCATTATTAACTCTAACCGGAGCACTCCAGTTAGTTCCGCCGTTAGTTGAACGTGCAAATAATATGTCAGGGTCAGAACCTGCCGGTGCAAGATTCTTTTGTGCCCAGGTTACATATATCCAGCCGTTTCTCGGACCGCCTGTTTTATCAACTGCCATCCACGGGAAACTGTTAACTCTGATTGAAGAAGACTTTAAATTCCCTCTTATACCATTAATTGCAAATGCCTGACTGTTATTGGTAAAACTCACTCCGCCGTTTGTTGATTTACCAAAGCTCATAAATTTTTCAGTGTATGGTGAACCTGACTGATTGGTCGCATTAACAAAATAAACTTCACCGTTTGGACCGGTATGAACATTCACACCCTGTGAAAAATATCCTGTACCCGGAGTAGTCACCTGAAGCGGTGTTGACCAGTTAACACCTAAGTTTGTTGTTCGAACAACTTTAATGGGATAATTGGTTACGCTGAAATCTGTCCACATTATATATAAATTATTATAATAAGGACTTCCAACCTTATCGTCAATTCCCATATGGTTTTTGTCTGCAGTACTACCGGAGGAATTTTGCCCCGCTATTACATACGGAGCCCAGTTTGCACCTGCATTAGTTGACCAGGAAATTACCTGAGTTGCATAAGAACTTCCGATGGCATTCATAAAAATTGTTCCGTTGCTCGTTATTGCGACTGAGGGGTCACCGCTATTGGCAGATAAACCTGGTAATTGATGACTTCCTGTCCAGTTAACACCAGTATTGGAAGTGTAAGCAAAACCGGTACCGTAAAATGAGGGACCATAAGAATTCCATCCAATCATAATTCTGCCCGGTAAACTCGGATTAGAATAGGAATGGATTTCACTTTGAGTCGCTGTTGTCGGAAAAGGTCTGAAATTCGGTCCGACCGCCATAATTCCCGACGGGGAATTAATAATTTCTGTTTTTGTATTAACCGGTAGATTTTTTGTTTCATAAGTGTAAGTTGAATTAGGGTCAACTTTCACTGTTGTTTCCGGACCGTCATTTGAAATTTTTAATGCCTGCCCGGTAATGAAAACAAATCCGATTAATGCAATAAAGAGAAGGATTAGTGTTTTTTTCACGATTTGATTTTTTTGGTTATTAAAGAATAATTAATTTAAGATAAAATTCAAAGAAATATTTGTATATATAAACTATAATTTTGCAAATTATACATATTAAATTCAATCCAAAAATTACTATTCATTTTATCAAGCCTAATGCTCTAAAATTATGTAAAATCATAGATAACTATTAAACATTTTCAATGAAAATAAAAGTTCAAAAAAAAAAGCCCGGATAACACTACATCCGGGCAAGATTTTACAACTTAATTTAAAATTTATATCAGATTATTTGATAAACATCATACGTTTCACATCACTGAATCCGTTTACATCAAGTTTATAGAAGTAAACGCCGCTAGACAATGCACTCGCATCGAAATCAACTATGTAATTTCCAGCAGTCTTGACTTCATTGACAAGATTTGCAACTTCCCTTCCGAGAACGTCAAATACTTTCAGCGTTACCATACCCTGTTTCGGTATCGCAAAGTTTATTTTCGTTGACGGATTGAACGGGTTCGGGTAATTCTGTGCCAATTCATATTTTGACGGAATTTCACTGCCGTTAAATTCGATACCTGTAGGACCCGGATTCATTATCAATCTAATATTTGGTAATTGAGTGTAGGTTGTACCCGGTGATGTTATCGCCGTACATCCGTCACCTGAACTTAAATCCGAATGCTGGTGCACGTTCCTTCCTGTTGCTACTGCTCCGTTAACAGTAGTATTCGATGTGTAACTCGAATTATTGAAACAGATTTCAATTAACAGATTTGAGCCGCCTGTGTAATAGAACGGTGTCTGTAATGTAACCAACTGCCATCCGGAGCCCGGAACAGAATACGTTCCGTTATATGCAACTGTCCAGTTTGAACTTGTAAATGAAGTAATTGATGTCGAAGTTGTATTCTGCATCTTAATCTGGAATCCGTTCATCACCTGTGACGCCGCACTGACAACATCAAATCCAATTTGTGTAATATAAGCACCCGGAGCAGGGATTCCGATTTCACTTCCGAGATAAAGCATATCGGTTCTGCTGTCCATATAGAATGTATAATAAGGCCAGCCGATTGCAGTTGTGCCCGTTCCGATTGTAACTGTTACCTGATTGATAATTTTAAACTTATATAATGCAGTTGAATCCGTATTATGTCCTGAGGAATTATCCCTTGCGAATACTCTGTAGAATATCGAATCATTGACTGCCACATCGGAATTCAGGGAATTAAACGTTGCGGAATAGTTATTTCCGCCTGTAGGTAATAATTTAAAATGCTTAATTCCTGTTCCTGTATTGTTCTTATACCACCTCACCCAGACAGAATCAACTCCGATATTATCCGTAACTACAGCAGAAGTGGAAACAGGCCAACTTACTTTCGGGACATTTCCTAACGCTGTGTGAGTAATAACCGGTTTTACTGTATCAGGCGAAGCGATAAAGGAATAGAACATTCCCGGTGCACCGCCCGGAGCAGTTGCCACTCTGTTCATCGAGTCAATAGTTTTTAAATAATATCTGTATGTACCCGGTCCTGAAAGCGTAATATTTGCAGACCAGTTGTTTCCGGTTCCATGAGTCATCAAAACACTGTCAGTGAAAGACGAAGGATTCTTAGTAAAGAAAAGTTTTGTCTGGGAAGGAATAATACCTGAACCTGCGGGAATAATCTGTGCGAGAACCTGTCTTGTTCCTGTAGTGAGTTCAGTATTTGTTAATGGTGTATGGTTAATTGAAGGACCAAGGTCAATAGAACAAGTCCAAGCCTGAAATGAACCTGATTTATTATCGAACCAGAACGGCCATACTTTATTATTTCCCGAAGTAATTCCGATGTAATCACCCATATAAGAACCCATACCCGGTTCACCTGCAGGTTTCCAGCTATGGTCGCTAACTTTAATATCTGTCCAGGTATTTCCGCCGTCAATAGATCTTGATACATAAACATCACAGGAATCTCCGATTGACGGAAAATTTCTGTTATCGTAATAAACAACATTTAAACCTCCGTATTCATCAACACGAATAGCAGGAAAGAACTGCACCTTACCATTATTCATAGCATCCTGATTCACTCTTATTCCCGACGACCACGTCGCACCAGCGTCCGTTGACCTATGTAATATTATATCCGGGTCAGAACCGGCGGGAGCAAGATTCCTTTCGCAATCCACAATATAAATCCATCCGTGCCGGGTCCCGCCTGATTTATCCACATCAATTCTCGGGAAATCATTAACTCTGACTCCCCACCCATTAAAAGAATTTGACCTCATACCGTTGACATCGAAAGCATTTTCAGTAACGGTAAAATTTGCACCGCCATTCGTAGATTTTGCAAATCCGACATAATCGGAAACGGAACCTCCCTGAGCAGACCAGGTAACATAAACCTGTCCGAGATGACCGACCACAACGTCAGTTCCCTGAGATAAACCTGACGGTGAAGAATTTATAACCTGCATCGGAGTCCAGCTTACACCTCCGTTTGTTGTATATGATATTACAGCAGGGTAAGGGCTTGACCATCTTGTCCATACCACATAAGTTCTCCCGTAATAAGGACTCGTGGGAACGTCATCAGTATTAGCCAGATTTTTATCAGATGAACCGCTGTATATAGTATAAGGTGCAGAGAACGTAACTCCGTTATCAGTCGAATAATTCCCAATCATAAAAGCAGTACTCATAGTATTTAAAGTCGTAAAAATAATCCTGCCGTCTTT
>CAYWMV010000088.1:0-8520 GCA_964459055.1 uncultured Ignavibacteriaceae bacterium | reverse complement strand
CTCTTTAAAACAACAAAGCCCGAAACCCATAATATCAAAGAGTTTCAGGCTTGTAAACCTCGTAGCGGGAGCAGGATTTGAACCTGCGACCTTCGGGTTATGAGCCCGACGAGCTACCAGCTGCTCCATCCCGCGATGTCATTTAAAATATGAAATTTTTAAAACTAATTCAATGTTCAAATAAATGACATTTAATTGTCTGAAAACATTGTATTTATAATTTTTAAAAGATATTTTAATCAAAAATTAAATCACAGAATAATGAAAATAGTCGTATGCGTTTCGTTAGTTCCTGACAGTACAACAAAAGTGAAAATATCCGGCAGTAACAAATCCATAGACGAAACCGGAGTCACATACATTTTAAATCCCTACGATGAATTCGCTGTTGAAGAAGCGGTTCAATTAAAGGAAAAAAAGGGGGCTGAAACTTACGCAATTTCTTTCGGCACACAAAAGCACAAAGAAGCAATTAAAAAGGCATTTCAGATGGGAATCGAAAAAGGAATTCTTATTACAGCCGATTCCGAAGAGTACGATACATTTACCGCTGCAAAAAATCTCGCAGATGCTATAAAAGAAATAAATCCCGACATAATATTTTTCGGTAAGCAGTCAATAGATTTTGACGGTCTCACAGTACCGGGAATGGTCGGAGAATTACTAGGCATTCCATCCGTAAACGTCGTTACAAAAATCGAATACGGAGACAACTCCCTAACGCTCGAGCGTGAAATTGAAGGCGGAAAAGAGGTTATATCAGCCTCAATACCTGCTGTAATCGGAACACAGAAAGGTCTGAACACTCCGCGGTATCCAAATTTAAAGAGCATCATGGCTTCAAAATCCAAACCCATAGAAGAGAAGAAATCAACATATTCAGGAAATATAATTAACGTTAAAGAGATGAAACTTCCCGAATCCAAAGGAAAAGGAAAAATTCTGACCGACGGAGTTAACAGCGTTCCCGAACTTGTTAATCTTTTAAGAAACGAAGCAAAAGTAATTTAAATTTCAAACTTTAAAAAAACGAATATGAACAAAATATTAGTTTATACGGAATCAAAAGAGAACAAATTTAAAAACTCCGCATTCGAAGCAGTTACGGAAGGCAGAAAACTTGCGGATATACTAAAAGCCGAAATATCATATATTGCAGTCAACAATGCAGGTGAAGACGAACTGAAGAAATTAGGCGATTACGGAGCGGAAAATATTTATCACATCAGCCTTGAAGAATTAAACAAAATGTACGGTGAGCAGATAGTTTATTCTCATCCGGCAATAGCATCCGCAATATCAAATTTTGCAAATAACAACGGATACAACGTAATTTTACTTTCAGCAACATCATTCGGAAAAGAAATTGCTCCGAAAATCGCAATCAAAACCAGTTCAGCATTGATTACAGACTGCACGGGAATAGAAGCGGATTCGGGAAGTTTAACTATGAAGAAACCCGTATATGCGGGGAAAAGCAATGCATATCTGTCAATTTCAGGCGAAAAATACATACTGACATTAAGACCTAACGTATTCAAACCCGAAAAATCAGATTCCAATACAGCGACAGTTAATACAGTTGACTTGCAGCAATTAAACATTACAAAAGCAGATTTCTCAACCGTTGTAAAAGAAATCAGCGTAACGACAGGTAAACTTGATGTAGCCGAGGCAGACAGGATAGTTTCGGGCGGAAGAGGATTAAGAGGACCCGAGAATTTCCATTTAATTGAAGAACTTGCTGAAGTGATAGGTGCTGCAACCGGTGCTTCAAGGGCAGTAGTGGATGCCGGCTGGCGTCCGCATTCGGAACAGGTCGGACAGACTGGTAAAACTGTTTCTCCGAATCTTTACATTGCCTGCGGAATCAGCGGAGCAATACAGCATTTAGCCGGAATGTCATCGTCAAAATGCATTGTTGCAATCAATAAAGACAAGGATGCACCCATATTCCAGTCTGCCGATTACGGCATAGTCGGAGACGTATTCGAAGTACTGCCCGCTTTAACCGGTGAATTGAGGAAAATAATATAATTATTAATTATTTCCCTTTTTAATTTTATCTAATTATTTTAATTTAATCTGTTAAAGTAAAGTGAAACTTTAAACAGATTTGACAGTTAAAAAAATAAAAGATGAAGATATATGGATGAATTAAAAGACTATATACAGGTAGAAATTTTCGGATTATCATTATCATCCTCCCTAAGCGGAGGAGGGTATGCCATTATTTTAAAAGAAATAAACGGCGACAGGCGATTGCCGATTATAATCGGACAGTTTGAAGCACAGGCAATTGCACTTCAGCTTGAAGGCATAGTCCCGCCGCGTCCCCTCACACACGACTTACTGAAAAACGTAATAGAAACCCTCGGATATACAGTTGATTACATAATAATTAATGAACTCCGCGACTCAACATTTTTCGCAAAAATCAGATTAGATTCGGAAAGCATAGAAGGAATAGACTCAAGACCCTCGGATGCAATTGCCCTTGCTCTGAAATCTTCAGTTCCAATATATGTCGCAACATATATTCTGGACGAAATCGGCTTCGTTCCCGAAAAAGAAGAAGCGGAAGAATCAAAGGAACAGTTTGAAGATATACGGAAAGATGAAAAGGAACAGGCAGAAGATACGGCACAAGTAAGGGAAAAAAAACTTTCAAGACTGAAAAAAGACCTTGACGAAGCGGTTACCAACGAAGACTACGAAAAGGCGGCTTCAATAAGAGATGAAATCAAGAAATTAGAAAATTATAATTTCAATTGACTAAAAAAAAAGAAAACTTATGAAATCAAAAATAATCTTATCTGTTTTTGCGTTAGTGCTTTTATTTTCCGGAAATTCGTATTCGCAGTATTTAAAATATGACAAAATCAATTTAAAGCAGGAATTAAAATCCAATTCGGTTACACTGAATCAGGTAAAACCGCCCGAATCAAAATTTACGCTCGGGATAGGATTAGGTTTTGCATTCAACGAAGGTGCAACGGGAGTTGCCGTATCAATGTTTACGGAAATGAAATTTGAAAAATTCTCATTTGTTCCCATCGCAAATTTCTGGAAAGTAGAGAACAAGACAAATTTTGAGATGGCGGGAATGGGCAGATACACATTCAAGGCATCAAATATGAATCCGTATGTTGACGCAGGCATCGGATTAAATTTTTACGATAACAAGAACATTGAGAGTTTCACCAAAGTCGGGCTCGATCTCGGAGCCGGAATTGACTTTCCGGGACTGATAGAAAATGCAATTGTTTTTGTTGACGGAAAATACAAAATTATAATCAGCAACGGAATAGAAGGAAATATATACAGTTATACTTTGACCGGCGGACTTAAATTTCTGTTATAGAGAAATAAGTTTAAGAATTCAGCAAGCGTAAAAGTATGACTTTTACGCTTTTTTTTATATTATTATTTTTGTAATCATGAAGAATTTTGTTATTGACATAGGTAATTCGGCAATCAAGGCAGGTTTTGCAGACAGGAAACTGAACAAGAACACCTGCAGGACGATTTTTTATTCAAAGAAAAAATTCTCCGAAGAATTCAATGAATTTTTAAAATCATTTGACGGCAAGAACATTCCGTCAGGTGTTACCGAAACAGGAATATCCCTTGTTGACGATTCACTGAAAGACAAATGCAGGAAGTTAATAAAGGAGCATTTCGGAAAAGAACCTGTATTTATAAGTCAGGACCTTGAACTGCCGATAAAAATCAAATATTCAAAATCGCTCGGCTCAGACAGGATATGTTCTGCCGCGGCGGCAAACGAGTTGTACAAATCAAAACACATACTTGTTATTGATTTCGGAACAGCCACTACGTACAACATCATTTCGAACGGGACATATTCCGGCGGGATAATAACTCCGGGAATAGGCACATCGCTGAACTCACTGATAAAAAACACGGCACTTCCCTACCCCGCATCCGTTAAGAAATTCCGTTTATTATCGCAGAACACGGATTCCGCGATTTTATCGGGAGTATTTCTTAGTGTTAAATATACTGCCGAAGGTGTAATTAATACTCTTCACAGGAAATACATTGACCTTACTGTTGTAGCAACAGGAGGATTATCCCTGAAAGTATCCGGTCTTGTGGAAGGAATTAATTATTTCAACAAGTTTCTTGTTCTCGACGGCATAAACATAATATTAAACCACCTCACAAGTGTTCGGAAAAACCGGTCAGAAATATAAAATAAACTGGAAATTTTCGCAGAAAGGAAACATCTGGAAAATTAAATTCGCAGGCGATTCGGTAATCTGCGGCGAGACGCGGATAATAAACAGCGAAGAAATATACCTGTATGCGATTAACACAGAAACCGGAAAAATCATACTGAAGGATTTCGTTTACGAGAAAAACAACTTCTGGATAACGCTTGAAGACGCATCACCAGAATTTCTGTTCATTAGCAGGCTGGAGAAACCCGGAATGCCGAACAACAAGGGAATAATTGCACTCGACCACAGCGGAAATAAAATCTGGGAAAACGAGGAACTTGAATTTCTTTATTACACGGATGAAAACGTGGTAGCATACCTTCAGAATTTCGATACGCTTGAATTATACAGTCTGAAGATTCATACGGGTGAAATCGAAAAAAAATATCCCCCCGAGCAGACTCCCGAAATATTCCGAATAAGGGAAAAAACGGTTTCAGACAGGTACGATGAAATAAATGATTATCCCGTCAGGTACAAAAGCGGCACGAACGTTAAACTGGATGAAATATTAGGGATTGAAATAAAAGAAAACATTGCGGTCAGCAATCCGGAATATATCGAAAGGGACGACATCGTGATATTCAATTACTACAAAAAATACGCCGCAGAGAAAAATTTCACGAACAAAATCTGCATATACGACAGGAAGACGAACAAATTACTATACAGTGACATAATGAATGAAAGCACATCGTACTGCGTTCCAGATAATTTTTTCACTAAAAACGGATACCTGTATTACATCAGGGAAAAGAATGAATTAATAAACATAAAATTATAATTAATGAAGATAATATCCGAAATAATAAACAAAAAAACCAACGGAAACACGGAAATTATCAACATCACAGACGACATACAGGATATACTGAAAAAAACCGGTATCGAAAACGGTTTATGCACCGTATTCTGCATCGGTTCAACCGGCGGAATTACGACACTTGAATATGAAAGAGGATTGATAAAAGACCTGCCGGAATTTTTAAATCAGATATTACCGCAGAACAAGAGATATCATCACGACGCAACCTGGGGCGACGGGAACGGACATTCTCATCTGCGTTCGGCATTAATAAAGACATCATTTTCTATTCCGATAATAAATTCCGAATTAACGCTCGGCACCTGGCAGCAGGTTGTTTTTATTGATTTCGACAACAGACCGAGGAACAGAAGGATTGTAATTCAAATTATGGGTAAATGACACAGGCGAAGGATGAAAGCAAGACCGGATTTTATATATTCCTCTTAATTTCCATCCTCATTCAGGCAGTCTGGATAATAAATTCAGACGGGTTTTATTACATAGACGACAGTTGTCATTTCAATTACAACGTTCATTTTCTTTCGACGATAGAATACAGTGTAGGATTCTGGCACAGGCTGGGGAGAGTTTTGCTTTTCTTCATTCCGTCGCAATTCGGTTCGAAAGGTGCACAGATTTTTTCATCGTTAATATTCACTCTCACATATCTGCTTTCTTATAAAATTCTTAAAATTAAGAAAGTAAAATATGCGGAATGGATAATTCCCGTTATTGCCTTTCAGCCGGTGCTGTTTAATATTTCTTATACTGTTCTTGCCGAACTGCCCGCCGGATTTTTATTCATACTTAGTTATTATTTCTTTCTTAAAGACAGACCCTATGCGGCAATGATCTCGGCGTCGGCAATATTTCTTTTCAGGACGGAATTATACTTCATTGCGGGAATATATTTTTTGATTTATCTTTTCAGAAAAAAATATTTTGTCCTGCCGTTTATTATTATAGGTCCGCTTTTCTGGTATCTGATGTCCTTCATCATTACAGACAGCGCACTCGTATTTTTCGATAATTTGCGCCTGCACAATAAACTTCCTCGTGTAACGGAAGGTGTGCAGTGGTATCATTATTTCATAAAGAGTCCGAAAATTTTCGGTGTATTTCAGACTGCGGGATTCGTTGCGGGATTGTGGCTGATTTTCAGAAATAAACTGATTAAAGATTATTACATACCGTTGATTTTTGTATTCGGAGGAATAATTATCAACACTCTGCTTGCACTTGAAGGATTCAACATCAGTTGCAGTACCGGACAACTCAGGTATGTTGCCACTGTCGGTCCCGCATTCGGTCTGATTTCCGTACTTGGCTTTGAATACTTCTTCGGCAGATTCAGCGGGAAAAAAAATATTTACATTGCTATGGCTGTTTTGATTATGTTACTTATGTACATAACGGGACCCTTTTCGACACCTTATCACAAAAAATACGAAATTGAAAAATTTGCCGAAAAGATAGCCGAACTTCAGAGAGAAAAATATCCCGATTACGTAGTAATAAGCGCAGTTCATCAGATTGCAAATGCAATGGACGAGCCGGCAACCGGCAGGGACAAATTTCAGACCATAAGCAAAGAGTCCATCGAGAAATATCCGAGGGCGCTTATAGTATGGGAGAAATATCTTGAAACCTCGCCTTTTGGCGGAGAGCCGGTTCTTCTGAAATTTATAGAGTCACAACCGAATATCAGACTGCTCGATTCGTTAAATACTCTTACGGTCAGGGACGACGACACTCCGATGTATAAAATCTTCAGCGGGCATACCGGATGGCTTGACAATTTAATACAATATTTCATAAGTGAGCAGAACACGTGGGAGCATCTTGTTGTGAAAATCTATATCAAGGACTAATAAATACCCGATGACAACAGACACAGAAAAAAGATTTCACTTAAATTATGCATTATTAACGGCAATAATAGCAGGGCTTATTGCACAGATATTATCATACGCATTCGACTACAATTATGCATACAGGGATTCAATATTCAGAATGGAAGCGGCACGGAGATTCTTCGATTCACTTGAACCGGGAATAATAAATCAGATTGGAACTGTATGGCTCCCCTTTCCGAATTTTCTTTTAATGCCGTTTGCATACATTGATTATCTTTATGAAACAGGTCTTGCGGCAAGTATCATAAATTTTCCGGCATTCGTATTCTGTGCAATACTGATTTTTCTTTCTCTGAAAGAACTGACGAAAGATGTAACAGCAACCTGGACAGGTTTTGTAATTTTCATTTTAAATTATAACATACTTTACTTTCAGACTACTGCAATGACGGAGCAGTTGTACCTGCTTTTAACAGCCGGGAATTTTTACTACCTTCTTCTCTGGGCACGGGATTTCAAAATCAAACATTTAATATATTCGTCAATATTCCTTGCACTCGGAGCCTGCTCAAGATATGATGCATGGGCTGTTCTTGCCGGAACATTCATAATAGTCGGTGTTATATCCTTTTTTAATAAAAAACCGTACATAAAAAATCTTGCCATATATTCCGCTCTTCCGGTTTTAATTATAATCTGGTGGTTCCTGCATAATTATGTTTATTACGGCGATGCACTCGAATTTTCCAGGGGGAAATTTTCTACGCTGCATCAGTTGACATATTACGAAGAAGCCGGAAGACTGCTCACAAAAAATAATTTCCTGCTATCGGCAAAAGTGTATTTATATTCGGTTCTGTACTACTCGGGAAATTTGTATTTTGTGCTCGGCATTGCGGGCGTTATTTACTATTTCATAAAAAATAAATTTGACACGAAAACATTCGTTCCCTATGCATTATTGATAGCACTCCCGACATCATTGATATTATTATTCAAAGGACAGGTAATCATCGAGCATCCGTCATCGGAACCGGAAGGATATTTTAACAGCAGATACGGACTGTATATGTTTCCTGCAGTTGCAGTTTTTTCGGGATACATCGTTTTACTGCTGAAGAAACTTAAATGGCGCAAGCAAATTTTAATATTACTGTTTGCTGGAATATTTATACAGCAGATAACATTCCTATACAATTTTCCGTACAGCATTCCGTCACTTGCCGAAGCAAAATATTCATACAGTCAGGCAAGCATAGATTTATCGGAATACCTGGAAGATAATTACGAAGACGGTAAAATTCTTTACGATAATACTATTTTTGCTTTGCATCCGTGGACAGGAATAAATTTACGGGACAGGATTACATTTCATACGCCTTATTTAGGTGAACTTGCAATGAAATATCCGTCTTACTTTGTCGAATGGGTGATTATTTACACTGATGCTCCTAACGATAAAATATGTGCGGCGATGAAAGGGAATAAGGATTTCGAAAATAATTTTAAAATGATGTTTTCCGAAAAAGGGATTGAAGTGTACAGGAAAGTGGCAAGTTCATAAAGTTCATAAAGTTCATAAAGTTCATAAAGTTCATAAAGTTTTAAA
>CAYWMV010000087.1:0-8636 GCA_964459055.1 uncultured Ignavibacteriaceae bacterium | reverse complement strand
TCAGAATAGGACAGAAAGACACAGAAAAGTTACAAATAAACCTACTTATGTCACATTCAGCGGGAGTAGGGTGCCAGATACCGCCAGAAATCGTGAAACTGATGTTATTATTCAGAATAAACTCACTTGCGAAGGGACATTCGGGGGTGAGGTTAGAGTTATTACAATTTTTGATAAAAATTTTCAACAGTGACATAATACCTGTCATACCCTCGCAGGGGTCAGTCGGGAGTTCAGGAGATTTGTCACCCTTATCGCATTTAAGTTTAGTGTTAATAGGTGAGGGTAAATGTCAGTACAAGGGAAAGACAATGAAGGCTGATAATGCGTTAAGACTTGCGGGATTAAAACCGATAAGATTATCCGCAAAAGAGGGACTGGCACTGACGAACGGGACGCAGATGATGTCGGGATATTTATGCAAGTCATTAAGCGAAAGCATTTACTTAGCAAAGATGTCAGACATAGCGGCGGGATTTTCCTTAGAAGCATTAAAGGGCACGGACAAGGCATACAGCGACAGACTGCAGAAGGTACGACCACATCCGGGACAAATAAAGACAGCAAGGAACTTAAGAAAGATATTAAAAAACAGCGAAATAATGAAATCGCACATTGACTGCGACAAAGTACAGGATGCATATTCGACGAGGTGTGTTCCGCAGGTACACGGAGCAGTAAAAGACACGATTAATTTTGTAAAGGCTGTACTTGAGACTGAAATAAATTCAGCGACTGACAATCCACTGATATTTCCCGAGACAGGAGAGCACATCGAGGGCGGTAATTTCCACGGTGAGCCATTAGCATTAGCGGCGGATTATTTAGCGATAGCGATAAGCGAAATAGGGAACATATCGGAGAGGCGGATATACAGATTAACGGACGGAACACTAAGCGGATTACCGAGATTTTTAATAAAGAACGGCGGACTCAATTCAGGATTAATGATATCGCAATACACGGCGGCGGCGTTAGTAAGCGAGAACAAGGTATTATGCCATCCTGCATCAGTAGATTCAATACCAACGAGTGCAAGTCAGGAAGACCATAATTCAATGGGTTCAATATCGGCAAGGAAATGTCTTGAAGTGGTAAACAACGTGAAAAAGATAGTCGCAATAGAGTTCTTATGTGCCTCACAGGCGCTTGAATTTTTAAAACCGCTGAAGCCGGGAATCGGGATAAAGAAAGGATATGACATAATAAGAAAGCATATCAGTCCAATCGAGAACGATGTAATCATCAGCGACGAGATTGAAAAAATTTACGACATTATTTTCAACAGCAACATATTACAAGAAATTGAAAAAACAGCAGGAAAACTTGAATATTAAAACGAGATGAGCAAATTCACAAAACGGAGATTTTTCAGAATATTTTTAATAATAAAACATTATTTAATAAATCTATTCAAGCGAGTAACGGATGATGTTTTATGGACATTATCCTCGGGAGTAGCATTCAATTTTTTATTCAGTTTAATTCCATTTTCACTGATATTACTGACATTTGTCGGAATATACCTTGACAGAGCGGAAGTTGCGACATACATAGACGAACAATTGAAACAACTTGTCCCATTACCGCCGCAGATGCAGACAAAATTCATAAACGAGGTTTTGCTAAGGGTACAGCAATTGACGCAGAACACATTAATAACGGGATTAATCGGCATAGGCGGACTGCTCTGGACATCGAGCGGATTATTTTCATCAATGCGGGACGTATTAAACAAGGCATACCATTTCAAAGACGAGAAAAGTTTCTTTTACGGAAAAATCAGAGATTTCATTTTTGTTTTCATATCCATAATATTTTTTCTAATCAGTTTCATAATAACTTCATTCAAACAAATCATAACATTAAGGTCAGAATTTTTCGGAATAGAATTTGATTTCACGGGATTTGAGAATCTGATTGCATTATTAATCAGTTTCATGTTCTCATATTTACTATTCTTATTTTTATACAGCCGGATACCGCATTTCAAGACACCGAGGAAGACGCTAATATTCTCAACATTTTTAGCGGCAGTATTTTTTGAAATATTCAAATATTTTTTCACATTTTACATAATAGGTATAACGGATTACAGCATGATATACGGGGCATTCACGGCATTAGTCATAGCATTTTTGTGGATATACTGCATATCAGTAATATTCACATTTTGCGCAGCATTAGGCAAAATACATTTAGACAGAAACAAATTAAAAATAATACCGAGATAATGGAACAGAGAAAACTTTACAAAACACTTGAAAGCATAATAAAAGAGGCGCCTTCGATAGAGAAGAACGAAGACTTTCTCAAGCACGTAATAGAGAAGATAATCAGCATAGATTCAATAGACATAGTCGGCGGCAGGTTATGGGAAATTGACAATGACAGAGCGTCATACAGATTAATAGCACAATTAGGCGAAGTATCTACGATAGAGCCGAACTACAAACTCGAGGTAAAGAATTACCCTGTATTCAAGACATTCGGACAGCGGAGGGCATTCATAGCATACGAGACGGACGAATACTTAATAGACAGGGGGATATACATATACTCCGCAGCGGGAGTAGGCGACCGATACAAGATATACGACGAAACGGGAAAATATTTTTATCTATACAAATATTTAATAGCGATGAACGGCACAGAGCCGAACGAAGAATTTTTAAATTCGCTGAACATAATAAGCGTAACGTTAAGCACGGTAATGCGCGCAAAAAAACTCGAAACGAAGCAGAAAGAAAGTTTAGAAGAATTAGAGAAAGCGAGTGAGATACAGAAGAACATATTACCAGAGCACGAATTAAAATTCGGCAATTACGAATTATTCGGAGTATCGCTACCGGAAAAAATTGTAGGGGGAGACTTCTTTGACTACTTATCAGGCGGAGACGATTACAAGATAGCGGTAGTAATAGCGGATGCAGCATCGAAGGGCGTATCGGCGGCGGCACAGGCGCTATACGTATCGGGTGCATTAAAGATGGGTGTCAGTTACGACGTATCAAACACATCCTTAATAAGAAAAATAAACAATTTAGTGTACGACACATTTCCATACGAGCGATTTCTGACATTATTTTACTGCGAATTATTCAAAGACAAGAAGGGGTTATGCGTTTACATCAATGCGGGACACAATTCCCCGTATCATTACAGTTCAAAAAGCGGCGAGATAACGGAATTAAAATCAACGGGACCCGTGCTCGGACCTTCATCTAATCAGAACTATGTCACAGAATATTTCAACATAGATAAAAACGATTTAGTAGTACTTTACACGGACGGAATAGTAGAGGCGGCAAATCCGAAATTTGAATTTTACGGAGAGGCAAGATTAAAGGAAGCGATAAAAAAATACCAAGATTTAAGTGCGAAGGATATATGCCACAACATATTAGATGAAGTACAGAAATTCGGAGCAAACGGAAAATATTCAGACGACAAGACGATAGTAGTAATAAAGCGGATGAAATAGGAACTAATTTATTTCAGAAAATGTAATAATTATAAAGAACGGAGAATAAAATGGCGATAAAAATAACATCAGAGTGTATAAATTGCGGGGCATGCGAGCCCGAATGTCCGAACACAGCGATATACGAGGGCGGAGCGAGCTGGTCGTTAGGCGGAAAGGAATACGGGGATGGAGACGAATCACCATCAGGGCAGAAGGGATTTTTTTCGAACGAGTTTTTTTACATTGTACCGGACAAATGCACGGAATGCGTAGGGTTTCATGAAAAGCCGCAGTGTGCGGAGGTATGTCCCGTTGATTGCTGTGTGCCGGACCCGGACAGGGAGGAAGACAAAGATACATTGATGAAGAGGAAGGAGTATCTGGACGGGCTGGGGAGGTAATTATGAATTTTGAATTCAATTATTACGTGTTTAGGGAAGGGATAGTGTCAGTGATTGAATTTGCATAATAATTTTGAAAATTTTCAATTAATCCGTTAGTTTTCGGATTCTGCTTTGGGGACTCATCCGATGAGCTTCGCTCATGGGATGAGATGAAATAAGGTTTGTGCGTCATAAAATGGATGGACACGGAAAAACACTTATGGACACAGGGTTTTGGGGACTCATCCGATGAACAAGTTTCCCGAGGACTCGGGACAAGCTGTCGGATGAGAAAGATAAACAAAGATATTTGGAATTCAGACTCATCGGATGAATCCCGATTCACTTCGTTCATACGGGATCTTCGTGAAGTTCGCCGGATGAGATGAACAGATAAATTATTTTCAGATTCTCTTGTATAGAAAAAAATATTTTTTTAGATTATTGATAACAAAAATCCGCAATGACTGAATTAATAAGAGTACAACCGATAAATATTCTTAATTAAAAAATAAACATTAATCAACAACAATGGACACAAGACACAAAGAGTACACCGAATATTACAAATCACGCATGCTCAAATATGAAGGAAACCCAATGTACGAAAATTCATATAAGACAGAAAAGGACTTATATGAAGCGATTGCGAGCGCAACATCTTTAGAAGAATTCCGAAAAGTTTTAAACGAAAAAAATCTTGCAGTGAAAAATGCAATTGCCTTAGTAAAGGACAAAGAAACGGCAAGAAAAAAGCACTTTGAAGAGATAAAAGAATTCATAAGGTTAAAGGCGCCGAGCAGAATACTTGAAATTCTCGATTCGATACAAACCGAAACCGAATTAATCCAAAAATCGAACGAGATAGAATCGGAGGTGAGCATTGAAATATCGGTTGACCTTTTTACCGATATTTTCTATTCAGATTTTCCGATGCTTGAAAACATAGAGGTATGGCAAACAGCGGAAGTTCCCGAAGAATGGAAGCAGGATTTAAACAACTATATAACAGAAGCACTTGTACAGGGCAGGGAGACATGGGAAAAAGAAATAATTCCCAACGCAAGAAACTGGAAACCGGACTGGACTTTTGATTTTGATTTAATATCCGAAGAAAGGCACAGGAGACTAATTCCGGTATCCGACGAAACAACAGAGAAACGCATTGAACAATTTAAAAAATACAGAGGAATATAATGGCAATAGATAAAAATTTATCGGACTCAATGCTCGGAACATTCAGAAACATGTACAAAGAATTGTGTGAAAAAAACGCAACAGGCGATTCTTTTGAAACTGTCAAAACAACTCTCGAACGAATGGAGCAACTGGCAAACGAAATGAATGATTTTTCCGCATTCAGTGCGAAACTTACAACCGAAGGATTATTCATGAAATTCAGCACAGCATACGGAGAATGTTTATCGGAAATCGCAAAGAAAGATTATTCATCCGACGCAGGTGATGAAAAGTTAATGGCACAGGCGAAGAAATCTTATGAAGACGCAATCAAGCAACTCGAAGGGAAACCCGATTCAGAAAAACTAATTTTTCCGATAAAGCAAGTAATTGAACTTGCGAATTCAGGAATTACATATCCTGTATTTTTGAGAATATGTGAAGAAAAAGGATTAAACAAAGCGCTTGAGGGAAGCACTGTGACACGGGACGGAATAATAAAAGACATTGAATTTTCAGTGAGATTTTTCCGTCCGACAGAAGAGAAAATGCACAGAGAAATTCTTGAAACATTTGACACACTTTCATCGAAAGCACATTTCGGTGTTCCGGATTCACTTGAATTTGAATTAACACGAAACAGGATTGAATGGAAATACAAGCCAGAAATAATAAAATGGGACGCGATAATAAGCAGATGGGAAAAATTATTCGAACTGATTTATGACTGGGCAGACTCGTACTGTGATTTTGCGCCATACGATGAAAGATGGGCTGATGCAAGAGGGATGACACACACATTAAGAAACATAAAGCGAACAAAAGAATGCAATCCCGGTTTTTTAAAAGTCAGAGAAAAAATTCTATTCGAGTATTTCGGAATAAAATGGGATGATATATTCTCACACGAAACATATCTGAATGAAATGAAGGCAAAACGGATTCAACATTCGGATGAAGTCATAAATCTGATAAAGGAACTATACAGATACTGCAAACCATTTGGAAATCCACCCGAAGAATTAATAAAAAAGGCAGAAGCGATACACAAGGAGAAAAGGCACATAAGGCAAAAGAAATGAATAATCAATAATTTTTCAAACACATAACAACATAATAATAAGCAGATGCGATTATCCGGTATTGATAAAACGAATATAAGATTACAGCAAAGTGAAAATCTTTACATGATATTTCTTGCTATAATAATAGGAACGATAGCAGGATTTGCGGCAGTCGGCATAAGAATGTTAATAGAGTGGATATCTGATACATCATTTCCGGGCAATCTGACGTTATTAGAAAATCTAATTGCTCTTCCCTGGTATTACAAACTAATAGTACCTGCAATCGGAGGACTAATAGTAGGACCGATAATATATTTTTTAGCACCCGAGGCAAAAGGACACGGAGTACCGGAGGTAATGGCAGCGATGATACAGAAAGGCGGAAGGATAAGGTCCCGAGTTGCATTAATAAAGGCATTAGCTTCATCAATAACAATAGGCACGGGCGGCGCAGCGGGAAGAGAGGGACCAATAATACAAATAGGTTCAAGCATAGGTTCAACGGTCGGACAGATATCAAATTCCCCAGTCCGCAGAATGAAAACGTTAGTAGCCTGCGGTGCAGCAGCAGGGATAGCGGCTGCATTCAATGCACCAATAGCGGGGATATTATTCGCACTTGAATTACTATTAATGGATTTTTCCGCCGACAAACTGATTCCCGTAGCAATTGCATCAGTAATTTCAACAACAATATCCAGAAACATAGAAGGTAATTTTGCGGCATTTATTACTCCTCAATATTCTCTGGTATCTCCGTACGAATTAATATTTTATTCATTATTAGGATTAGCAGCAGGAATAGTATCATTCTTTTTCATAAAAACGCTATATTTTTCCGAAGAACTATTTGATGAAAAACTAAAAATTCCCGGATATATAAAACCCGCGATAGGGGGACTGATATTAGGCGGGATAGGGATATTTTTTCCACAAGTATTAGGAATGAGTTATGATTCGATGAACTTAGCACTTCAAGGTAAAATCCTGATATTTACGTCATTCATATTAATATTTATAAAAATCATTGCCACATCAGTAACACTCGGTTCCGGGAGTTCAGGCGGAATATTTGCCCCTTCACTTTTCATGGGAGCGATGCTCGGCAGCATGTTCGGAGGAATACTAAATATTTTCTTTCCGGAAATCACAGCAAACAACGGTGCATACGCATTAGTAGCGATGGCGGGACTGGTAGCCGGCACAACAAGGGCTCCAATTACTGCATTTATCATTGTATTTGAAATGACAGCAAATTATCAGATAATATTACCTCTTGTAATAGTATGTGTAATCAGCACACTGGTATCTGCTAAGTTATCGCGTGAATCCATTTACACATTAAAACTTGTACTCCGGAACATAAATATTAAAGACGGAATAGAGATAAATGTAATGGAGTCATTATTAATCAAAGACATATACAGGAAAGATTCAGTTTCGATAAATATAAACGATAATTTAGAGGATATTATTGACAAATCGGTAAGATATTCAAATCAGGTTTTACCAGTAATAAATTCTGAAGGTATTTACGAAGGAGTAATAACAATAATAGATTTTCTTCATTTATTCAAACACAGGGAGCAACTAAGCGAACTTATAATTGCAAAGGATATAATGAATTCGAAAGTTATTCCATTAGTTCCTGACGATAACGGACTGACAGCAATTGAAAGGATGAAGGTACACGGGATTAACGGAATACCAGTTATTAATAACCGAGAAGAAAAAAAATTAATAGGAATAATATGGTCATCTGATATTCACAATCAATATTTAAAAGAGACGGAAAGAATAGAATTAGTCTCGAAACTGACAAGCAGTATAAAAGTAAAAAGCAAGGAAAGTCAAATTACATTTCAAATCGGGTACATTGCAACTGAAATACCTGTCCCAGAAATATTTATAGGCAAGAATATCGCAGAACTTGAAATAAGGAAGAATTTTGGAATAGAAATACTGGCAATAAAATCCGTGGAGGAAGGTAAAGAAACGTTCACGGCATTTCCGAAATCCGATTATAGATTCAAGAAATCTGACCGTTTAAATATTGCAGGATTAGAGAAAAATGTAAATATTCTGAAAAATATTTAAGATTACTCTATTTGACCTTTAGTAAACAGAGAAACGGTTAAAGTCAACTGTTTTCATTTGAATTCCCAAGACTGAAAGTCGTGGGCCGGAAAATATGCATTAAATTTTTCTATACGGATTCATCGGATGAGTTTTGGAGTGAAAAACAGGAAAAACCTTCCCAAGCCGGAGCTTGGGAAGGAGTATTTTTGAGTTTTCTACAAAGGTTTGGTAACTACGTTGCCTAAAAAAGAAAAGTGACAAGTTTAGAGTGACAAGTCAAGAATTACGAATTTTGACCGCGGAATACGCGGAATAGCGGAATATCGCGGAGCATTCATTACGCATTAGATTCACGGATGGACACGGAAAAACACGGAACACATTCATTGTAAAATGTTAAATGAAATAACCGAAAATGCGAGACGTTCGCAAAGGATTCTTTATTTGTCCTTTAGAAACAAA
>CAYWMV010000086.1:0-8683 GCA_964459055.1 uncultured Ignavibacteriaceae bacterium | reverse complement strand
TTCATATTCACCTCTTTTTTCCCTGATATTTTTCAAAGTTTTAATTTTTCTACCTTTAATATCATATATCGCAAGAATAATATTATCTTCCTTGTTAACATAGTACTTGATTTTTGTATAAGAATTGAAGGGATTAGGATAGTTCTGAAATAAATAAAAATCTTCTGGTAAAATAATACTATTTTCCCTAACATTTACTATTCCATTAGGATTGTACACTGTCAAACCCTCTTCACATATCCATATATTTCCATACCTATCTTTCTTAAAGTCATTCGCTGTAGCATAATTTGAGTCGGGAAAATAAATCCAATTAGTGTCATTAAATGTAACAAAACCACCACCTGATATTCCTATCCATTTTGTATTAATTTCATCAAAATAAATTGAATATGTATTATTCCAGGGAAGTCCTGAATTAGTTGAAGTATATACCGCCCATTGGTTTTGAGTCGAATTAAATTTTGCAACTCCTCCGAACCTTGTACAAAACCATTTGTTGTTATAATTGTCTATTCCTACCCCCTCTATAAAATTGCTCTGCAACGGTGTATTATACATATTATATATTGTCCAACTCGTATCGTCAAATCTTGCAATCCCTCCCATTACTGTTCCTATCCATTTAATATTTCCCTCAAATTTTACATCTGTTACTGAATTATCCGGAAGCCCCGAATTACCGGTATAATATCTTATCCATTTATTCAAACTTCTGTAAAACTTCAGTATGCCTAATGTCTGACTGCATGCCCACAGTGTATTATTATTGTCAATCCTGAGTCGGTTTATAGCAAGCAAAGGATATCCAAAATTAGTGTAATAATAAAATGTCCAGTTTATTCCGTCAAATTTCAGAATACCTTTGTTCCTTGTTGCAATCCAGATTTTATTTTCCTTATCCTTGACAATTGATTGAATAAAATTGTTTGGTATCGGAGAATTATTTGTATCCCAAACAGTCCATACATTATTGCTGAATCTTGCAAGTCCGTTATTTGTAGCAATCCATTTTGTATTTGTGCTGTCAATAACAATTTCCATTACTGTCCATCCCGGAAGTCCTGAATTATTAGGATTATAGTTTATCCACTGCGGCTGTGCCTGAACTAACACTGAAAATATTAGAAATATTATTAATAATAATTTTTTCATTTTTATATATTTTTTATTTTATAAAAACAAATTATTTTGTTTCCGTATATTCTGCCTCTATAATTTTATTTTTGTAATACAATTTTATGAACCTTCACTTTTGTATCTATTTTTAGAACGGCAAAATAAATTCCGCCGGCTAAATTTATTCCATTAAAACTGACTTCATACTCTCCAATATCCTGTTTCTTATTTACAAGCGTAGATATTTCTTTTCCAAGAATATCGTATATTTTTAAAGAAACATATTTATTGTTACCTAAAGTCTCTCCTTGTCTTGCTACTTGATACTTAATTTTTGTTTCACTGTTAAACGGATTTGGATAGTTTTGAATAAATATATAATTTTCACTAATAACTGTCGTATTATTTTCAACTCCGACAACTCCTGCCGGATTGTAAACATATAAACCGCCTGCTGAACAAATCCACATATTACCATACATATCCTTTGAAAAGTTGAATATATCCCCAATAAAAGGATAAGAAAATATCTGCCATGTTGTATCATTATAAATTGCTAATCCCCATCCACCTATCCATTTTACATTATTATTGTCTACATATACGGAATATAAATTATTATCATGAATACCGGAATTAGTTGTATTATAAACTGTCCATATATTTTGCGATTCGTTATATTTTGCCAATCCTCCAAAAAATGTTGCAAACCATAAATTATTTTGTAAATCCGATGTTATCATTCTAACCCAATTGCTTGGTACGCCTGAATTAAGAGTATTATATACTGTCCAGTTTACTCCATCAAACTTTGCTACCCCTCCCATATAAGTACCGACCCATACAATATTATTTTTTACAAAGACACATTTTGTTTCATTGGTAGGCAGACCTGAATTACCGGTATTATACCATACCCAGTTTGTATCATTGAATTTAAATAATCCTGCTCCTCCAATCCATTTGTTATTATTATCGTCAACATCACCTACACCTGTATTATTAATCGGAAATCCTGTATTTTCGTTATTATATATCGTCCAGTTTACTCCGTCAAATTTAACAAGACCCTTTCCAGAGCAACCTAACCAAATATTATTTCTTTTATCTTTTTTAACTGAACCACAAATATTTGAAGTTAAACCTGAGTTAGTCGTATCATACACGGTCCATGTAGTGTCTTGTAATCTAACAAATCCGTTTGTTGTAGTTATCCACTTTACATTATTACTGTCTATTAATATACTTGTTACCATGCTGCTTGGCAATCCTGAATTAAACTGTGTATAAATCACCCACTGCGGCTGTGCCAGAACGAGTGATGAAACTAATAGAAATGTTATTATTAAAAAGTATTTCATATCTTATTTATATTACTTTGTCAAAATTAGTTTTTTTGTTTCCGTATATCCTCCCGCACTCATCTTATAAAAATATATCCTATCCCGTAAAATATTTAATGAAAGCATAACTATAAATTCTGTTAGACAATTGCATCGGAGGAACTCTTTGAAGGGTTGGAGACCTGTCATCGCGGACAGATGTCTGTCATTAAAAAAATCATTACTTATCTCGTATTTTCCGGTATGTCCGCTTAAAGCGAATTCCTCCGCAAGACCTGAAATCATTTTGCCTGATATATTCTTAGTATTGAAATTGAACTTTTTCCGTAAATATAAAAATAAAATATGATAAACAATAATGAAATTATTGTATTAATCATTTTTGCACCCGGTAATGTCAATTGAAAATTTTCTTTCTTTCCCGCTCCTTTTCTTTTTGTCATCTCACTGTTAGTTTTTACGCTTATTTAAACAATGAGTGTGTTACAAATTACACTCCGTACAATTCTAAAACCCGGTATTTCTAATATGACGATGCTTTTCTGGTCTTGTATTGTTCGATTACGGCATCGGTTTTCTGGAACAGCCATTTTCTTAAACCGAATGCAGGGATTTTCTCCATACTCTTTCTAAGATAAAACGCGAGGTTGTACTGCTTCTCAAAATCTACGCTGTTTTGTATCTGAAGAAGTTTGTTCAGGAATCGCAACATTACAAATAATTGTTCTTTATCCGCTTTTGTCAGAATTTTGTCCTTGATTACCTGTGCCCTGTAATTGTGTGCAATGTCACTGACAACTTCGTAATGCCCCAGTTCGAAATATAATCTTATCTGTATGTTGATGATGTCGAATTTATATACAAATTTCGGGAGACTGATTTTTGCGACACATTTAAGTGCCTTCCTGTAATCTCCTATGCCGAGGTAAAAATAAGCCAGCCCGTAATTGACGAAATTCATATAATCCGACGGCTTTAATTTCGTGGAATTCTCGTCTATAAATGCCTTGAGTAAATCATAATTGCCTACGTAAAATGCGGTGACGATAAAGTTTCTGAATGTATATGGAGATAAATATTCATATGCATTCTCTTTAAAGTAATTGTTTGCCGTGTATTGATACAGCAGTTTTACTTCCTCGTTTATGTAAAATTCGTATTCTTCCCCTGTGCGCTGTTTCATAATGCAGTAGTTTATTAAAACATCATAGTGAAATCGTGCAAGTTCTTTGCTTAAATGCCCTGTTAAATTGAAAACCTCGCTTTTGTATTTTAAATAATGGTTTTTGTCGTTAAATACGAGAAATGCATAATACATACTGTTGTATAAATTATATGTATCCGTGTTCCTGCTGCCTTTTTTAAATAATCCGGATTTGGATACAAATTTGTATATTCCGTCAAGGTCAATCGGGAAATTAATTTTTCCGGATTGTCCGATGTTAACATTCAGGAATGAATAGTTGATGTATGCACTGGTTAACTGTATTATCGTATATAATATTATGTCTTCAAGCGAACTGTTGAGAGTTTCAATGCGTTTTTCTGTATTTTTTGAATTCGCGGCGCTTAATACGTTCGTAAGGTAATTGAACTGGTTTATAGTATGATTATATGAATTCAGGAACAATTTTTCGTCAATTTCCCTGCGATTGAATATTTTTGTGTCGGTGTGAACGAGATTCGAATGCAGAAGAGAATGAAGCCCTCTTTTCAGAAAATACTTGTTTATGTTATTCTCGGCATTGATTTCGTCGCTTAAATTTTCCTTTACTTTAAGGAATTTCTTCAGTTCAATATTGAGGTAAGTTAATTGTTTCTTTACTGTTCCGGGACTGTAGTTAAAGTTACGTGCGAGGTATTCTATAACCTCAATGTAACTGAATTCAATGAACCGGTACCTCTCTTCCACAATCATCTCAAAGAAATTGCATAAGACCTGCTTGCGGACGAATACGGGTGATTTGAGGAATAATCTTATTTCTTCGACTTCCTCGCCCGTTAAATTGTATATTAAGTTTAAAATACCTGACTTTTTCATTGTCTTATGGTAAAGTAATAATAAAATAAATAATTAATAAATTCAAGTTTATAATGAATATACTGCTAAAAACCATCGTTTTCACGGTAAATATTTTTAAAAGTTCAGTTTTTTTCTGCATTCTGTTTATACTATTTTTACATAAAATTAAATAATTATTATTATGAAAAAATTTATTGTCATTTTAGTTACTTTAGTTATCGTTCTCCTCTCTTCATTTACGGGTACCGTTAATGCTGCTCCGGCTGCTTCCGGTCAGGTTACTGTCTGCGCTCCTGTTGACCACGTTGAATATACCTGCATAGACGGACAATGGTTCAAGATAACTTATTATCAGGATGGCAAAATTGATGTAACCCCGGTTGCAAAACCTCCGGTGTTTTAATTGAGAAAGAACAGAATTATTATATATATTAGTGCACATCATTTTTATGCGTTTTTGAAATACTGAAAGATATACGACAGATTATATTCGTCCTCGCTGAAAGTAATAGCATGTTCATAACATACAGGAATAAGATTTTCGACACTGGTAGTACCGCCCTTGCTCAAAGGTACTTTGTGGATTAAAAGAGTGTAATGATTTCTGCAGTCAGGTGCAGTACAAATACGACCTTTAAGTTTTATAACGGCTTCCTCGATTTCCCGGGGATAGTGCTTTGTGTCAACGTAAGCGTCTATCTGCTCTAACGGAGACGGGGGATAGTATATTTTCTTCATTGTGGGGCACTCGTAAAGACAATTCCGTTTTATCCACTGTGTCTCTTCCCACTCTCCGCAAACCGGACATTTAAAAAACCATTTCATTTTATTGTAATCCATATTATTAAAATTTAATTTTTTTTCATTATTAAATAACTTTGCTGTATCCTGCTTTTTCACCGTACTTCTTAACTTCTATGTAATATCTTAATATGTGAAAATGAGTCTTGCTCAAAAGTTTCATTATGAACTCGTTCGCTTCTTTCTTTTCATCGTTGTAAACCTGAAATAAATTTTTGTGCTTTAATATTATCGTGTTGTCGTTGATGAAGTATGTCTTCCCGTTACTGCAGGTCACACCGAATCCCAGTAAGCCGATTTCAGGAGAGTCAATGTTAACGCCCCATTCCTTGCCGGAATTCTTTATTATCTTGTCTATCCTTAAGGAAATATTTTCTTTTATTTCTACTTCGTATTTCCTGTCTGTCGGGTTGATATTTATTGTTATCTTATTCATTCTATACAAAAATATATAGATTGAATTATGAAGAAAAACTGTTTTGGGTGTTTTGGTTACCGTAAATTACGGTAAATTTTTCTACGTATATTTACATATTTATTGATAAAACAGTAATTTATAAAAACACAAAATCCGGAATATTTACCGTTGATTTTTGCCCTTTTTGAACACACCCCAAAAAATTATTTTTTTTTATATAAAAATTATCTTATATGATACCTGTTTTCTTAAAATAAATCACCTAATGTATTGCACATTATTGATATGTTGGTGTCACCCCGGCTCGTCGGGGTTATTCTTTTTTTAATTTTTTCAATAAATATTTCACCCGCTTCGCGGGTTTTAAACCCCGTTAGGGGTGGTATATTTATAGCAATTGAATATATTAATTTTTTAACCCCGTTAGGGGTGACACATTTATAACTGTGTTGGTTTCACCCGCTACGCGGGTTAATTTTTTTTATTTTTTCTATAAATATTTCACCCGCTACGCGGGTTTTTAACCCCGTTAGGGGTGGTATATTTATAGCAATTGAATATCGTAATATTTTAACCCCGTTAGGGGTGACATATCTATTGCAAAGATATATCATATTAATTAAATCTGCCGCAGAAAAAACTTTCTAAACTTGTTACTTTAACAGCACAAGCCTTTTCGTTTCACTGTAATCATCTGCCGAAAGCGAATAAAAATATATTCCGCTTGACACTGTAATTCCGCTCTCGTCATTCCCGTTCCATTGAATTGAATATTCACCCGCCTGCAAATTTGTATTTATCAGCGTCTTTACAAGCTGACCTGCTGTATTAAAAATTTTTAACGAAACAGTGGAATATTTTGGAATACCAAATTCAATTTTTGTCGAAGGATTAAACGGATTCGGATAATTTTGTTCTAAAGAATATTTTTCCGGTACGATATTATTCTTCCCGCTTATCCCGATTGATGTGTTTTTGCTGAATCTCATTATCTTTGCCGGTGTCGTCTGATGTATTATGTATAATTCATTACTCTGGTCAACTCCGAATGATGTAATGAAATACGGTGAATCAATCAGCAAAGAATCCGCCGTTACGTTTCCGTTGACATATCTCAGCATCCATATTCTCCCCGAACAGTAATCTGCGTAAATATATGCACCTGTCAACTCCGGTCTCCTTTGTCCCCTGTAAACATAACCGCCTGTTACCGAGCAGTCACCCTGGCTGTGGTCATAAACCTTTATCGGTAAAATTTTTCCCGTTGTGTCGCACCCGGTAGGCGGATTGTAACAGTTGAATCCTTCCATTACACGCCAGCCGTAATTTCCGCCGCTCGTTATTATGTCTATTTCTTCATATAAATTCTGCCCCACATCTGCCGCATATATTAATCCCGTTACAGGGTCCTGCGAGAATTTCCACGGATTCCTTAATCCGTATGCATATATCTCTTCTCTGCCTGCTGACGGATTGTTGTAAAACGGATTCGACGGAGGTATCGCGTAATTCTTTCCCGGCGATGTGCTGTTCACGTCAATTCGCAGAAATTTCCCCAGCAGAGACTGCAGATTCTGTGCGTAGTTCTGCGGGTCGCCGCCTGAACCGCCGTCGCCCATTCCTATGTAAAGGTATCCGTCAAGTCCGAACATAACCGTTCCTCCGTTGTGATTTGAATAGGGCTGGTCTATTGTCAGAAGTATGTATTCACTCAGAGAATCCGCCTTGTTCGGATTGCCCGGATTTACACTGAATCTTGATATGATTGTTTTCAGAGGATTGGGTGAAGTGTAATTCACATAAAAATATCCGTTCGATGAATAGTTCGGATGAAACGCAAGTCCAAGCAGTCCTTCCTCTCCCGCCGATGATGATATCTTGTTCGATATGTTCAGGAATATGTTCATCTGTGATGTACTTACGTTCGAGTCGTTCGGAAATACTTTAATGTATCCCGTCTGCTCAACTACAAATATCCTGTTCGTGTTGTCGCCGCTGTGCGTGAGATGAACCGGCTTTTCAAATGTCAGCGCCGGAAATGCATCCGTAAGTTGCAGTGATGTATTCTGTGCTTCGGTATTGCAACTGAATAATGTTGTTAAAAATATTAATGATATGGTTCTTATTAGTTTCATAGATTAATCCTTATTTTTTTCTTAATTTATGATAATTGTAACAGTTAAATTTAAAAAATAATTGCAATGAGGACGGGAAAAATTCAGTTTGTTATTCTGTTTGTTACTCTGGTTGCCCTTTTTTCAGGCGGCTGCGGTAAAAGTGATAAATCAGGTCTGATTGATACTAAACCCGTTTCGATTAAATCTTTCGATGTCCCGCCGGGCGCTGATAAAAATGTTCCTCCGAATCTCGGCGGAAACGGCTTCAGGGGTGAAGGCTGGTCAACTAATCTTACTTACAATACGGCGGGTGATGATATTGCGGTTAAAGGCGGCAGTATTACTACTTCCGTTAATGACTTCCCTCTCACTTTGAGAAATATTGGCAAGGATGCTAATACCGCTTTCAATAGTATGGTGGAATCTATGCTCTATGAAACACTCCTGAATTTAGACCCTGTTAATAATAAATATGTGCCCGGTCTCGCTACTCACTGGCAGATTCTTGAGGATGGAAAAACTTTCAGATTCCGTATTAATCCCGATGCAAGATTTGCAGACGGAAAACCCGTTACTTCGGAAGACGTTATCGCAACCTGGAAACTGATTACTAATCCTGAAATTCTGTCACCCTATGAAAATATTCTTTTCGGAAATTATGAATTGCCCGTTGCCGAAAGTAAATACCTGCTCAGGGTTAAGGCAAAAGATTTAGACTGGAGGAATTTCCTCTATTTTGCCTGTGCCCTCAGAATTCTGCCCGCTCACTATATCGGGAATATTTCAGGCAGTGATTACCTCGAAAAATATAAATATGATTTTATTCCGGGCAGCGGTCCTTATGTTATCCTTAAAGATGATG
>CAYWMV010000085.1:0-8719 GCA_964459055.1 uncultured Ignavibacteriaceae bacterium | reverse complement strand
ATGTTTTTTTGCTCTTGTTATTTAATACAGTACCTTTATGAACTTTATGAACTTTTAACTTTTTTAAAGTCAATGCTTAAAATTTTCAATTGTAATTTTTTATTTAAGATTTAATATTTATCTTATATAAAAATCCTTTAATTTATTTTTTGAATGCCTGAATTTGTACATCTTCATAATCATTCACATTACTCGCTTCTTGACGCTATCTGCACGATAGACGGACTCGTAAATGCAGCGGTTGAAAATAAAATGCCCGCCGTTGCACTGACCGACCACGGAGTAATGTACGGTGCTATGGAGTTTTACAATAAATGCAAACGGGAAAATGTCAAACCGATTATAGGATTTGAAGCATACGTTGCCCAGGCATCATCGCGTTTTGAAAAAGGCAAAAAATCATCAAAGGAATTTTCCGATATTGACGAAGATGAAATCGGCACGGACAATACAGACGGACTTTCAGTTGCCAATATTAATTACGCTCATCTTGTACTTCTTGCAAAGAACGAAGAGGGATATAAAAATCTTATCAAGTTAAATTCAATCGGCCATCTTGAAGGTTTTTATTATAAACCGCGTATTGATCTTGAAGTACTCGGAAAATACAACAAAGGTGTCGTAGCATTATCCGCCTGTGCAGGCGGTGTAATATCCGCTTACATAGTGAGAAATAATCTTGAAAAGGCTTACGAAATGGCGGGTATATATAAGGACATCTTCGGCGAGGATTTTTATCTTGAATTGCAGAACCACCTCACGCTTGAAAGCGAGAAGAAGGTTCTTAAAGAAATGCCCTTAATCGCAAAGAAATACGGACTGAAATTAATCGCTACCAATGATGTTCATTATCTGAAACACGAGCACGCAATTGCACACAACATATATCTGCACATAAGCGCAAAGCAGAATAAGAATATTGACTTCTCCAGAATAACGACTGATTTAAGATACGGCACTGACCAGATATATTTTAAATCCGTAAAGGAGATGTGCGATTTGTTCAAAGACTTTCCAGAAGCAATCAAATCAACTATTGAGGTAACAGAGAAATGCAGTCTTGAACTCGACACTGCCCGTAATTTCATGCCTGAATTTCCGATTCCCGAAAACGAAGTCAGGGAATTTTTAAAAGTCAATCCATTCAATGTTGTAACACACCCCCCCGGGAATGCAGATGCGGAGGAAATAAAATTTTTTTCTTTTGATAAATATCTTGAAAAACTTGCTTACGAAGGACTTTATAAAAAATTCAATCCCGTAACGGAAGAGGCAATTGAAAGATTAAAATATGAATTATCGGTGATTTCCAAGATGAAATTTTCAGGTTATTTTCTGATTGTTCAGGACTTTATTAATACCGCAAAGAGCAGGGGAATACTTGTCGGTCCGGGCAGGGGCAGTGCCGCAGGTTCGCTTGTCTGTTATTGTATCGGAATTACCAATGTCAACCCTCTTGAATACGATTTGCTTTTTGAAAGATTTCTTAATCCCGAAAGAATATCAATGCCGGATATAGATATTGATTTTCAGGATGACAGACGTGATGAAGTAATTCAGTATGCAAAGGAAAAATACGGCGACAGTTCCGTTGCCCAGATTGTTACTTTCAACAAACTTGCTCCCCGCGGAGTGCTGAAAGATGTCGGCAGAGTATTGCAGTTTCCCTATCAGGAAATTAATGACCTTACCAAAATGGTGCCAATTCTTTTCGGTAAAGTTAAACCTCTCGCGGAATGCATGAAGGAAGTTCCGGATTTCAGTAAGTATTTCAAGACCGGCGATCCGAATAAAAAACTCGAGAAAAAAAATCTTTTCGACTATGCAAGTCTTCTTGAAAATCTGAACAAGAATTCTTCAATACACGCTTCCGGAATCGTAATTGCGCCGTCTGACGTAACGGATTACGTGCCGTTGTCCAAAGTTACCGGAGAAGATAATGTATTCTGTACGCAGTTTGATATGAACAGACTTGAAGATGCGGGAATGATAAAGATAGATTTTCTCGGATTAAAGGAACTTAAAGTAATAAGCAGAACATTAAAACTGGTCAATGAAAAATATAATCTGAATCTGACTCCCGAAACAATTCCGCTTGATGACGAAAAAACTTACGAACTTTTCTCAGGCGGTTCAACAATCGGTATATTTCAGTTTTCGAAAAGTAAAATGAGGGAATGGCTTTCGAAATTGAAGCCCAAAAACATCAACGACCTTGCCGCAATGAACGCTTTATACAGACCGGGTCCGATGAAACTCATTCCCGATTTTATAAACAAAAGATTCGGGAAGGAAAGAATAAAATACCTCCATCCGAAAATGGAAAATGCACTGAAGGAGACTTACGGAATAATCGTATATCAGGAGCAGGTAATGCAGATTGCGAGGGAAGTTGCGGGATTTTCAATGGCGCAGGCGGATAATATGCGCAAGGCAATGGGAAAGAAAATTCAGAAAAAAATGGCGGAAATCGAAGGTGATTTTATAAAAGGTGCGGTTGATAACGGAGTGCCGAAAGTAACTGCCCAGCGGATATATGAATTGATAAAAAGTTTTGCCGATTACGGATTTAACAAATCGCACGGAGTTGCATATTCAATACTTGCATTTTATACCGCTTATCTGAAAGCCCATTATCCGCTTGAATTTCTTGCGGTTTCGATGGAAGGCAGAAAAGATGACGAAACTGAATTATGGCTTCTTGCCGACGAATGCAAGAAAATGAATATTAAACTCCGTCCTCCCGACATTAACTCGGGATACACGGGATTCAGAGTTAATTACGGACAAAACGGAGGTGAAATTTTATTCGGATTAAGTGCAATAAAAAACGTCGGTGTGAAAGCGGTTGATACAATAATAAAGGAAAGAGAAGCGAACGGAATTTTTGCCGACTTCATTGATTTCCTTGTAAGAGTTGACCTCAGACTTGTTAACAGAAAAACGCTCGAATATCTGATATTTGCAGGAACTTTCGACATTATTGAGCCGAACAGGAGAAAACTGTTTCTGAACCTCGAAAGGGCAACTCTCTTTGCCCAGCGATATAAAGACAAACCGCAGTCGAAAGGGCAGGAAATGCTTTTCGGAGTATCGGAAAATTCTTCGAGCAAATATTTGAATTTCGAGATGCAGGATTACGATGAATTTACGGAAACAGAAAAGTTTAATAACGAAAAAGATGCCATAGGTTTTTATCTGACGGGTCATCCGCTTGACAAGTACAGAGATTTAATCGAAAATTTCATAACACTTAATTTCGGTGAAGAAGTCAGCGAAATTGATTTTGATAAAATCGGTACGGTAAAGATGTGCGGTGTTATTAGCAATCTTCAGGTAAAGGATTCGAAAAAAGGAAAAAAATTTGTTATATTTAATTTGGTTGATTTCTACGGTTCCGGCGAATGCGTTGCTTTCAGCAGCCTTTATGAAACGAAACAGGCATTGTTTAAAGAAAGCAATCTCGTTTTCGTTGAAGGGAAAGCGGAGGAAAACGGCGATAAAATTAAACTTCTGGTAGAAAATATTATGCCGATTGAAAAATTTCAGGAGAAACTCGCAAAGAATGTTGTTGTAAATCTGAATTTATTCGATGCGGATGATAAATTACTCGAAGAGATAAAAGTGATAGCGGAAAATAATCCCGGAACGTGTTACCTTTATTTCCTTGTTTCCGATAACGGTACGAGAAAATTATACAAGTCACACGAATACAGAATCAGACCGAGTACGGAGGTGCTCGAAAATCTGAAAAATTTATTAGGCGAAAATAATATAAAATTAAGTTAAATTATAAAAACCCGAAAAGAATTTTTTTAAACTAAAATAAATATTATGCACCCACTTGAATTTACAGATGCAAATTTTGCTGCGGAAGTTGAATCTTCCGATGTGCCCGTCCTCGTTGATTTCTGGGCAGTCTGGTGCGGTCCCTGCAGGATGATTGCGCCCATAGTTGAAGAGTTAGCCGCCGAATATCAGGGAAAAGCAAAAATCGGGAAACTCGATGTTGATAATAATCCCGGCGTTGCTTCCAAATTCGGTATCAGAAGCATTCCTACACTGCTTATTTTCAAAGGCGGTCAGGTTGTTGACCAGATTGTAGGCGCTGCCTCGAAAGGCGTAATTACCGAAAAACTGAATGCTCAACTCTGAATAAAATAATTCCAATTTTAAAATGAACATTATATGCAGACCTGTTTAACAAATATTAGCAGGTCTGTGTTTAATTTTGCAGAGAAAATAAAATAAGGGAAATGAATAAAATAATAATAATCGGGGGCGGTATCGCGGGACTCTCCGCAGGCTGTTATTGTCAGATGAATGGGTTTCAGTCTGAAATTTATGAAATGCACGATATGCCCGGTGGATTATGCACGGGCTGGCACAGAAAAAATTTTACCTTTGACGGATGTCTGCACTGGCTTGTAGGTACTTCTCCATCTAACCCGATGTACAGAATGTGGGAGGAACTCGGTGTTGTCAAAGGGAAAAAATTTTACGACTTTGATTACTTCAACAAAGTTATTGATAAGGATGGAAATGAGTTTATTACATTCACAAATCCTGACAGGTTCAAAGAGCAGATGCTGGAATATTCAAAAGAGGATGACAGATTTATCGGTAAAATCGTGAAAGACATTAGATGGTTTATGAAAATGAAAATCCCTGTTGATTACGGATTCTTTACTATATTCAAAATGATTCCTATGTTTTACAGGTTCCGGAAGTACTCGATGCCTGTTTCCGGATTTGCGGAAAAATTCAGGAGTAAAAAACTCGGTGAACTTATAAGGCTTGCTTTCGACTGGCACGATATGTCTGTCGTATTTCTTTTATGGACGCTTGCATATATGGGAAGCCGCGATGCACAGTATGTGATGGGCGGTTCTATTCCGCTTGCGAAATCAATAGAACAGAGATATTTATCGCTCGGAGGAAAAATATATTACAAATCCGAAGTTACAAAAATTCTCACTGAAAATAATAAAGCATCGGGAATAAAATTGAGTAACGGAACAGAAATCAAAGGCGACGCGGTTATTTCCGCTGCAGACGGGCACACAACAATTTACGAATGGCTTGACGGATTATATGTAAATAAGAAACTCGACAGTGCATACAAAACACTCGAGCCCTTTCCTCCGCTGCTTTACATATCAATCGGTGTTGAAGGCGATTACAAAAAAGAACCTTACTACATTACGTTCCCTCTCGATAAACCCGTTCTGATTGCGAACAAAGAAGTTGAATACATCAGTCTTACTCATAAAGGTTTCGACCCTTCGCTTTCCGCAAATAACACAACTGCATTTCATATTTCGATTGCTACCGATTACGATTTCTGGACGGAATTATATAAAGACAAGACCGCATACATTCAGGAAAAGGAAAGAATCGCGAATGAAATAATTGATGGCATTACCAAACTTTATCCCGATTTCAAATCGCACGTAAGAGAAGTGGATGTGGCAACGCCCGTAACTTTCAGGCGCTACACGGGAAATTACCGCGGCTCATACGAAGGCTGGCTGCTTACAAAAAAAAGTATGACGGTGCAATTACCGAAATCGTTGAAAGGATTATCGGATTTTTATATGGCGGGACACTGGACATCTCCCGGCGGCGGTATTCCCTCGGCGGCAACATCTGCAAGAGCCGTCGTGAAATTATTATGCAAGAACAGCGGCAAAAAATTTACGACAACAACGGTTTAATCATCAAAGCCGGAGTAAGTAAATAATTGTAGATTCTTACCTGTAAAAGTATTAGTCCTGGTATTGAGTCTATTTTACAGAGCAAAATGAATTAATAACATTATGTCTTATTTCTGCGCTTAAACCCCGATTATTTTAAGAACAGGGAAAATTGATATTAATCTTGTATTTAGCAGGTTTTTCACGTAAATTAATAATAATTATCATTTATATATATTTTTATGAAATTCGCATTTATAGGCACATATCCACCGCAAAAATGCGGGATAGGAACTTTTACTCATAACCTCGTCAAATCTGTTGCGGAAAACTTCGGTTATAATGACTTATTCCCGAATCTTTACGTAATTGCGGTAAGCGACAACGAACAAGATTATAAATATCCGCCCGAAGTATCTTTTGTTGTTAACCAGAATAAACAAAGAGACTATGTCAGTGCGGCAAAATTTATTAATTACAATAAAGCAGATGTTTGTGTCCTTGAACATGAATTTGGAATTTTCGGAGGTGAAAGCGGAGTATATGTTCTGTCACTTATAAGCAGAATCGAAATTCCGCTGATTGTCACTTTTCACACGGTTATAAGGGAGCCTTCTTACATTCAGAAGGTTATAGTTCAGGAACTAAGCAGCAAGGCTTATAAAGTTATTGTAATGAGCAAAAAGGCGGTTAAATTCCTTATTGAAATTTACAATATTCCCGGAGAGAAAATTGAATTTATTGAGCACGGTGTACCTGTCGGGAAGGTTTTTCACAGGGAAACTGCTCGTGAAAAATTTAACTTTTCAAATAAAACGGCTTTATTTACTTTTGGATTATTAAGCCGCAATAAAGGAATCGAAACAGTTATAAAAGCTTTACCGAAAGTTGTAGAGAAGCACAAAAATATTTTATATATAGTTCTGGGGAATACACATCCGAAAGTATTAAGCAGGAACGGGGAAGAATACCGCGAATATCTTTTGCGGCTGGTAAAAGATTACGGACTCGAAGACTATATCTACTTTTATAAAAATTTTGTACCCGAAGAATTACTGATGGAGTATTTATATGCGGCGGATATTTATATAACGCCTTATCTGAATGAAGCCCAGATAACAAGCGGTACATTATCTTATGCCATCGGTGCAGGGACTGCCGTGATTTCAACTCCTTACTGGCACGCACAGGAATTGCTCGCCGACGGAAGGGGCATTCTGTTTGATTTTCATAATCACGAACAACTTTCAAATATTCTGAATGATTTACTTGACAATCCCGCTAAAATTGAACAATTGCGGGAAGCGGCAGTCGAATACGGAAATAAACTTAAGTGGCCGAAAATCGGTGCAAAATATATAAAGGTGGCAAAGTCGGCTATGGACGGTTTCAGGTTCATTCAAAAAGAAAAGAGGACAATCCTTGACCCCTATCTTTTACCTGATTTTACTCTTGCACATATTAAACGTCTTACAGATGATACAGGTATAGTCCAGCATGCGAAATACGGAATTCCGAATCTGAAGGAGGGATATTGCCTCGATGATAATGCAAGGGCACTTTTAATGACGGCGATGGCTCATAATAAAAATAAAACCGAAGATACTGTTCATCTTATGCCTGTCTATCTGAGTTTTATAAATTATATGCAGAATGAAGACGGTTCGTTCAGAAATTTTTTAAGTTTCAGCAGAAACTACCTTGACGAAATCGGCTCTGAAGATGCTTTCGGCAGGACTATATGGGCTCTGGGTTACCTTATCTATAAATTTCCGAAAGATTCTTATCATCAGTTAGCACTGGATATTTTTAATAAATCTGTGCAGTTTTTCCGGAACCTGAAACATCTGAGGGGGATTGCCAATACAATTCTCGGTATGTCGTATTATCTGAAACGTTTTCCGGAAGACGGGACAATAAAAGATATTATGTATGAACTGACATACAAATTAATAAATGTTTATGATTCAGAAAAATCGGATGACTGGAAGTGGTTTGAAAATATTTTAACTTACGATAATGCAATATTGCCCCTTTCATTATTCCATTCGGCTGAAGTATTTATTGACGATAAAGTTCTCAAAGTTGCAGTTGAGTCAGCGAAATTCCTTGAAAGTGTAACAATGAAAGGCGGATACCTGAAACCTGTTGGCAGCAGAGGATGGTTTCGTAAAGGTCAAGTCTGTGCCGAATTCGCCCAGCAGTCAATTGATGTGATGGGAATGGTCCTGCTTTTCTTCAAGGCTTATGAAGTAACTAAGGACAAAACATATCTCGATAAAATGTTCATATCTCATATGTGGTATATGGGTAAAAATGAACTGAGTATTCCTGTTTATGATTATGAAAGCGGCGGCTGTAATGACGGACTTGAGGAATACGGACTGAACAGAAACCAGGGTGCGGAAAGTACAATCTCATATTTAATCTCACACCTGACATTATTAAATGCATTTGAGCATGAGTATGAATATGAGAAGTAAATAATTTTTGAAAAGACTTTTAAAACTGAAGACAATTTTTATGCCTGTTATAAAACGTTATCCGGGTAATCCGATACTTACAAAAGGCGATGTACCTTATGAAGTTGCAACTGTTCACAATGCAGGTGCGGTTAAATTCGGGAATAAATATATTCTGCTTTTCCGCTCGCATCTTCTAAACGGACGAAGTATTATAGGAATTGCTGAAGGAAATAACGGTTATGATTTCAAAGTGCGTCCTGAACCGTTTATGATTCCTTCAGTTGAAGGTGAATTTAAATTGTATGAAGAGTACGGAGTTGAAGACCCGAGGATTACATTTATAGACGGTGAATACCTGATTACTTACAGTGCTTATTCAAGGTATGGTGTAAGGATAGGGCTTGCAAAAACCCGCGACTTTAAAAAAGTTGAAAGGGTTGTATTAATTACGGAAGCGGATTACAGGAACGTCGTGATTTTCCCTGAAAAATTTAACGGGCTTTATGTTCGTCTTGACCGTCCGCATTCGGAAATAACTCCGTGGTCAATCTGGATTTC